>NZ_CP084580.1:4047390-4358727 GCF_021869765.1 Chryseobacterium sp. MEBOG06 | reverse complement strand
TGGTGAACTGGCTGCATGTGTTCTTGCTGATTCTATTATAAGACTGCTTCCCGGAGTTTTAAATGATGAACAGAGTGCCCTTACCGACAGCTTTCAGGATGACCTCCTTTCTCCGCCTATTTATACAAGACCTGAAAGCTATAAAGGACTAGATGTTCCTAAAATTCTACTAAGTGGAAATTTGAAAATGATTGAAGAGTGGCGCCATGATGAAGCGGTGAGGATTACCCAGGAGAAACGGCCTGATTTACTTTAAAAAGGTTTCTATACCTATTTGAGCGCTTTTTTTAAGATAATTTAATTAAAAGTGGAATAATATTTGTAACAAGTGTGAATAATAAGAAAAATATTAACATTCTTTTTTTTACTATAAAATTTTATTTTCTTTTTTTTAATTTTCAATATTTTTTAATTTTTAATTATATATCAAAAATCCATAATAATTGAAAAATTAGTTTGATATTGTTAGTTTTATTGGTTGTTTTTATTATATTTGGATTATTCATTGATGCAAATTCATTTTTTTTGATATTATTGAAAACTAACAAAACTTGAGAAAAAATAATAAATTTACAGCTGGAAAAGAGTATAATAAATTAAAGTATAGAAATTAATGTTGATGGAGCTATTCTCTTTTTACAACGTCGAAAACTTATTTTTACCAGATCCGAAACCTGTCCATAAATTAGATCCTACCCGGTCAGGTTTAAGAAATTGGGATGAAAAAAGATATAAAAATAAACTTTTTAAAATATCACATGTATTTCAATTGATGAAGGAGGATAACGGTGTTTTGCCGTTTATAATTGGATTGGCAGAAGTTTCCGGAAGGAAAGTGTTGGAAGATCTTGTAGAGATGGAACCTTTTAACTCAGAATATGGAATTGTACATTATAATTCTATGGATGAAAGAAAGGTGGATGTCGCCTTGTTATATGATAAGACTAAAGTAGAGGTAATTGATTCTGAAACCATTACTTTCTTTTTTGAAATAACAAATAAAAATAAAGGGTATTACGATACAACAAGGGACGTACTTTTTTCGAAAATTAAATATAAAGGGGAAATTATTAATGTCTTTGTCGCTCATCTTCCCTCTAAGCGCGAAAAAGATATCAATAAACCTAAAAGAGCCTTCATATTGAATGAGGTCCGGGAACGGATCATGAAAATTGTGGATATTGATAAAGAACATATCATATTGTGTGGTGATTTTAACGAAAATCCAGATGATGAAAATTTAGTTCAAATTCTCTCTGATAACGATCACAAGAAGGTTTTGATGAATCCTTTTCAAGAATTGTTTTCTACAAGAAATTATTCTACTTTTCATTTTAAGTCTGGATTGCTGTATGATCAGATTATGATGTCAAGATCTCTTCTTGATAATAAAACACTGGCTTTTCAGGATGCCCATATATTCAATTCTGAAAAAATCAGCAGTAAAATCAGGAACTTCGAAGGGCGGCCTTTCCGAACTTATGCAGGAACACGGTATTTAGGAGGCTATAGTGATCATTTTCCGGTTTTTGTGAAATTTAAAAGTTTACAGTAAAAAAACATAAATAATAAAAAAAATTACAAAATGAAAAATTCGAGCAACACAAGCTACCATTTAGATTCTATTGATAAAGAAATAATCTATATGTTAATGGACAATGCTAAAACTTCTTTAGCTCATATTTCAAAAAATGTTGGAATTTCTACAACAGCGGTACATCAGAGAATTAAAAAACTGGAGCATGCAGGAGTTATTGAAAATTCTATTTCATTCCTTAATCCTAAAAAAATAGGATATAAAGTAACTTCATATATCGGCGTTTTTCTGGATCAGCCAAGTCATTATCCTGATGTGGTAAAGTCTTTGCATGATATTAATGAGGTGGTAGAAGCTCATTATACAACAGGAAATTATACCATATTCCTGAAAGTTCTTTGTAAAGATAACGATCATCTGATGCAGATCCTTAGCAAGATTCAGAAGCTGAAAGGAGTAACAAGAACAGAAACTTTTATATCTTTGGAACAAGGTATTTACAGACAATTGAAAGTATAACAATATGAATATAGCACAATATTTGGATTCAACCTACCTGAAAACACCAGAACAATCAGGTATTTCCCACGAAGAAACTCTTCAAAAAGATAAAGAACTTGCCCAGGAAGCAATTGATAATGGTATTTTTGCCGTGATGATCCGCCCTGATTATGTAGCAGACATTAAGAAATATATCCAGGAAAGGAATTCAAATGTGGTAGTGGGAACTGTAATAGGTTTTCATGAAGGAACGTATTCGGTTGAAGAGAAGCTTGCAGAAGCATCGAAAGCAATTGAAGATGGAGCAGATGAATTGGATTTTGTTATTAATTATAACGCTTACCTTACAGGAAGTAGAGAACTGATAAAAAATGAATTTGTAAAGTGTACAAAGCTTGCTTTGGAACATCATAAAATTGCAAAGTGGATTATTGAAACTGCCGCTTTGAATAATGAGCAGATTGCAGATCTTACCAAAAATATTTCTGGCTGGGCAGAGGAAAACTTCCAGGAAAATGATTTATCCAAAATTTTTGTAAAGTCTTCTACGGGATTCTATGCAACAGCTGATGGGAAACCTAACGGTGCAACATTTGAGGGCATAAAAATCATGCTGGATAACGCAGGGAAACTTCCTGTAAAAGCTGCAGGTGGAGTAAGAACTCCTGAAGATGCCGAGAAAATGATCAGCATGGGAGTGAAAAGAATAGGAACCTCTTCAGCGCTAGCACTTATTGAAGATAAATCTTCATCTGAAGGATATTAAATTCAATCTTCAAATCATAAAAAAACCATCAATTCAATTGATGGTTTTTTGTTTTATACCTGTTCCTGATATTCTTCGTAGAATTGCTGAGTTTCTTTGATTAAGCTGTCCATTTCTTCCAAAGTAAATACCTCAAGAAATCTTTTTCTGAATTCTTTAAAGTGAGGAACTCCTCTGAAATAATTGCTGTAATGCTGTCTCATTTCAACAAGTCCTAATTTTTCTCCTTTCCATTCAACACTCCATTCTGCGTGTTGGCGTACGGCAAGTAATCGGTCTGCTATGACAGGGGCAGGTAAATTCTCACCTGTTTTAAAGAAATGTTTGATTTCATTAAATATCCATGGATAGCCAATTGCTGCACGGCCGATCATGATTCCGTCACAAGCATATTTTTGTTTGTATGCCAATGCTTTTTCCGGAGAATCTATGTCTCCGTTTCCAAAAATTGGAATCTCAATATTAGGATTTTGTTTTATTCTTGAAATATGCTCCCAGTCTGCTTCTCCTTTATACATCTGTCCACGGGTTCTCGCATGTATAGTTAATGCTTTGATCCCTGTTTCCTGTAAACGTTCTGCTACTTCGTCAATATTAATACTGGAACTATCCCATCCTAAACGAGTTTTTACGGTTACAGGCAAAGAAGTAGAACGTACAACTGCTTTTGTAAGACGAACCATAAGGTCAATATCTTTCAAAACTCCTGCTCCTGCTCCTTTGCAGACAACTTTTTTTACAGGACATCCAAAATTGATATCTACCAGATCCGGATTTACTGTTTCAACAATTTTTGCAGACATGGCCATTGCCTCTTCGTCTCCACCAAAGATTTGTATGCCAACCGGTCTTTCATAATCGAAAATATCCAGTTTTTTACGGCTCTTCATGGCATCACGAATTAAGCCTTCGGAAGAAATAAATTCCGAGTACATTAAATCTGCACCGTGCATTTTACACAAACGTCTGAAGGGAGGATCACTTACATCTTCCATCGGAGCCAGCAAAAGTGGAAATTCCGGCAGTTCTATGTTGCCTATTTTTATCATGGTGCAAATTTACAAAATTCTGAACATAAGAAAATATGATATTATCTATCAGTGTAAATGGAAAACGGAAAATTAATAATGGAGACTCATAATAAGGCCATATCCGGTATAGGAGAGCTTTACAAACCTAAACTCTTATACCATATCCTATTTATTTTCAACTTTCCACTTTCAATTTTACATTTTCAATTCTCTATGTTCCATTCTTAAAAGCTAGCTTTCACCTGCATACTTCCGATATGGATTGTTCTGTCACCGGAGTTTCTTCCTTCATAATTCAGGTTCAATTGAATGAAAGAGTTGACCGCCTGTTGAATAAATACGCTCCATACCTGATTTTTCCCAGGCTTCAATCCGTCCAGCATTTGGTTTCCTACAATACTGAAATTATTGCCGGTAAAGTTGTTGCTGATAAAAGAGAAATTACCACGGATAGATGTCTTTCTTCGTTCCCATTGAATGGTTCCGGTAACATCAAATGCTTTCAGAAGCTCTTCACCATCCTGTCTTTGTTTCTGACGGAATGCAGAAGATAATTCGGCCTGTATGGCATCTGTAAATTTATACGTTGCTTTAGGCTTGGTTTCAAAATTATTTAGACGGTAATCTCTTGTTGTAAAAAGCTGTGAAGAGTTTTTAATGTCGTGTACAGAATTCTCCCAGTCTACCCTGAATTCTTTATTAAACCAATATCCTACATTCAGGAAATGAGAAGTTTGCTGACGTTCCTCGTTACTGAAATTAGCATTGATGAGGTTGTCATTGGTAATCAATCGGTAATTTCCGTTCCATCCTGATTTATCAGTAGGGTTGAATTGTACGGATGCCAGAATATTTTGATTTTTAAGGATCTGATCACTGTTTTTTTCAAAAGGATTCAATACCAGAACTTTATCTTTTTTATAAAATGAATTTTGAGAATTTAATGAAATATTAAAATTCCAGCGTTTTAAAAATGCATTTTCTGAATTGAATATTATTGCCGGGTTCACAAATAAAGCCAGCTGTAGTTTATTTTTATTGGAAGGGATATACCTTACAGAATTAGTGTAAACCCTTATATACTGAGCCAAATCTGAGTACTCGGCAATCTCGAATTCATCAAGCTGCTGAACACCATCTCCGTTATAATCTGTCCATTTATATACTCCCTGTCCATCAGTTACTTTTATATACTGGAATTCTCTTTGCGCTTCCTGTCCGTTTCCTAGTTCGTAAAAGGCCTGAAGACGCATTCCGTTTCTGAAAAGCTGCTGATTGTAAAGAATGTTTCCTACCACAAAATCATTATTTCTTGTTGTATTGGGATCAGCATTCTGATAAAAAAATTTACGATAATGAATTAGTGCATTTAAAGTGGTTTTATCGGTTTTTATAATTTGACTTTCTGCCATGAATCCAAGAATATTATTCATATTTTGAAGCCTGTTATCACGGACTGAGTCATTGTCCCTCATATATACTTTTGCCAATAATTTTGTTCGGGTACTATCTCCAATTTTCTTCTGTACAAAGATTTCCTTCCAACTGAAGCTTGTGACATCCATAAGCTGGGTATCATTGTATTTCTTTTCATTGTGCTCCATGCTTCCTCCAATAGCCCAGCTTCCCTTTTTACCGGTGAATTCTGTTGAAGCTCCCCCACGGATAAATTTAGTATCCTGGAGAGTTGCATTGGTTGTCAGGTAAGATAAATTTCCTTTGGTGAGGAATTTCCCTGTAATCCAGCCAAAATCTACATCATTCTTAATCCCTTTATAAGAATTCTGTTCATTCAAGTAGTTAATACGGTAATTTACAGTAGATTTATTGTTCCACTTATTTAAAAAACTGAAAGTAAATCTGTTTTGGGTCTTTTGGTTAAATTCCTGAGCTAAGTTAAAGTCCCTGGAAAATTCCACATCATTGATACGGTCCAGAATATGGAACTGTTTATCAATGTATTGGTATTCAAAGCTTGGAGTTCCTTTCCATGAGTTTTTGGTAAAACTTTTATTTCCAAAAATTCTCCATGCATAGCCCATATTCTGATCAGAATCTTTAGATGAAAATAAATTGATATCATAATTACTCAGGGAAATATCTGCTCCTATTTTTCCTTCATTCAATAAATATTCTGAATTAAGAGAGAATACCTGTGATTTTTGCGGCGAAGGAAGTTTTCTTACGGCTCTGTAATCTCCGGCATTCGGACCTACGTATTCAAAAACACGACCGTTATTGGTAGTTTGGGCTATTTTATAATCCCCCATATTAACCCCAAAATAAGTAAACGAAACCTGATAAAGTGTTAAGGAAGGATCGGTAGAAAATTCGTAGAAATTTCCAGCTGTATTTAAACGGTATAAAATTTTATTAACGTCATATTCGGTAACAACTCCTGATGGAGCATACATCAGATCAGGATTATTTCCGGCTTCCGCCAGTATTTGTTCATCTTCTTTGGAAAGGCTTAAAGAAAGGGGAGCATTTTTATTATCATTTTCCATGAACCAGTTCAGACCAACCTTGAATCTTTCTCTCTGGTGTTCCAGCTTTCCAGTGAACAGATACCTGGAATAGTTTCTGTTGGCATAATTATATGAAATCGTAATGAAATTCTGTTGGAAAATAGGACGGAAACTGGTAAAAGTAACCTCACCGGTATTGTAGTTGATGATATAATCCTGATTTTCTCCTCTTTTCATCAAAATCCCATCAATGAAAACCTGTTCCGAGCCGGAAATAAGGGTGATAAACTGTTCACCATTTTTACCGGTAAGGCGGTAGGGACCCTGGTTTCCTTCAACTCCCTGAAAACGGATTCTGTGAAACTCACTTCGTGCTACCCCGGCAGAAATATCTAAAAACGTTTTATTTTCTTTCCCGAATTGCGTCTGGAACTGCAGTCCCATACTTCGTCTCTGGTATTTGGCAAAATAATTTTTCGCTTCCACAAGATCCAGATGCCCTGCTCTAAGGATTGATTTATCCTTAATATTAAGCTGCATATAGATTTTGTCGAATTCTTCCAACGTCTGGGTATATCCATCAGCCTGAATAGGCAAATTATGATCGGAAATACTTGCTAAAATGGTAACGTCCTTAGAAAGACGTCCGGAAATCTGAAGATCCATAGAACTTTGTACAGACTGTCCCTGGTTATTACCAAATGTAATCCCACGAATAATAGAACCTTTAGAATTAAGCTCTCCCAGGAATCTTTTTTTATCATTTTTAGCGAGCACAGCTTCATCAATAATAATCTTATTATTGGTTCTGATAAAGTCTAGGGTATCTTTCACAAAAAGGTCCTGCTCCAGCCTTGCTGCGAGAATACTGTCTCTTTTTACGCTGTCTTGAGGAATGTTGGGATTTTTCCACGAAAATACCTGAGCATTTCCTGAAAATATGCCTAAGAAAAACAAAACGACTAGGATAATAAAATTCCGCAATTCCTGAAAAATAATTGGTAAAAATACTTAAAAAATAATAACAGCAATGGATTAACTATTATTAACAGAAATTTAATCCAAATATTGTGGAGTAATAAAAAATCGACGTAATTTAGCGTCCGAAATTATTAATAACAAAAATTTTTTAATCATGAAAAAACTTTATTCGTTAGTTGCAGCAACAATTTTTGCGGTAACGGCATTTGGACAGACAACTCTTTTGTCTGAAACTTTTGGAACTACAAATAATACTTTACCTACAGGCTGGACAAGTACAAATACTACTAATGGATGGGCCGGGAGTACAGCTTCTGCCTCAACTTCATATGCCGGAGCTTCAGGAGGAGCGAATGCGGTATTTTATGGGATAGGATCAGGAGGAGTTACTCACACATTAACCTATTCTTTATCAACCATTGGATACAGTAATATTAATATTATCTGGGCTGGTAGAGGAACTGGTACTTTTTCTCAAAATGTTGATTTTCAATGGAGTGTAGATGGAGTTACATGGAATAGTGTAGCTTATACCTATTCTAAAAATAGTGCTTCTTGGGCTCTTGTAAATGGTGGTGTAGCTATTCAGTTGCCAGTACAGGTAGAGAATGCTACAACTTTAAGCCTTAGGTGGTCTTCTGTTACAAGTAGTAATGGTAACTATAGAATTGATGATGTAAAAGTGGTAGGAACGGCTGCTACATTAGGAACTTCTAATTTAAATAAATCTAAAGCTGTTTTCGTTAAGAATACTGTTGTAAATAATGATATTACCTTCGGAGCTAAATCTGATGTTAAGATCTTTAATATTGCAGGTCAGGTTGTAAAATCGGCTGCTGTGTCTGAAAATCAATCATTGAATGTTTCCGACCTTAAAGAAGGTACTTATATTGTAACAGGAACGGTAAATGGGAAAAATGTTTCTGAGAAAGTGATTAAAAAATAGTATCATTAATTAACTAATTGTTAAATATGTAGCGCTGTTCAATTTGAATAGCGCTTTTTTTGTAGTTTTATGATGTATTAAAAAAAAATATTTATGAAAAAGATCTTTACAGTTTTAGCAGCCGTCGCAGCATTTACGTGCTCAAACGCTCAAAACCTTATAACGAATGGTGGTCTTGAAACCTGGACAGACGCTTCTGTTAAACCAGATGGTTGGTTTAGTATGGCAGGGGGGCTAAAGAAACATCAATTGTGCATAGTGGAAGTAATTCAGTTAAGATTTCTCCAGTCTCGGCAACTACAAATGGAAATCTGGATTACGTAGATGTTCCTGTGGCTGAGAATACAGAATATACTTTATCTTACTGGGTTCTTGATAATGATCCTAATGCCAGAGCAAGACATTGGGTCCAGTTTAGAAGTGCAACGGCAAATATTTCTCCGGCAGCAGGAAATCCTTTTCAGCCTTCAACATATACTACAGATAATGCCGCATGGGTAAATACTACAGCTACTACAACGACGCTTCCTGGTACAGTAACGCTAAGAGTAAGCTTAAGAGTGTATGCTCAGAATAATGTCACTACAGGTGCTATTTATTTTGATGATATAGTATTGGCAGCAGCTGGTAGTTTAGGAACAAAAAGTCCGGAGATTCTAAAAAACAGTATTAAGATTTCCAATACTTTAGTGAAAAATTCTTTTGACTTATATTTAACAGGTAATGCGGAAGTAAAAATTATTTCTACTTCAGGACAAATAATTGATAGCCAAAAAGTAAGAGACTTTGCTACTTTTGATGCTTCAAAATTACCTGTAGGAGTTAATTTTGTTCAAATTAATCAAAATGGTAATATTATTGTTAAGAAAATTTTAAAGCAATAACAAAAAAAACTATAAAAAGGCCGGTTATTTTAATCAAAATAACCGGCCTTTTTTATATTTAATTCTTTAAAAGAACTGGTACTGTTTTTGATATTTTTATTAGAAAACCATTTCTAAAATTAAAATGATGAAAAAAATATTTACTATTGTTGGGACGGTGTTGGCAACAGCATTTTCGAACGCCCAAATTGTTATCAATGAGATCTATGGCGGTAATGCTGATTCTGGAACTGCATTGAAGAATAGTTATATTATGCTCAAAAATGTTGGAACAAATTTAATATCTTTAACGGGAGCAAGTATACAGTATGCTCCTGCAGTAGGGGCTTTTACACAGTACCACACTCTTCCGGATTTTACTCTTGGCCCTCAGCAAACTTATCTGATACAGGAAGCAGCGCTTGAAGGAGGTACTGAGAATCTGCCAACGCCGGATTTTATCGCAACTTCTATTACCAATTTTGATGGAACTCCCAATACATCTTCAGGTATAAAAATATCCAATATATCTGGAAAACTGGCTTTGGCTGGAAATATTGTACAGGTGACAGGGCCAACAGCATCTAATGTATTGGATTTTGTAGGCTATGGTTCCGGTGCTGACCAGTTTAAAGGGGAAGGTCCGGCTCCATCTTTAACGACGACAACGGCGATAAAAAGAATTTCAGAGAATAACAGTGATAATATGACGGAATTTTTTCTTGAAGGAAATGTAAAAGCAGGATTTGTACAAAACCCCTTTATTAAAGATAATACGATTGTTTTTGGAACCGAGGTGAGGGATGTGAAAGTATATGACACATTCAGACAGGTTGTCAAAAAATCACCTACCAAACTAGCTTCGATGTTAGATATTTCAGAATTACCTAAAGGAACTTATATTGTGACAGGAACAATTGATAATGCTCCTATTTCACAGAAAATTATAAAAGATTAGTTTTATTACAAAGAGCAGTTCATGACGTGAACTGCTCTTTTATTTTAATTATCTGGAAGAAACTGGTAGCTCTTCATACCAATTTAATCATTAAAAATATTAAGAAAACCTTCCATTTTTGAATTCATCTAATACCATCCTCTTCTCGCGGCATTAATAACAGAGCCCAGATTAAGAACCAATGTATATCTGATACGCTTTGCATAATCTTTGAAAGCAGGTTCAAAACCAAGAGAAGACTGTATGGGAAAATAAACTTCTAAAAAGTCTGGTATAATCCTTACTTTAATACCGCTGTCCCAGATGAATTTTGTCGGAAAATCTTTGTTCTTATAAATTCCTGCATCTGCATAAACATGGAATATTTTCCAAATGCTGGAGTCTACATTCACAGAGGTGATCCATTGATTGACGGTTCCGGGAAGGAATGACTTGAAACCACCGTCAGCTAAGATAAACTGCTGAGAAAGCAGACCACTGCTGGCACTTTCTCCCAAAAGAGTATATGAGAAAGAATAGTTGGAAACCCTGGAAATACCATAGTTAAACAAATTATTTCGGGTGTCATTTCTTAGGAAATATCCTGCAAATAAGCGCAAACTTAGTTTTTGTTTAGGCGCAAATTCCCATCTGTAAAACCCTTCAGCTGTTATTTTATTGAAATCTTCCATTCCCTGAGTGCTCAGGCTGAAACTTTTTTCATGGATCATCTGGCTGTCACTATAGCCATAGCCAATACTCCACAGATTATATTTACTGTAATCATTGCTTGCGATCATAGCAGGACTCAGATCTCTTTCAAAATAATTGTAAGAAATTCCAATGCTTCTGCCTACGGTACTTCTTGGATCTTTTCTAAAGCTGATTGATGAACTCAGGGACGTCTTTTTGTAGGCCAGCCCGTAATCATAATGGAAATAAGAACCTGAAACTCCAAAAGTCAGGCTTCGGATAATGCTTTCAGCAGGTAGAAAAGAGTAGGAGACAGCACCGGATCCTGTGAGTTTTCCCGTTCCTGTACTGTACAATGGAGTAACCGAGTACAGAAACTTCTGATCAAAAAAAGATTGATTTTTAAAATTAGCACCTAAAAGAAACTTATCATAAGTATTATTGAAACGAACCCTCGGGCTTATATAAATTTCATTGTATTCCGGATTTGGAATATCTTTTATTAATTTAAGTTTAACTTTTTTTGCATTCGAGAACAAACCTTTTGCATACAGAAAGTTATCTCTATAGTTTGATTCCGGGAAAAGGTAGCCATTATTTAATGTTATTTTATAGATATTATCAGAAGCAGGAAGTGATAAGTTGGTGATATGCTGATTCTCTTCAGTATCTATCCAGTAAACCTTTTTTTCTCCTTTTTTCGTTTCCGTTTCCAGCTTTACAGGAATGGCTATATCAGTATTTTTTGCGATTCTTATTTGTAAAGAGTCGTTTTCTTTTATAATATGCTTTAATTTAAAATCGACCCGGTTTTTCTGTTTTAAAAAGCCGGAAAGATAACTCGTGGACTTATTTTTTTCAGAAAGGTTTGTAAGGAATTCTTCTGTATTAATTTTTTTTCCGGTATTTTGAGCAAGGTAGTTTTTTACAACATCGTTGAAGGCATCATACCCCATTTTATCAGCTGAATAATTGAACAGGCTGCCGGTTTCAAAACTACTGATGGCCATATCATTAAAATTACTCAAAGCAGTAAAATTTTCATCAATCTTCTGATCCAGGTTTTGAAGCATGATATACTGGTAGGCTAAGCCGTAGCGGTCCAGAAGCTTGACCTGGGAAGCATGGAATATTTTTAGAGGTTTAATTCCGAATATACTTGCATCTGTCAGGATACCCAAAAGTTTTGCATCTTGATAGAATCTCTTCAGGTACTGGATTTCAAAATAAGATTTTAATCCATTTTTAAACCAATGGTCTTTCTGTTTGTCAGCAATGACACTTTCGTCGAGAACTTTTTTAGCAATTATTCCGAAATAGTCAAGATCCGTTTTCTCAGCATCTGCGAATAGTGGAAATCTGAATTTCCAGAAGGTAATATCATTGTTTCCGAAAAAGTCTTCCTTAGCTCTGAATTTATCAGAAATAAAAATACTTTTTGGGAGCGAACCCATTTTTTCTTTAATGAATTTTAAATGCAGAGGAAGATAAAACTCTAGATTTTCTTTCTCTGCAGGTTGTAGATTATAACCGAATTTCACTTCAGTATCCATTCCGTCAATAGTAGTTATTATAGAAGGATGTTCAGTTGGGGAAATCAAAAATTCAGGATCGGAATTAAGATCACCTTTGAAAGAATTCATCTGTACCTGAGGAAGGTTTCCTTCCACAAAACTGTTGACCGGGATGTCGAAATTTATGGTCCAGGAAGTATTGAAACTTACCGATTCTTCAATATCGTTATAGCTTCTCTTGTAAATATTGTCCGGATCAAAATGATCCGGAACAATAAAGAAATATTTTAATAGTGTATTCTGAGGGGATGTACCATATCCTGTAAATTTTTTATCAGGAAGCTGCATCCGGTACTGTAACTGTAAAGTGACACTTTCACCAGGTTTTAATACTGCTTTCAGAGGAATAAAAAGATTTTCATCTGAAAGGGTATTGATAGGAATGATCTCGTTGTCTGAATTTTTTATATTCAGTTCAAGAAGTTTGCCCAGCTGATTCGTTTTTGCAAAATGCAAATCATTATTCCGGTCTTCCAGTTTTCTGTATACTAACGATGTTCCTCGTTTATTATAGGCAGAAACCCAGTTCAGAAGTTTTACAGAATGCAGGTCTCTTTCAGAATGATTGTAATACACAATCTCCTGATTAACCTCAAGGTTCTTTTTGTCAGAAGACAATTTAGCTTCAATATATATGCTGTCTTTCTGTGCAGAAACCTGTACAACTCCCCAAAACAAAATAAGACAAATGCTGATCTTTTTCAAATATTCGTGATAAAGCTCAAATATAGCTTATTTTGTATATACTTTGTAGGATTTTAACCCTGAATTGCTTTTTTTTCTAAAGAATTAATATAAGCATTCCAACCTTCATTTTTGTAAGTAACAGCAGATAGCTCCGGGTTGTCAGACTTGTAGATTCCTCTTCCTACGATGATAAAATCAGTATGCAGGGTTTTGAAAACATGTTCAGGCGTATTATACTGCTGCCCTTTTCCGTCTCCAGAATCTGCTAAGTTTACTCCAGGAGTGAATAATAAAAGCTCTTCAGGAATTTTATTCTGAGATACACCTCCTATTACATTCGGGTGAGATAAAGCAACTTTTAAAGCCTCTTCACGATAGTTTGCAGTAGTTAATGCCCCTTTGGAAGACATCCCAACGATGGCTACCACTCCTACATTACTGAAACAGTCTAACGATTCAAAACCTCCGATGACCTGAGAAGTTACGAAATCTGCCCAATCTGTAATTTTGAACACGCCACTCGTGAACTGAAGCTCCTGAGTATTTCCGATATCAGCAAACTTTCTGTCTTCCATCAGTAAAAACTGGTGTTTTGCTGCAATTTCTTTTAAAGGAGTGATTGTCTGCTCATAGTCGAAGTCTGAAATAATATCGATGTGCGTTTTTAAAGCAATGATATGAGGGCCTACTTTTTCAGCTAAATCCAATAGTTCCTGAGTCGTTGTAACATCTGCAGATGCAATCAGATTAGATTTTTTTGCTAAAGCCGTTTCCAGAAGTTTTTTAGACACAGAATGCTGTGTATTCTGAAGTTTTTGTTCATAAGAAGCTCTGATTTCTTCTTCAAACTGAATGTGGTTCCCCTGTAGGAAATCCTGAATTCTTTTTACCTCTTCATCAGAAAGTTCACCGGTTTCCTGAAGAATGTCACATACTTCCGAAATATTGAAAAGAGTATGTACTCTATATCCTTTGTTTTCCAATAGCTGTTTTCCTCCCTGCTCTCTGTCCAGTACCACTACAATATCTGAAACTTTAAGGTCTTCCTGTTCAACTTCAGCAAGTGTTTCTACCAAAGATTTTCCGGAAGTAATCACATCTTCTACCAAAAGACAGTTTTGCCCTTTCTGATAAATTCCTTCAATAAGTTTCTTTGTTCCGTAGCTTTTTGCTTCTTTTCTTTTAATAATTAATGGAATATAGCTTTCCAGTGACATCGCAGTCGCCATGGGAAGAGCAGCGTAAGGAACTCCACAGATTAAATCAAAATTATCCAATGGAAGCATTTCCAATAAATAATTAGCAAGATTTTTTAAAATTTTAGGATCTGAAGCCAAAGGTCTTAAGTCTACATAAAAAGGGCTTTCAATACCACTTTTAAGGGTAAACCTTCCGAATTTGATGATACCTAGTTTGTAGCACTCTAAGAAGAATTCTTTTTTACTTTCCATTATTTTTTATTAGATGTTGCAAATTTAAGGATTTGAAATAAGGCTTAAAAATTTATCGCCCATTTAAATAAAAAACCACCCTTGGATATTCCAGGATGGTTTGAAAAATATAATAAACTATTATTTTATGATTTCGGCATCAATTATCTGATTGCCTTTATATTTTTGTTCAGCTTCCCAAAGCAGGAATTTGTCTACCTCTTTGATAAGCTTTGGAATGGTTAGTGACAATACAACAAGATCATCCATCACTCCCAGTACAGGTATAGCAAATTCAGGAATCAGATCAATAGGAGAGATCACATATACAACTCCAAGTAGAGGAAGAAGAATATCTATAGACTTCATCGGATAGATTCCTCTTTTCCACATTTTGACCATTCTGAAAATATCAGGAATTTTTTTTACAAAGCCCTTGTGGTTGATAGCTTCTTTTGCAAGATTTAATTTTGAATATTTCATTTTGTGTTTGGATTTAAATAAATTTTTCAATGCTATAAATTTCACAAATCCTGTACCAATAAATTATAAAATTAAGTTAAATAACTATTTGATAATATTATCAATGAACTGATGTACAGTTTCTGTGTTCCAATCTTTTGAAGCATCTTCTTTTATAAGGATCCTTCCGGTTTTATCTAAAAGAAAAGTGGTAGGAAATACTTTAGGAAGAATTTTTTCTGAGATTGGGCTTTGTGCAATATACACGGGAACGTTATAATTATTTTCTTTCAAAAATTTTCTTATATCTTCTTCTTTATCGTTCATAGCGATCAATACAAAATCTACATTATCTTTTCTGGAGTCGTATAATTTCTGAATAGAAGGCCATTCTTTTCTGCATGGCGGGCACCAGGTTCCCCAAAAGTTTAAGAAAACACCTTTGTTCCTGAAGTTTTTAAGATTGGTGCTTGGAGTATTAATTCCTTTAAGCTCCACATCATAATCTTCTTCGCTGATGTGAACAGCATTTTCAATGGTAGCAACCGGAAAAAATAAATCCTGCAGCTTATTTTTCACTCCTGGAATGACAAAAACCGCCCCGATGATGATTAGCAATATTAAATAAATTGCATTTTTCTTGATGAACTTCATATTATTTATTTTACTCCAATATACTGGAAGTAATTATTATTTAGCTGATAAAGTAAAAACTTTTGTGAGACCGCACCTTTTTCATCCACGACAGGAATATAAAGTTTATCCTGATTAAATTTAATAAGTTTCAGAGGACGTTCCGGTCTGTCAACAACACTAAAAAAGTCAAATGGAGCTTCAATTCTGTTAATTGTTTTGGTCTTCGTTTTAAAAACTTTATCCGTATCAATTAATTTGTTATTTCTGATCGTATATGCCTGAATGGCCTGCGACTGATCTTTCGTAGAGAAGATTCCATTAGAAATAACAAGGTAATATTTTTGATTATTAATATTCGTTTTTATAATTTCAGATACAAAATAAGGAGTGTCAGACTGTCCCTTATCATATAATGTTTGTACTTTTCCGTTGGAAGAATACTGAACAATCTGATCAAAACTCTTCATTGTTCCTCCAAGTTCTGTATCCCAAACATAAAATCTTAATTTTTTATCTTCAGAAGTAATGATGTATAATCTTTTATTCAACTCCTTAAAATCCTTGGTAAGTGTTTCCGGATTTTCAGAAATAAACTTTTTAAAATCTCCTGAGAATTTTAAGGATTGAGCTTCTTTAGTGTCAAAATCATTATTGTCCAATAACTTTTCATATTCCTTTAAAAAATAGATTTCCTTATTTTCAGATTTCCCTTTTTGAGCATATGAGATATTTGAAATAAGACAAAATGTAACCAGAAATCTGAAAAGCTTTGTCATATTAGATAAGGTCTAAAATTTCCTGAACAGCATCTTTCCCTCTGTTTTTAGCATAATATATCTGCAGATCATTATAGAAGGTTTCTTTTGGATAGGCTTCAGGATCTGCTTTATATTTCATTAAAAGCTCGTATCCATATTTTGGACGAGGGCCCCATGAATTTTTCACATTAAAATCCTTATCAAGAATCAGTACTTTCGGAATAGATTCTGTGCCGTTGGTCAAAAATTGGTTGATTAAACTTTTATCACTGTCTCTTAAGAAAACCCGGACTTCGTTGCGTCCTTCAAAGAATTTGAAAAGAGCAGGTACGGTTGCACTGGCATCACCACACCAAGCTTCAGAAATAATTAAAATATTTCCGTCAAAGTTTTTTGCCGCCAGTTCTTTCAGCTGTTCTTCATCGGGAATGTATTTCTTTACCGTTCTGTCCATTCTCTGAAGACCCAGTTCGTAATATTGTTTATAGTCAGCTTCCTGCTGGTTGGCAGGATTTTCTAATCTTTTATTTGCAATTGTAAGGTATTCTTCAAAAGAAATTCCTTGATCCCAGTAATTTTTCATTACCAAAAATATTTATGTTAAAAATTGTTGATGTTTCTTGTTTTATTGATCAGAAACAGATCAGCCAATACAAATGCTGCAAGGCTTTCCACTACAGGAACTGCTCTGGGAACCACACATGGATCATGACGTCCTTTTCCTTCTACGATCACAGGATTTCCATCTTTGTCAATGCTGTCCTGAGGTCTTAGAATAGTAGCCACAGGTTTGAATGCAACACGGAAATAAATATCCATCCCGTTGGAAATTCCTCCCTGAATACCACCGGAAAGGTTAGATTTTGTAGTAAAATCTGTATTGAAAGCATCATTATGCTCTTTTCCTGTCATTTTAGCACCACAGAAACCGCTTCCGTATTCAAAACCTTTACAGGCATTGATATTCAGCATTGCTTTTGCAAGTTCAGCCTGAAGTTTTGAGAATATAGGTTCTCCAATTCCTACTGGAACATTTTTAATTACACAGGTAATTGTTCCGCCAATAGTATTCCCTTCTTTTTTGATTTCTTTGATTCTGGCAATCATTTTTTCAGCAGTCTCAGCATCAGGGCAACGGACATCATTGCTTTCAGTTTTAGAAAAATCTAAAGCCTGATAGGGTTTTTCACAGAAAATATCACCTACGGAAGAAACGTAAGCATTGATTTCAATATCGGGTAAAAGCTGCTTGGCAAGAGCTCCTGCCACTACCCAGTTCATCGTTTCTCTTGCTGAAGATTTTCCCCCGCCGCGATGGTCTCTGAAACCAAATTTCTGATCATAAGTGAAATCTGCATGACTTGGACGATATGCACCTGCAATATGGTCATAATCTTTTGATTTCTGATTCTCGTTTTCGATGATAAAACCAATGGGTGTACCTGTTGTTTTCCCATCAAAGATTCCTGAAAGAAACTTTACTGTGTCACTTTCTTTTCTTTGTGTAACGATTGCGGACTGGCCGGGTTTTCTTCGGTTCAGCTCATACTGAACCTGATCAAGATCTACCGTTAAACCTGCCGGAAAATTATTAATGATACCACCGTAAGCCACTCCGTGACTTTCTCCAAATGTTGTAAGACTAAGAAGATTACCTAATGTATTGAACATAATACAAAATTACCTTTTTTTCTCCAAATAATAAAGTTTCTGGATTTGTTCTATTTATCAGTGTTTTCGATATTATTGATCACTTTTTCTGCCTCCTTTTTTTCATCAGAATTCATTCTCTTCCAGATAAATCCTTTTCTGATGTCTTTTTTATCAATAAGCTGAGGGAAAATTCCCGCCTTGTTATCGTCATTAATATAGCTAGGGGAAATAGAAGGCAATGGTGTATCAAAGCTATAAGGATAGTCTTTGGAAACATTGAATTTTAAATTGCCGACTTTATAATTATCGAATTGATGGTATTCGTAGGTTGAAGGTTGATAAAGCTGTTCTTTTTCAAATCCCACCATAAAATTTCCAGGTCTGAAGCTTGGAATATATTTTTGAATAAGGTTTGGGAAAGATATTATTGAAATAATGAATACACTGAACACTGAAAAAACGATGATTGATTTTCTTTTATTAAAGTACTCATAACACATTACGAAAAAGATGACAAAAAATACATCTATGAAAAATCTGTATTGAGCTGAAAAAAATAGTATAAGCACACTTTTTATCAGTAATGAAATACATATTAAAGTAATAAGCTTTCTTTTTTTGATGCAGGCAAATACAGAAAAAACAATAAGGCTCAGAATAAAAAGAATGTTGATGACTGATTTGATCCCTTCAAGGAAGAACCAGTTTTTAATATACTCGTAGACTGAAAATTGCTGAATTTCTTCATAAGAATACTGCATGTCATATGTTTTCAGAATGGCATATTGAGATGAGATTTTTAAAACTTCCGGATTAGGTTTCCATGACAGTCCCCAATCACCTATAGCTACTGGAAAGATTGGGTAACCAAAGGTCCACATATTTTTTATGAAGAATAGAAGAAGGATGCCCGCTCCTAATAAAAGTTTCTTGAAATTTGATTTGAATATAAAAAGAGAACAGAGGAAAACCAATATGGGAAGCCATATCATAGTTGGTTTTATAGTAAACACAAAAACTGAAAAGGCAAAGAGAAGAAGTATATTTTTATTTCCTGTGATGATTTCATTTAAAATAATCAGGGAAAAGATCATCACAGGAAGATCGGGACTTGGAGATTGTGAAAATAACAGAAGAACAGGAAGAAAACAAAAATGTATCCAGTTTTTCTTTTCAATACTATAGATGGAATAAATAATCAGCAGAATCGTGTTCATCCTTAAAAATGGATCCGAAAAATTTGAAAATCCAGCCTGAAAAATATGCCAGACCGACATTTGTCCCAAAGTAAGATCCAGGTTTGAGATTCCTTTAATTAATCCATATTCTGTTATCCACTTGATTGTAGGAATATAATAACCAAAATGATCTAATATATAAGGGTAATAAGATCCCCCCAATACAATAATAAAAGAAGCGAATCCCCCCAGATAATAGTTTTTTTTTGAAAACCTATAGAATTCCTGATGAAGCTTATTCTTGAAAAAAGAAAATAATCCCAGTAGTAGCGTGGGAATTTCTATATAGATGGTTAATGGAGTGAAAAAAGAAATCACGGTCCATACCAGACTTATTCCCAGTATTCCAGATAGAATTTTCCCGGAAATTCCCTGAATTAACTCTCCTGAAATTAAATCCATGAGTTTTCCCCAGCCTGCTAAGACCGCAATCATAAGAATAGAAGAAAGGAGAATGGATATCATAAAAAAAGATTGCTTAAAAATAAGCAATCTTTATTATATATTATAGTAAAAAATAGTCTAGCGGGGTTGTACTCTTCCGTCTTTTCTATCTTTTGATCTACCGATTGTATAACCTGTAGCACCACCTACTACACCTCCGATTACAGCACCTAAACCTCTGTTGTTCTTCGCAACAATGGCACCTACAGCCGCACCTCCTACGGTCCCAATGATAGTTCCTTTGGCTGCTTTACTCATACCCTTCTTTTTAGTAGTTCCTTGTGAAGCGCTGTTTCCATTATCTGCATACGCACCATTGTTTCCTGAATTGGAATTTCTGTCTCTGTATACAGTTCTTGTTTCTCTGATTACCTGTGGTTTTGAATTACTTTCAGCGGTAGCCTTTGCTTTTTTAGTTTCTGAGATACTGTCCGCCTTTTTCTGAACTTCGTATACCAGTCTTTCTTTTTCAATAGCTAGCTTTTGCTTTTCTATGTCAAGCTGTCTCGCTTGAAACTCAAGCTTTTGTTCTTCTAGTGACTTTTCAGCTGTCCTGTCATCTTTCTTGCAGGCCGTTAATAAAAAAACGGATAAAATCCCTGCTAATACTATCTTGTTCATAATTCAAATTTTAATAAGCTTAAACCAAAACGGCTTTAATTTTAGTTTTATTTTCAATTATAGAGCCAAATTTCAGTTAATAAGTGTTAAAAAAAAATCAGATAGTTTCGTTACTGATCCTTTTTTGCCAATTTTTCTCCTGTTCATGGTCGCCCTGGGGATATTTGAATTGTAAAAAATAAATATTTATAATTTATAGTTCACTAATAATTTTCATTGAATTCATATAAGTTGACTATTTTTGAGAACCAAATTTTTTTAATATGAAAAAATCAATTTTTACAGTTTCGGCTTTTGTAGGAGTACTAGCCGTTGCAACTTCGTTTTCTTCCAGAGATCTTATAGAGGTACCTTCTGGAGTTTGTTCTGAAATGCATAACAAACAAACTAAAGCCCAAACATTTAAAATCCGCTACGGCCTTCTTGCAAAAGATGGAACGAAAATGCTATCTGGAACTCATGATCTGGATGGTTTTACTGCTGAAAATACATGTACTGGAGAAATCTACTACAGTGATGGCTCTGTATTACTTCCTCAGTATTCTGAAGAAATACCTGCAGGCGTATATTCTTTTTCAGGCAGACAGGGGCAAGGTCACTGGGTAGGTTATGGAACAATAATTGCTACTGTTTCTGAAGCCAACGTAGATGCAGATGGATATATTACAGTATATATCCCTATTATTTGGGAAGAATAATATGATGTAAGATAAAAGACACATCTACTTTTACAGATTCTCTGCATGAGAATTTGAATCAATATAGAGCTATAAGTAGTTGTTTACTTTAATAGGGTGACCTCTTTTTAAGAGAAGAACAGATAAAAAAGTAAATAATCCAACAATATTCTGTTTGGATTTTTCTAAATAGATTTTTTTCATCATTTGTGTTTTTTAGGCCTCCTCTTTGGGAGGCTTTTCTATTTAGAAGGGAATATAAGATGACTGATAAATTTGCCGCTAGATATTGAGAGAAACTTTTATCTTGTTAATCAAACGATGAAGCTTGTGAGTTTGGTAATTCAGCAGTTCATAGATCTCTTTTGAATCTGTAAATTTTTCTGGAACGTTTTTATTGTTTATTTTTCGAAGACCTCTTCTTTTCATAGCTTCATGAATCACTCTTGCGAAGGATTCTTTTGCACTTTGCTTGGCATTGTGCTGAGAAATTCCATTAGAGTGAAGTCTGTATAGGTATAGAGGTTCTTTGATGTATCTGATGTCGCCATGTTCCAGAATTTTTAAATAAAGATCCTGATCTACAGCATTTTTTAATTTAGGATTGATACCCGATGTTTTCCAATAAACTTCTTTTTTGAAAGCAAAGAAATGGGCAAATTGGATTGGGCAATTGAAGAAAAACTGATTGTTATAAATTTGTTTTGTTCCTGGATAGATCTTATCTGGGTTAAGGTATTCATTACATAGCATCATTTGCGAATAAGTGGCTACAATATCATTTCTATGATAGAACTCAAGAGCGGTCAGTTCCAGTGCTTGCGGATAAAGTGCATCGTCCGGGTCTAAGAAGGCGCATATTTCTCCCTCTGCATATTTTATGCATTCCCTTTTGGTGAAGCCACATCCCTGATTTGTTGAATTATGATAAAGCTTAAATCGCGGATTATCTTTGATCAGTGATTGTATAATTTCTACCGAATCATCTGTAGAGGCGTCATCAATGATTACAACTTCCCAATTTCCATAGGTTTGATCCATTAAAGAGTTGTAGCACTCCTTAAAATACTTTCCATTGTTATAGTTGGCTATAAGTACAGAGAAACTTATCACGATATGTTGAATTAATTTACCGTAAAATTAAAAAATATTATACCGTAAAAACATATCCTTGATCATAGTGTATATTGTTTTTTTTTAATATATTTTAAGATTAACAATTATCTTGTAGGTTTATTTTATGATTGTTGTATTGTTAAAATAATACTGAATTAGATGAGATTGGTTGATTTTATTTTGATAATTTAATATATCTTAAAAAAAATTAAATGAAAAATAGTAATACTGCGTTATTTGATAAATAGAATCGTAGCAAAATGAGTAACTGGTGATCAAATCAAAAAAACAAACTTATGTTTTTATACTGGCATGGCGGTTTGGATAATCGTAATATAATATGAGTCTAATCATAAAATAAAAATAAACAGTAGTATAACTTTGGAGTATAATAAGTAACGGAATAAATTTATTTATAATAATTTTTTTTTCATCATTTGTGTTTTTTGAGGCCTCCTTTTTGGAGGCTTTTTTATTTCTGGTATTTTGCTGCTAATAAAAATTACTTAATTTTTTTTTCAAACGCTATCTTATTATGTAATGGCAGTAATTTCTGACAGGCATCATTTTTCTGCCATATTCTTTAATTTATAGCTCATATTAATTATTAGAGAATTTTTCATTTTTAAATGTGAATTTTATTTTAAAAAAAAATGAATTATTTTTTTTTCAAGGATTCTGCTGGTGTTTTGAATTTATTTAAATTAATTATAAATAATTATATATGTGTTTTAAATGATATAATGAAAATAGAAAGAAATGATTAAATGTGTAATTTTTCTTTGAGGATATAAATTGATTTTTTTTTTCAAAAATCGAAATCTTGGCACGATTTTTCAATATACAAACACAACTCATGTTTAATTTGAGTTTTCATGGTTATTAGTTTTTATCCTCGGAATTTCCGAGGATTTTTTTTTGCCCTCCATGATGGTGTTATTGGTAAATGGAATTTAATTCACTTCATTTGAAATAAATTAGAGATATACTGGATCAGTCTCAAAAGTTGAGGGGAATGTTTACTGGTTATATTTTTGTCTTATGCTAAGCGATTAAGATCTTCTAAAATTTTTACTTCCAGAATTTCTAGTTGAACACTTTGATATCCTCAAAGCAGAAGAACATTCTGCTGAACTTCATATTTATTTTGAAGAAAGACCATAATCCATCATTACAGAGATATTCTAAATTATTTTGATAAAAGAAGCACTAACGCAGCGGCTGAATCTTTCAATGCTAAAATCAAAAACTTTAGGATGCAGCTCAGAGGGGTGAAGGACAGATCATTTTTTTTATTCAGATTAACCAAACTTTTTGCGTAGCCCCCAACTTTTGCACCTGATCCCAAATTTTGGATCTGATCCAAAAATTCGTGCATTTGTGGCCATCTATAAAAATAAAAAAACCTCTAAAATAAATTAGAGGTTTTTTATGAGGTACCTAGCGGATTCGAACCGCTGTAGATGGTGTTGCAGACCACTGCCTAGCCGCTCGGCCAAAGTACCATTTTTACCATTTTTGAGGTGTGCAAATATAGTAAAATTTCTTTATGAACAAAAATTTTTAAGCAATTTCTTTCTTTCCAAGAGAGTCAATTTCGCTTTTTGCCTGTCTTTCAGTCTCATAATTTTTGATGTTAACAACTCTTGTTTCACTCCAACTGTCATGCCAGCCATTCATACCGAGAAATGAGAGTGCATCAAATGGTACAATTCTGGAAAGACTTCTATAAAAAATCTGCTGGGTGCTTGGCTTTGTCCCATCTATACTGATTACTTTGGTTCCGGTGATATATTTTGAAACACTTCTTCCATTTAGATAGTTTTCCATCAGAAAATAATAAATAAGAGAGTTAAAGTTGCCAATAAAGAGTTCCCAAAAAACTCCTCCGTGATTATATAAGTAGAAGAGCTCGATAGATGTTAGTTCATAAAGAATACCAAAAACATTCGTAATAATATAATTGATCACTATCAAAACAAAGAGATCAATAATATAATTGAGGAATCTGATTCCACGTGTAGCCTTATTGTATTCAACAATATTTAAAATATTTTTCATTTCTGGTTATTAGTTTTTGTTTATTATTAGTTTTAAAATCCGTTGACAAGTAGTTTTAGCGAAGCATTGGTGTCAATAACAGCAGTAATTCCTGTGTCGCTTAGCAAAATTTTACTGGGTTTAAGATTGAAAACTTTTCCGTTCATCTTTAATCCTTTATAATATTCTTTATTAAAAGCATCTTCAATGCTCTTTCTTGAGGTTTCTTCCAGTTCCTGTGTTGGGATACCGTATTCCTCTTCAATCATTTTTACAATTTTCCCCTGAAATAGAAGAGAGGCTGTTTTATATAAAATATTAGTGGTTTTCAGCTTAAACTTGGTTTCTGATAAAACAATTTTTCTTTTAGCTTCATCATAGACAGGAATTCCGGAAATAATAGAGGTTCCTTTTATATACCCATCAGTCTGTGCTTCAATAACCACTCTGTTATCAACACCATACACTCTTATATCGGTTACTTTTACCTTAGAGTCACGTATATCAAATTCTTTATTTAAAAACGTTTTTCTGGCCATGCTGCTTGCTTCCGTAAAAGGAATATTGGCCGTGGTCTGCAAAACAAAATTATCTGCAACGGTAGGAGTGGGATTAAAATTTGAAACTGTTGTTACCGGTAAAGAAGCTGCCGGCTTACTTCCGGTAAAAGTCTCGGAATAGATGTCAACTCCTAAGGTGGCATTAATCTGATTTGCATAGAATTTTAAAGGAGTAATATTGACGCTTATGGGGCTTACTTTCAGCCAAGTATTATATTCCTCCGAAATATTGAAGGGCTGCAGAAAGGTATTCCATGCCATTAAAGCATATTGCTGAAAATTCAGCTGGGTAGCCATCTGCTGATCTATGGTTTTGCAGAATTTTTCCTGTTGTTCTTTTAGGCTCTTTTCAACAATAGAAGTAATAGGAATCTGTATTTTTCCATAGTCAAGTACAGGTTTTGTAACCCATCGGAATCCATTAGGCTGTGTATTGGTAGTAATAGTCCAGTTATTTTTAAAAGTAACTGTCGTATTAAAAGACATTACCGTTTCAAACGTTGTATTCTGATAGGTATATACCCCCAAAGTACCAATGCCTTTTTCTGCCCATATTTTTAAAGGGACTTCAATCAGAAGATTCTGGCTGGTTCCTCCTACAAGACGGATAGGTCTTGTTTTCCATACTTTCACTTTAAACTGATCGTTATTATTATCTGTATAAGAGTCATCCTGATAAATAAGATCTTTTACAGAAGCATTGATCATATTGCTTAGTTCCGAAAGGGGAATTGTTACCGGCATAGTAATACTTGATCTGATCTTTGGAAAGTTATAGCTTGCCAATTGATTATCAACACCGGTCTGGCCGAAAGCATTGATAAAAATTACTAGAAATAATAGTGTAGCGGATTTCAATTTGTGATGTTTTTTTATGAATGAAAATTTGAATTCTAATTTTCCGGTTTAAAGCTCTTTTCCAGTTCAATACTGGCGCCTTTCATCTCACCCTGCATCGGGGGAGCGGTTTTGGTAATTTTTAATTTAATATAGCTGATCTGTGCAAAGCTGTTTTGAATCTTTGAAATGATCCTTCCTGCAACATGTTCCAGAAGCTTTGATTTTACTTTCATTTCATGATGTAGAATATCATTAATGTCTGCATAGCTTATCGTATCACTCAGATCATCAGATTCTGCGGCTTTCCAAAGATCGGTATGAAGTTCCACATTAAGAATGTAATACGTTCCGATAATGTTTTCTTCAGGAAGAACACCATGGTAGGCATATATTTTTACATCTTCAAGATATATTTTGCTCATTGTCTTAAATTTTACCCAGCAAAAATCGTTTTAATTCTTCAAAATCTGAATTTATTTCAATAGTTTTTTTCTCCTTTTTCATAAGGTCGTTCAGAGATTCCGGAATTTCAATCGAGATATGAATTGCTTTTTCTACGGCATCAGGGAATTTTACAGGATGTGCTGTCCCTAGAATAAACCTTTTTATCAGGATTTTCCAGCAGATATTTTTGTGGGACAGTCGTTGGAGTTATGAAAATAGCAACAGAAGATATGCATGAAATAGGTGATTTCAGGGCAGAAATATCTGATATGTTTTTTAATAAATTCATTGTAACATGATGAAATTTTCAAATAACAAATTTTTTAATACAATATTATATATTTCCTTTTTAAGAGAAATATATACTTGTCTTATTGGTTTAATTGATTAAAAATGTTATATTTATAATATTAACTATAATAAGAATAATCATAAAAAATTTTCATAAATTAAACAGGAAAAGCTTAAAAGCTATTAGTGGAGGTATAACAGACAATTGTGTGGTGGATCTGGACTGCGGACCCAAGGGGTGTGCAGTATGTACAGATTTAAAAGGCCATAGAGTTTGTCTTTATCTTTTCCCTTATGATCCGTCCAGACCAGATAGCTGTATGGTTCTTGAAGCTTAAAAACAAAGTATTACAAAAAAGATCGAGGCACGACCTTATTACCTTATAGTACCAATCTATTATCAGAACCTACCAATTTTGGGGCGGATTGAAATGAGATCAATCAGTTTTTAAAATTCAAAAGCATTGTTAAAACAGTGCTTTTTTCATTAATTCTTACAATTGTGATTAATTTTTTCATTTAAAACGGAAGGAATTGTTATATTTATAAAATGAACTAAATCAAATTATTATGAAAAAAACAAAGAAATTAAACAGAGCAAATCTGAAATCAATCAATGGAGGAATAGGGGGATGCAACGAAAATTGCCCTGATGGTCCTTATGGTCCTAATCAGCCAAGGTCATGCGGAGATTATTATGGTTTACCAGAATGTTGTAAAGGAAGAGTTTTGGTAAGTTATGAATGTTTTGAACCGTTTTAGTTTTAGACAACAAATTTGAAAAACAATATTCTTTACTGTAATTTTAAAAAATAATTATTATGAAAACAATTAAAAAATTATCCAGAGAAGAAAAGAAAAATATCAGTGGCGGCTTCACTGATGTTCAGATTGAAGCTTGCGGCGGTGAGCAATTTGTGTGCTTCCGTGGCGGCGGTGCCTGGGGATGCTGGAGAAAGCCCGGAGGAACATGTTATGCTCCAATGGTGTAATTTTAATAAACATTAAATAGAACAACATGAAAAAGCTATCAAGAATAAAGCTGAAAAATATTAATGGAAAAGGAATACAGGGATGTGGAGGATGTCCAACAGGTGGAAATTATGGTGATGGACCTGAATATACCAACAGCTGCTGGAGCTATTGGGCTCTGCCAGCGAGCTGCAGACAATGTGTAGATGTAAGTACAGATTGCTACGGGCCGGATTATTCTGATTTTAATAATTAAATATATATATTCAATACCAAATTAAAACTACTATGAAAAATCTTAAGAAACTAAACAGAAGAAATTTGGGTCAGATGAATGGAGCGGGTGTTTCCACCTGTAATGGATGCCCTACACATCTTGTTTTCGGACCAGGTTCATCCACAGATCCTTCATGTGAGGGATATTGGATGTTATCAGAGAGATGCAGAATGTGTGTTCTTGTGAGCTCCGATTGTTTTGTTTTTATTACTGCAGAGTAGCCATAAAGACTTTGTGAATAAAAGTAAAAAAGCACTGTGAAAACAGTGCTTTTGTTTATTTTATACTCTTTGAAAGATCAAGCATGGCTTCAATAGGCTTCAAAGCTCTTAACCTTAATTCTTCGTCGATAAGAATCTCAGGAAGTTCATATTTCATACATAAGTACAATTTTTCCATTGTATTACGTTTCATATAAAAACATTCTGAACAGTTACAGCTTTCGTCAAAAACTAATGCAGGAATCAATTCTTTGTGAGGAGCACGTTTTCTCATTTCGTGCAGAATTCCTTCTTCTGTTGCAATAATGAATTTTTGGCATTCATCTTTTTGTACATAATCCAGCAGGGCAGAAGTGGAACCTATAAAGTGAGCCAGTTTCAGAACCGTTTCCTCACTTTCAGGGTGTGCAATCAGCTTTGCATCTGGATTTTCTGCCAATTGTTTGGCAATTCTTTCCATAGAAAAAGCTTCGTGTACTACACAGCTTCCATCCCAAAGAATCATGTCACGTCCGGTTTTTTTAGAAAGGTATCTTCCCAGGTTTTTATCCGGTGCAAAAATAATAGGTCTGTCCTTTGGAAGGGCTTCAATTACTGTTTCCGCATTGGAGCTGGTTACAATGATATCACTTTCGGCTTTGGTTTCCGCATTACAGTTGATGTAGGTGGCAATTAAAGCATCAGGGTGCTGCTCACGCATTTTTCTCAAACCTTCTCCCGAACATCCATCAGCCAGAGAGCATCCTGCCATGGTATCTGGAAGAACTACTTTTTTAGTTGGATTCAGGATTTTTGCTGCTTCTGCCATGAAATGTACCCCGCAGAATACAATCATATCAGCATTTGTATCTTTTGCCTGTCTTGCCAGCTGTAAAGAATCTCCAAGGAAATCAGCGATATCCTGGATCTCTCCCGGTTGGTAATAATGGGCAAGAATGACAGCGTTTTTCTCCTCTTTCAATTTCAGAATGGCTTTTACCAACTCTTCTCCCTGAGGAATGGCTATATCTTTTATATCCAGAAATCCTCTCACAGGAATTGCAGATTTAGCTTTTTCTAATGTTTCGGTACTCATATCAACCTCAATTTTTTTCTTTATAGAAGTTGGAGGTTAGAAATCAGAAGTCGGTTGAAAATAGGGTGAATTTTTTTCCCTGATTTAAAAATCTAACATCTGATTGCTAGCTTCTAATTGCTTTCTATAAAACTTTTTATTAAACTTTCTATTTCTTTTTTAGCTATATCAAGATCAGCATTAATTACGATCTTGTCAAACTCGGCTGCATAAGACATTTCTTCTTCTGCCTTTGCTACACGGGTTTGGATGGTTTCTGCATCATCTGTGTTTCTTGAAATCAATCTGCGTTCCAGTTCTTCGATGGAAGGGGGTTCTATAAAAATAGACAACGCTTTTTCTCCAAAATATTTTTTCAGAGAAATACCTCCTTTTACATCTACATCAAAAATAACAACTTTTCCCTGATTCCAGATTTTTTCTACCTCGGATTTTAAAGTACCGTAATATTTATCAGTATAAACTTCCTCATATTCCACAAAAGCATTTTCGGAGATTTTCTGTCTGAATTCATCAGGTGTTAAAAAATGATAATCCACTGCATGAATTTCACTTCCTCTCGGCTGTCTTGTAGTACAGGAAATAGAAAATTCCAGTTCAGGAAATGTTTCTAAAGAATATTTTACCAATGTAGTTTTTCCGCTCCCCGATGGTGCTGAAAATATAATTACTTTATCCATGTTCTTAAGTTTCGGGTTTCGGGTTCAGAGTTCCGGTTTAGAGGCCATCGGCCATTACCTTGTATCTCCACCCTGTAACTACTACAGTACGTTTAACGTTTGTTCTTTTATTTTTTCCAGATCATCTTTCATCATCACCACCAATTTCTGAATTGCGGAATGATTGGCTTTAGAACCTAATGTATTGATCTCTCTTCCGATTTCCTGAGAAATAAAACCTAGTTTTTTCCCATTGAAAGATTCATTATCCATTACTTCTTTATAGTATTTCAGGTGCTGGGCAAGTCTTACCTTTTCTTCTGAAATATCCAATTTTTCTGTAAAATAAGCCATTTCCTGATAGAAACGGGTCTCATCTACATTCTCGAATTCTTTCAACGACTTTTGGTAACGTTCTTTTACACTGATGATTCTTTCCTCTTCAAAAGGAATCACCTCACCAAGATATTTATCAATATTCTGGATATTCCTGTTTAATTCTTCATGTAAAATGCTGCCTTCAGTTTTTCTGAATTCTTCGAAACGGTCTACCGCAGCATGAACGATCTTAGCCAAAGCTTCCCATTCACCTTCTGTAAGTTCGTCAGGTCTGGAAGTGATCGCATCAGGAAGTCTTACAGCCATTTTAAGGTATTCGAAATCTGGACCGTCTGATGCAATATTTCTCAATTCTTTAACATAAGAATCAATTAAGTTTTTATTTATTTTTACATCATTAGACTCTTCAAGATTCTCCAGATTAACGTAGCAGTCTACTTTTCCACGGATAATTCTATCGTTAAGAATTTTTCTGATCTCAAATTCTTTTTCTTTATATCGTAAAGGAATTTTAATATTTAAATCAAAGCTCTTACTGTTCAGTGATTTAATATCTATTGTAATTTTTTTTCCTTCAAAAACATCTTCGGCTCTACCGAATCCGGTCATTGATAAAATCATAGTTTTTTATTGTTGTACAAAGATAAACATTTAAATTAGCACAGTGAAATCTGTATAGATTACATCTGACCAATAAAATAATGAACGTGAACTGATGAAAAATTTGATTTCTGTAGTAGGACCCACTGGGATTGGTAAAACGAGACTGGCAATTGATTTGGCTCAACATTTCAATACAGAAGTTATTTCCTGCGATTCCAGACAGTTTTTTAAAGAAATGAAAATAGGAACGGCAGCTCCTTCCGAGGAAGAACTTGCGGAAGCTCCTCATCATTTTATTGGAAATCTTTCAGTTGAAGACTACTATTCTATAGGGCAGTATGAAGAAGATGCCCTGCACAAGCTCAATGAACTTTTTAAAGACCATGATACTGTCATTCTTGTGGGAGGAAGTATGATGTATGAAAAAGCACTGATTGAAGGGCTGCATGATCTGCCTGAAGCTAATGCTGAAAATCAGGAGAAACTTCAGAAAATTTTTGAGCAGGAAGGTATAGAAAAACTTCAGGAAATTTTAAAAGAGCTCGATCCTGAATATTTTAATGTCGTGGATCTTCACAATCACCGCAGGCTGCTAAGAGCAATTGATATTATCTGGCAGACGGATAAAAAATATTCTGAGCATATTGCGGTTTCCCAGAATGGCAGAGATTTTAGGGTAATCAGAATCGGAATTGAAGCTCCAAGAGAAGAACTGTATGACAGAATCAACAGAAGAGTGGATATAATGATGGAGAAAGGTCTGCTGGATGAGGTAAAAGGTCTTGAAAAATTCCAAGGTCTGACTGCTCTGAATACTGTGGGATATGCTGAACTGTTTAAATATTTTGATGGAGAATGGGATCTTGATTTTGCGGTTTCCGAAATCAAGAAAAACAGCCGGAGATATGCAAAACGTCAGCTGACATGGTATAGAAAGGCGGATGATATTCATTATTTGCAGTTGGGATACTCTGAAAAGGATTTTGAAGATTTGCTTCAATGGATTGCGGAGCAGTTTCAGAAGTAAATTAAGCTTCCAGTTTGTCATTCTGAATACAGACTGAAAGTCTGCGAACGTAGTTCCTAAGTGGAATGAAGAATCTTACAATAAGCAATGAGATTCTTCATTCGTCAGAATGACAAGCATAATCATTCTTAAAATTCATAGCATAAAAAAATGCGGTCCAAAAGAACCGCACTTCAACAAATATAATTTAATTTACTACTTCCAACCGCCTCCAAGCGCTCTGTATAAGTCTACAATGCTGCTTAATCTCTGTCTTTTAATGGAAGCCAGATTCAGCTCTGCCTGTAGGGAATTTCCCTGTGCTGTAATCACTTCCAGGTAATTGGCTGAACCTCCTTTGTAAAGAAGTTGTGCACTTTTAATACCATCTTTCAGTGTATTGGCCTGCTCTGCAGCCTTTTGTTCCTGAACCTTCAGACTCTCATTGGAAACCAATGCATCAGAAACCTCACCTACAGCATTGAGTACCGATTGGCGGAAGGCCAGAACGTTCCGTTCCCGTTGAATTTTAGCTACTTCCAGGTCCGTTTTTAATTGCTTTTTCTGGAAAATAGGCTGGGTAATCCCTCCCAGAACGGACCCAAATAAGGATGCCGGAATCTGAAACCAGTTATCAATCTTGAATGAATTCACTCCTCCGTTAGCCGTAATTTTCAATGCAGGATACATATTAGCCTGGGCAATTCCTACCATTGCATTTGACTGTAATAAAACCAGTTCCTGCTGGCGTACATCCGGTCTACGGCTTACCATTGCTGCAGGAAGTCCGGCAGAGATGGTTTGAGGTAAAGAAGTGTCAGACATTTCAATTGTTCTGCTTACTTTGTTAGGTGTTTCACCTACCAGAATACTGAGAGCGTTCTCCTGAATGGCAATATTTTGTTCCAGCTGGGAAATCAATAGTTCTGTTGCCTGCTTCTGTGCAGCAGACTGCTGTACTCCTAAAGAAGTTGTATCCCCGCTTTCCCACATTTTCTGTGTAATCAATAGGGTATTGCTGCTCAATTCAAGATTGGATTTCGCAATGGTTAACTGTCTGTCGAGCATCAGCAGATTATAATATCCCTGAGCAATGGCAGCTACAACCTGAGTCTGGACAGCTTTTGAACCTTCATACGTTTGCAGATACTGCATTCTTGAAACTTCCTGCTGATTTTTTATTTTCCCCCAGATGTCGGCTTCCCATGATAAATTGAACGCTGCATTATAATCTTCAACATGACTTTGTCCTAAAAATAAATTTAAGCTTTGACCATTCATGCTGTTTTTAGATGGCTTTGAAATCTGTCCTGATACTGCAAAGCCAACGTCAGGATACTGCATATATTTTGCCTGCTTCAATTTTTCCTGTGAAGCAGCAACCTGTTTTAATGCAATCTGCAGGTCATAGTTGTTTTTAATTCCTTTTTCTATCAATCCCTGTAAAATAGGATCATTGAAAAACTGTTTCCATTCCAGATTAGCAACACTGGCTGTATCGGCAGTTGCTGTATACTGGAACTTTTCCGGAAGCGGAAGGTCCGGCTCCATGTATGCCAGTTTGGACACACACGAAGCAGAGCCTAAAGCTATCGCAAATGTTAGAATAATATTTTTTACTCTTTTCATAGTTTTTAAACTTTTAATTGAATACAAAACTTAGAGAGGTTTCAGTTGATGCAAAAATTGTCTTTAGTAGGAGAAAATATTTAGCTTTTTTAAACCATTAAGAACAGATAAGAGAATAATTAATCTTTTGGTCTTAAAATTTTCTCTAAGTTTTTGTAATTCATTTTTTATTAATGAGTAGCAGCTAAAAGTTCTTCCTGTTGTTTTTTCAGAAGTCTTTTCTTTTTTCTGCTCGGCATTTTTTCATGCAGATACTGGAAGACTACATACATTACCGGAATAATAAATATCCCAAATATAACTCCTGTAAGCATTCCTCCTACGGTACTGTAACCAATAGAGTGATTTCCTTTTGAAGAGGCTCCCTGCGTCCATACCAATGGAAGCATACCTACGATAAAGGCAAAAGAGGTCATCAGAATTGGTCTCAGACGTAATCTTGATGCCTGAAGAGCAGATTCTATCAGTGATTTCCCTGCTTTTCTTCTTTGTACAGCAAATTCCACAATAAGGATGGCATTTTTTGCTAATAGCCCGACCAGCATGATCAATCCGACCTGTACATAGATATTATTATCAATTCCTGCTAATCCTGTGAAGGCAAATACTCCAAAAATACCTGTCGGAATGGTAAGAATAATTGCAAAAGGAAGGATGTAACTTTCATATTGCGCTGCCAGCAAGAAGTATACGAACAGAATACTTAAAAAGAAGATAAATGAAGTCTGGCCACTTGTTTTAATCTCTTCACGGGTAATCCCTGTCCATTCATATCCATATCCTCTAGGAAGTGATTTCTGAGCTACTTCTTCCACCGCCTTGATCGCATCTCCGGTACTGTATCCTGGTTTTGGTGTTCCGTTGATCGTTACTGCGTTGAATAGGTTATTTCTGGTTACGGTCTCAGGTCCGAAAGTTCTTTTTAAAGTAACTAACGTTTTAGCTGGAACCATTTCTCCTGATTTGTTTTTAACATAAATACCTTCCAGAGAGTTGATATCAGTACGATAAGGAATATCTGCCTGAGCCATTACTCTGTAATATTTTCCAAATCTGTTGAAATCTGAAACGAAACTACTTCCGTAGTAAATCTGCATGGTCTGCATCAGATCGGTAACAGAAACTCCCAGCTGATTTGCTTTATCCGTATCTACATCAATAGTGTACTGTGGATTTCCTGCCGCATAAGTTGTAAAGGCAAAAGCAATCTCCGGACGTTTCATCAATTCTCCGATAAATGCCTGAGTAGTTGTTCCCAATTGTTCAAAAGAGCCATTGGTTTTATCCTGAAGCATAAATTCAAATCCGGAAACGTTACCAAAACCCTGGATTGTAGGGAAGTTGAAGAAAAATGCATTGGCATCTTTTACCTGGCTTACTTTACCTGTCAGCATAGCTGCAATCTGATCCGGGTCTTTCATCTCACCACGTTTATCATAATCTTTAAGTTTGATAAATCCAGCAGAGTAAGGCGAAGCATTGGCGTTACTGATAAAGTTCATCCCATCTGCTACCCAAAGGTGATTGGTTGACTTTTCGGCATTGATGATTTTATCAATTTGTGCTGTCGCTTTGTGAGTTCTTTCCAATGAACTTCCCGGAGGAGTATTCACTGCATATAATACAAATCCCTGGTCTTCCGTAGGAATAAATCCTGATGGTGCTTTTTTGATCAGAAAGACACTTGCTGCAGTTATTATTACAAGCCCCCCTATCGCTACCCATTTATTTTTAATTAAAAATTTGAGGCTGTAAATATATTTTCGGGTCATGGTATTGAAGCTGGCATTGAAGGCGTTGAAGAATCTTGCTCCAAAACCTTTTTTATGACCATGGTCACCATGCTCTCCCTGAGGATCATTTAAGAACATAGCACATAATGCCGGACTCAATGTCAAAGCGTTTACCGCAGAAATAAGAATGGCAATAGCTAATGTAAAGGCAAACTGTCTGTAGAAAACTCCTGCGGGCCCCTGCATGAAACCAACCGGAATAAACACGGCACACATTACCAGTGTAATAGAAATAATTGCTCCTGAAATTTCACTCATAGAGTTCATCGTAGCATGTTCTACAGGCATTCCTGTCTGTTCCATTTTAGAATGGACGGCTTCTACTACTACAATTGCGTCATCCACTACAATACCAATGGCGAGTACCAAAGCAAACAACGTAAGCATATTGATACTGAAACCAAATAACTGCAGGAAGAAAAATGTTCCGATAATGGCCACCGGTACGGCAATCGCAGGAATTAATGTAGATCTGAAATCCTGAAGGAAAATGTATACCACAATAAATACCAGAATGAATGCAATGACTAACGTTTCAACAACCTGATGAATAGAAGCATCCAAAAAGTCTTTAGAATTATACATGATAATTGGCTTTACTCCTTTTGGAAGAGTAGTCTCCATTACCTTTACCTGCTTTTCAATTTCTGTAAGAATTTCATTTGCATTAGAACCTGCAGTCTGTAAAATAGCAAATCCTGCCACCGGTTTTCCGTCTACCCTGTTTGTTGCAGTATAAGTATAGGAACCAAATTCTACTCTTGCTACATCTTTCAGTCTTAGGAATGATCCGTCACTATTGGCTTTAATAGCAATATTTTCATAATCTTCCCCTTTGCTAAGTTTTCCTTTGTATTTAAGGATATACTCGTAAGTTTCCTTGCTTCCCTGTCCAAGACGTCCTGGAGCAGCTTCAAGGTTATGATCTTTGATGGCCCCAAGAACCTCCTGCGGAGAAAGATTGTTGGCCGCTAATCTATCTGGCTTCAGCCAGATTCTCATAGAATAATCTCTTGTTCCGAATACCTGAGCCTGTGCTACTCCCGGGATACGCTGTATCTGTGGAATAACATTAATCTTCAGGTAGTTTTGAAGGAATAGCTCATCATATTGTTTTTCATTTTCACTGGTCAGTCCCATGAACATGATCATACTGTTCTGAACTTTCTGTGTTGAGATTCCGGCTTGTACAACCTCCTGAGGAAGCTGGCTCATTGCTTTTGATACACGGTTCTGTACGTTTACTGCAGCATTATCGGCATCAGCTCCCTGTTTGAAGAAAACACTCAGGGTCATGGTACCGTCATTGCTGGAGTTTGAGGTCATATAAGTCATGTTCTCAACTCCGTTCACTGCTTCCTCAATAGGAGTGGCTACAGACCGGGCAACAACCTCAGCGTTAGCTCCGGGATAGAATGCCGTTACCTGAACACTTGGTGGAGCGATATCTGGAAAGAGGGCAATCGGTAAATTAAAGAGAGACAGGGCTCCCAATAATAAGAGTATTATGGAGATGACCGTTGAAAGGACCGGTCTTTCTATAAATTGTTTTAACATAAGAAGTTTATTTTTTAAGTCTTCTGTATTCAGGGTGAATTATAAAGGATTCGCTTTTAGCAAGCTGTCAGAAGAAATATTTTTCGGTCTGATAGGAGCACCGTCTTTTAAGCTTCCAATCCCTGTATATACTATTTTTTCTCCAGGAGAAAGTCCTTCGGAAATAAAATAATAACTATCGGTTTTTCCAGATATTTTAATAGGTCTTCCGGTTACTTTCTTACTCTTATCCATTACATATACGTAGGTTTTATCCTGTATTTCGAAAGTAGATTCCTGTGGGATCACCACTGCATTGGAGATCAGTTGCGGCATACGTATTCTTCCTGTATTTCCGGTTCTTAAAGTTCCGTGAGTATTAGGGAAAATGGCACGTACACTGATGGCACCTGTTGTTTTATCAAACTGTCCGTCCACAATGCTTAATCTTCCTTTTTCAGGATAAGTACTGTTGTCAGCAATTACCAATTCTACCATTGGCATATTTTTCAGCTTCTCTTCCAGGCTCGCTCCGGGATATTTATTCTGGAATCCAATAAAGTCAAGTTCACTTAATGAGAAATAGGCATAGATTTCACTGATATCAGATAATAAAGTCAAAGGACTTGGATCTGTTCTGGAGATCAGACTTCCTTTTTTGTAAGGAATTCTTCCAATATAACCGCTTACCGGTGCTGTAATGGTTGTAAATCCTACATTGATTTTTGCACTTCCTACGGAAGCTCTGGCTTGTGCAGCAGCAGCAACTGCCGCCTGATAATTGGCTTGTGCGGTTTTAAGCTGTACATCAGAAACTACTTTCGCAGCTACCAACGGCTGAAGTCTGTCAACTTCCACTCTTGCTTTTTGAATATTGGCATTAGCTGCCTGAAGATTGGCTTGTGCCATATTCATTTGTTCGCCATAGCTTCTAGAATCTATTTTGAATAAAGGCTGTCCGGCTCTTACATAAGCTCCTTCTTCTACATAGATTCTGTCCAGATATCCATCTACCTGAGATCTTATTTCTACGTTGTTTTTACCTTCAAGGGCAGTAGGGAATTCCTGATATGTAGTAGCGGGTGATGTAGTAACGGTATAAACCGGAAGTTCAGGAGCTGGTGGAGCGGCATTGGATCCTTCTGCAGCTTTGGTGCAGCTCTGTAAAAGAATTATACTTGAAATAAGTACAATAAACCTTGTTTTTCCAGGTATTTTCATTTTGGGTTTAATTTTTTTTAATGAAGTGTTAGAGATAAGTAATGTTCCTTTAATAAATGCTGTATTTTTTCCTAACAGTGTTAATGATTTGTTCAAAAAAAATTACAGAATTTTTAATGTGCAATAGGGTCGATAGTTTCCATAATTGAAAAATTGTTTAATGTTGATTCTATATATAAAAAAGATGAGGTGTAAGTATGTTAATTTTGCTAACGGTGTTAATTCGTATGAAAAAAATGAGTAATTTCAATCTTTGAATTTGTTGGGGTTTCCCATAAATAGTTTTAATTTTTAGTTACGATTTGCAGTGCGTTAAACAAACTAAGTGTTATATTTCCTAACGGTGTTAATTTTTGATTCAAAAAAAATTTACAAAGACTTAATAAAAGCCGAAACAGTTTCGTCTAAAGTTGTTTTATTCATGGTAGACGGAATATCTGCATTACGCATCATCATAATAGAGATCATACCATGTACCGCTGAGAACAGTGCATGAGACATATGACAGGCATTATCCGGATTTGAACCACTTTTCTTGATAATCTCGTAAGTACATTCATAAATCATCTCCTGGAACGATGAAAATTCTTTCTTCATCTGACCTTTTCCACAGCATTGCATTCCCAAACCAAACATAAGCTGGTAGTATTCTTTATTCTTAAAAGCAAAATTCCAGTACGCATCCACAATGGCAACAAGCTGCTCTTCCGGAGTATCATGCTTTTTCTGAGCTTTTAATAATTCTATATGTAAGTTGTGAAAGCCATCCAGAGAAATTTCAAAGAGGATAGCTTCCTTGTTTTCAAAATAATCATACACTACAGGAGCGCTGTATTCAATAGCATCCGCTATTTTACGCATGGAAAGCGAAGCCCAGCCCTCAGTTTTGGCCAAAGTAAATGCAGCCTGCAGGATATTTGCACGGATGGATTCTTTTTCTCTTTGACGGCGTTCATGTAGGCCCATGATATTTCTTTACTAACAGTGTTAGCAAAACTACAAACTTTTAACCATATCTTCCAAAGGTTATTTAAACTTTAACATTTAACTAAAGTTTATAAATTCCCGAATGGGCTATTAATAAAAGAAATATCTATCTTTGCGTTAAAGAAAAAAGGATATGAATACTCCCTCAAATATGTTGGCATTAGGAACAAAAGCTCCGTTTTTTGAACTTCCTAACCCGTCAAAAACCAATGAAATTCAGTCTTTGGAAGAACTGAAAGGAGAAAAAGGAACATTGGTAATCTTTATGTGCAACCACTGCCCGTTTGTTCTTCATGTAATCGATAAGATCAACGAATTGTATGAAGATTACAACGAAAAAGGAATTGAATTCATTGCCATCAATGCTAATAATATTGAAAAATATCCGGATGATTCTCCTGAAAAGATGATTGAATTCCAGATTGAAAGAGGATTCGATTTCCCTTATCTGTTTGATGAAAGCCAGGCAGTAGCCAAAGCATATGATGCGGCATGTACACCTGATTTTTATTTCTTTGATGATAAGCTGGATCTTGTATATAGAGGTCAGATGGACGAGTCAAGACCTGGAAACAATAAGGAGGTGACCGGAGAAGATTTAATCATTGCTTTTGAAAATCTTTTGGCAGGCGAGCCTCAGGAAGAAATTCAGAGACCTAGCATGGGATGTAATATTAAATGGAAATAAGATGATCAATTGAAAATGGAGAGGTGAAAGTTATTTTGACCGACCCATCTCAATCTCTATATTTTAAATAAATAAAGCTGTTCTTTTTGGAACAGCTTTTTAAATTATAACACTTTTTTATTTACACTCAGGAAAGTGATCATAAATTATTGTACTAAAATAGCTTATGTAAATTACCTGCCCTTACGGCTTTCCATAAACTGAAAATTATTGGCAAAATCCTGCAATTTTTTAAAAGGTGGCTTTAGCCTTTACATCACCTTCAACTTTCAAATCCACACTCACTTTATTATGAGAATAATTCTTAATAAACTCAGAAGGTGTTTTTCCTGTATATTTCTTAAACATCCTGTTAAAATAGGTCACATTATTAAACCCGCATTGGTAGCTGCATTCAGAGATAGACTTATCCTGGGTCATCAGTAGGCAGGCTTTGTTGATTCGGTAGCGGTTTACAAATTCTGTGAAAGTGATCTGGGTTGCCTTTTTAAAGAAATTACAGAAAGCGGGTAAAGTAAGATTGGCCAGTTTTGCTACTTCTTCAATATTAATTTCTTTATCATAATGATGTTCTACATACGTAAAGATATTTTCAAGACGGGTTTTATTCTTGGAAATAATGGTATAGGGCATAATTTCTTTGTTGAGAAGATCATAATCCTTACACTTCGAAAGTTCAAAAAGAATATCCAAAAGCAATAAATATCTTTTATAGCCTTCAAGCTCAGGCATCATCTTAAGTTTGGGAAGCATTGCTTTTTTTACTTTATGATGAAAATGAATCCCATATTTTGAAAGTTCCAGTAAGTTTTTAATAGATCTGGCTTCCACCTCCTGCTGCGGGAACTGTAGAATTTCCTCTTTGAATTGCAGTACGATTTCTTCATGTGGGTCAATAGAATTCAGGCCAAATCCGGAATGGGGAATGTTAGAACCAATCAAAACGAGATCTCCATTAGTATAATTGCTTTTATGATAGCCCACATGACGGGTGCCACTCCCGGTAATAACACAGACGAGTTCTATTTCAGGATGATAATGGTATTCCCATTTGAACTCTGAAATAGGGGAGTTATTATGAAGCGTACGGAACGAGCTCTTATCGCTAGGTATGACTCTTTCAAAAGTAACTTTCATTTAGTTAATCATATTTAATCATTAAAAATACTAATTATATTAATATAGTTCAAATATTCATTTACTGTGTTAAATTATCGTTAATAGAAATGCTTCTATCTTAGCCGGCAAGAAATGATCTCTATGAAAAATTTCAACATAAAGGCAGTATTATTTTTGAACTATTTTGTTTTCGCAATTCTTTTGAATTCTGTGGGAACAGTTATTCTGCAGGTTCAGCAAAACTTTGGAATCTCGAAATCTTCTGCCAGTATTTTGGAAGGTTTCAAAGATCTTCCGATTGCTGTATGCTCATTCATTTTAGCATCATTTCTGCCTAAGATCGGAATTAAAAACTCAATGCTGACCGCTTTATTTTTGGTAAGTTGTATGTGTTTTGTAATGCCGTTTACCAATAGTTTTTGGGTTTTCAAATTATTGTTTGCTATTGTCGGGGTTTCCTTTGCATTGATCAAAATATCCGTTTTCACCTCTATTGGCCTGGTAACGGAAACAGATAAAGAGCACTCAAGCTTCATGGGATTTCTGGAAGGTTTTTTTATGATTGGAGTATTGGCAGGGAATATTTTATTCAGCTTATATATTGATGATCATAATCCGCAGTCTACGCACTGGCTGAACGTATATTGGGTGCTGGGAATCCTTTCCGCCTTGTCATTTCTGTTTTTATTCTTTTCAAAATTAAATGAGAAAGAAGCAAAAAGTGAGAAAACGGATTTATTGGGTGACCTGAAAAATAGTGCCAGTCTCTTCAGTTATAAAAAAGTGCTGTGCTTTTTACTGTGTGCCTTTCTTTTTGTATTGGTAGAGCAAAGCTTTCAGACGTGGACACCTACATTTTACAAGGAAATTTTAAAAGTTCCAACTTCAATGAGTATTCAGGCAGGAGCCGTTTTGGCAGGAGCTTTTGCTTTGGGCAGATTTTTATCAGGTTTCTTTTCCAAAAAATTCAGCTGGATTTATGTTGTTTCATTTTGTGTTGTTGGTTTTGCAATAAGCTTACTTTTAGTATTGCCTCTTACCCATAACATCCATATTGATACCAATACAAACTGGATGAATGCTCCGTTGGTAGTGTATCTGTTTCCTTTGATGGGAGGTCTGTTAGCACCTATTTATCCAAGCATTAATTCTGTAATTCTGGCTTCAATACCCAAATATTTACACAGTGCAATGTCTGGTCTGATTGTCGTTTTTTCAGCAATCGGGGGAACAATCGGTTCTATTATCACCGGTTTTGTATTTCAGGAATTTAGCGGGCAGCAGGCATTTTACCTTTCCTTGATTCCGCTTTCATTATTGATCATATCAGCTATTTTCATGAATAAATTAAAAATAAATCCTACAAAATAAAATGAATAATCAACTTTATATCAACGAAATTCAAAACCTTTTTGATGCTGTACAGAGATCTGAAATCTTTGAAGATCAAAAAATGATGACAGATGCTGTTCCATTATTTCCCATCATTAAGATCAATGAGGATTACGAAAAATTAAAGAACAATGAAGGTTTTGATCTTAAGGAGTTTGTCATGTCTCATTTTGATTTTCTTGGAAAGATTTCTATTCACAGAGAAAACCAACTGCCGATTAAGGAGCATATTGAAAAACTTTGGGATGAGCTTACCCGTACCGCTTATGAAGAAAAAGGAACTCTTCTGAAATTGCCGGAGCCTTACATTGTTCCGGGAGGACGTTTCAATGAGTTTTTCTATTGGGACAGCTATTTTATTATGCTGGGGCTTCAGGTTTCCGGCAGGGTAGAGATGATGGAAAATATTGTGGAAAACTGCTCTTACCTGATCCAGAATGTCGGGTTTATCCCGAATGCGAGCAGAACACATTTCTTAAGCCGTTCGCAGCCTCCTTATTTTTCATTGATGCTGGATCTGCTTTTTGAAACCACCCATAAAGAAGAAATCTATACAAAATACCATGACAGCCTGGAAAAAGAATACGCCTTTTGGATGAATGGAGAAAAAGATCTTGAAAAAGGATCAGGTATAAAAAGAGTGGTCAAAACTAATGACGGAGATATTCTGAACCGTTATTATGATGCTGAGAATTCTCCGCGTCCTGAAAGCTATCTGATTGATATTGAAGATGAAGAAAGTGCTTCAGGAGAAGAGTTTTACAGAAATATAAGAAGCGGCTGTGAGTCAGGCTGGGATTTTTCCAGCAGATGGTTTGCAGACGGGGAACATATACAGACCATAGAAACGCTGAATCTTGCAGAAGTAGATCTGAATTGTCTTTTGTGGCATTTGGAAAAGACCCTGGCAAAATCTTCGGCGTTTCAGAATTTTAAGGAAAAAGAAAATTATTTTACTGAAAGAGCAGCAAAGCGAAGACAGATGATCAATAAATATTTCTGGGATGAAAATACAGAGATTTACAAAGATTATCATATTAAAAAAAACACAGTAACACCGTCTGAACATATTGCGGCTCTTTACCCATTATTTTTTGGAATTGCAGAGGATAAGCAGGCTGAGGCTATTGCTAAAGCAGTGGGCGACAAGTTCCTATACCAGGGAGGTTTGGTAACAACTACAAAGAATTCGGGACAGCAGTGGGATCTACCCAACGCGTGGGCACCTTATCAGTGGCTGGGCTTTAAAGCCATGAAAAATTATGGGTTCCATGAACTGGCAGAGAAAATAAAAAATAACTGGTGTTATAATGTAGAAAGAGTTTACAAAAACACCGGAAAACTGATGGAAAAATACAACGCATTAGATACAGAAACGATAGCAGGCGGCGGGGAGTACCCTAATCAGGATGGATTTGGTTGGACGAATGGAGTGTATTTAAAATTACAACAAAACTGAAACTAACAATAAAAATAAGGCTATGAAAAAAAAATCAATCTTTTTAATCGCCGCAACAGCTACGTTATACTTTAATAATGCTTACGCCCAGGAAACTCCGCAGGATTCTGCAAAAGTTTCTTCTATCGATCAGATTGTCATTACTGGAAATTCCAGTCCAAAGAAAAAAATAGAGTCCAGTACTGCAATTTCAACATTTAGTGCCAAGGAAATTCAAAAGCAGAATCCTATCAGTGCCGCAGCTTTGTTGCAGAGAGTACCGGGATTCGCTGTAGAAACTTCAGGAGGAGAGGTGGGAAATAACCTTTTCGCAAGGGGAATCCCTTCTGCCGGAGCTTATGAATTTGTACAGGTGCAGGAAGATGGTCTTCCGGTTTTTGAAGATGGTGCTCTCCAGTTTGCCAACGCAGATAATTTCTTTCGTGTAGATAATTCAGTGAGCCGTTTAGAAGCTTTGAGAGGAGGTTCAGGATCTATTTATGCCAATAATTCTCCAGGAGGGCTTATCAATTTTATTACCAGAGAAGGGACTAATGATTTTAAAGGAACAGCAAAGATTGAAACCAGTACCTATGGATTGATGCGTACAGATCTTAATCTGGGAGGAGCCTTAGTGAAAGATAAATTATTTTTTAACGTTGGCGGATTTTACAGAACAGATGACGGCATCCGGAAAACGGGTTTTAAAGCAAACAATGGCGGACAGGTGAGAATGAACCTGAAGTATGTATTGGATAAAGGTTATGTGAAGGTTTATTATAAAAAACTGGATGACAGAAATACATTCTATCTTCCTATTCCTTTGCTTCAGGATGGAAATACGTTGAAAGAATTCCCCGGATTTGATGCAAACTACGGAACTTACAGCTACAGAAATATCGGACAGCTTAACATTCCGCAAGCTGGGGGAGGTTTTTTCAGTAGAGATCTTGAAAACGGAATCCATCCGAAAGTAGATGTTGTAGGAGCAGAGTTTAAATATGATCTCGGAAATAATTTTACGGTTTTAAACAAAACAAGATATACGAATATCGATATGAATTACACCGGGATTTTCCCAGCAGGAGCTCCGTATACAGCGGCAGATTTTGCAAAGAAAAGCGGTATTTCCGGAAATAATTACCAGTATTCATTAGCAAGCGGTGGGGGAGTTGTTAATCCTCAGTTTGTACAGGAGCTTGGTTTCTGGGCAATCGACAAGAAGATGAATAATTTCGTCAATGACCTTCAGTTCAATTATAAATTCGATAAAGGAAATGTGACGGCTGGTTTTTATAAATCAAACTGGAAGTCGACCCAGTACTGGAACTGGAGTAATATTCTTACAACAGCCACAGACAGACCGGAGTTACTGAATCTGGTAGATACTTCTCTTACTCCGTCAAGCACAGGATATTCCAAAACTTATAACGGTATTACAGCGATGTCGTTTCTGCTCAGAAATTCACAAATCCAGGGAAGTCTGAACGATGTATACCTGAATTTGGATTATAATATCACCGATGCCTGGAGCTTCAACGGTGGAATTCGCTACAGCCGTGATTATTATAAAGGATACGGAGTGAATACAACTAAGGCTAATCTTAATAATTCCGGACTGACCACTGACGGAACGCACAGCTTTGCGACAACCACAGCAGATGATAATATGTCTGTTCTGGGAAATCAGTATACGTATTGGTATTATGATGTAAACAAGGTTTCTTATACCTTGGCAACGAATTATAAGATCAATAGAGAAAATGCAGTATACGCTCGCTTTTCCAATGGTTTCAGATCTCCGAATGAAGAAGCGTATTACAACAATATGACCAATCTGAGCCAGATCAAACCTGTACTGACCAATCAGCTGGAAATAGGATATAAATACTATTCCCGTACATTTGATATTGCCGTAATTCCGTTTTACTCCACCTTGAAAAATCTTTCATTCACAGATGTTTTCTCGGACGGAACTTCTGAGAATAAATTTGCCAATACCACCAATATTGGGGTAGAGATCGAAGGGTATACAAGACTGTTCAACAATATTCTTGAAGTTACTTTTAACGGAACGATTCAGAATCCGAAGTATAAAGATTTTAAAGGAAGAAATGCAGATGGTTCTACATTTGATTACGATGGAAATCTAGTACGAAGAATGCCGAAGTTCTATTTTAATATTTCTCCTGCTGTGAATATTACCAAAGAATGGAGAGGTTATGTAAGCATGAATTATTATGGAAAACGTTTCCAGAATGAAGGAAATACCGATGATAATATTCTGCCTTCGTTCACCGAATTTGGCGCAGGAATGTCTTATCAGCTGGGGAAAATCCGCTTTGCTGTAGACGGAACCAATATCTTTAATACAATTGGAATTACCGAAGGAGACCCAAGGTCAACTTCCACTGTAGGAAACATCAGAATGGCGAGACCTATCATGGGTGCTGCAGCCAGAGCTTCCATCACATTAGATTTCTAAACACTATTTCTTTATAACAATGAAACCGTCAGGACTGATTTCCCTGGCGGTTTTGTTTTGTCCTGTTAGACAATTTTTTGTGATTTCTATTTAGATTGTCTTACGTGTATATAGAGTGTTGATCTATTATTCTGTTGAATCAAATGTAAAGAAGTCCGTTATTTCATCCCAGTTCTTTTGGGTTAAAGGTGAGAGCCAGGTGTTAAATTCGTATCGCATATCAATATTTTCATACTGACATATTTGTTGAATACCCTCTATTAATCCCGACAAAATTAAATTTTTAACTTCGGAATCAGCATCCTTAAGGACGATTTCAACTTTATCAAAAAATGATTGAAGATCTTTCGATTTTTTCTTTTGAAATAACTCTATTACGAAAGCACTGATCGCCATCATATCAAAATACAAAAGTCGCTCACGACTGTCTTTATATTCTTTATTGTAATATTCATCCCAATTTTTTTTCAAATAGGGTGAATCTGATACCAGCAAATCAAATACAGTCTCAATCTGATTTATGTTGTATGCTTTGTCCATAAACTTTATTCTACGCCCAATTTTAATGCTCCCATCTTCCCTTAAATTTACCATTACGGAATGATCCATTCCCTTTTGCCAAAATCTCACAATCCGGAAGCTCACGAGATATTTGTAAAAGACTGTCAAATTTGTAATTGTTGTCATAAACGTCAATAACAAGCATGTCAAGACACTGTAATGCCGTTAATTTTTTCAATCCATTTTCAGTAATTGATGTTTCTTGTATTTGCAAATTCTGTAAATAATACAATTTCATCAAATGGGGAATACAGTCGTCTGTAAGTTGTGAGTTGTCTTTTAATCGAAGATACTTCACTAGTTTTAGATTCTGTAAATATTGTAAACCGTCATTAGTAATTTCAGTATCCTGTAAATCTAAATTTTCAATCCCTCTGCAGTTGGATACATGGGCCAAACCTTCATCGTTGAGGTTGGTATTGGTAAAAGTTGCAGAGGTAAGATTGGGGAACTGGTTCAGATAAGACAACTCATTGAAATTATTTAAAGATTCTCCCCATTCCAGCGAGAAATGTTCACTGTTGATATCATAGTAATGATTTCCTATTTTTATTGAGTTTTTCAATGAGTGGTTATTTAGTAGAGGTGTATTTCCAAAATTATAGTTCAAAAGAACCCTGTTTCAAAGAAATGTACAATATATTTCATTACAACAAGGTTCAATTTATGGAAATACCAATTTGTAATCTTTGGAGTTTTAATTTTTTTACTTCAGAAACGGATTGTATTGTTTTTCAAACCCAATCGAAGTAGGGTTTCCATGCCCTGAAAATACCTGAGTATCATTGTCCAAAACAAAAAGCTTTGTTTTAATCCCATCGATCAGCTGATCATAATTTCCTTTATACAAATCTGTTCTTCCGATACTGCCTTCAAAAAGGACATCACCGGAGATCATGAATTTCTGATTTTCATTATGATAAACTATACTTCCCGGAGAATGCCCCGGAACATGGTAAATTTTGAATTTTTCTCCATCCAGTTCCAATTCGTCTCCCTCTTTTATATATTCAATATCTACTTTTACAGGATCGATCTTCATCCCGAATCTTACTCCGCTTGCCTGAAGCATATCCAAAACATCCTGATCTTCCTGATGCATATTGACCGGAACTTTGAAGGTATCAAAAGCCCACTGAAGCCCAAAGACATGATCAATATGAGCATGCGTCAGAAGAATTTTCTGGATTTTCAGCCCATTTTCAGTAATGAAATTACTAATTGCCTGAGTTTCCTGTGCATTCATATTTCCCGGGTCAATTAACCAGGCATTTTTATTTTCGTTGTAAAGGATGTATGTATTTTCACTTGCGAAGTTGAATACGAAGCCTTGAATCTGAAGCATAACTGAATATTTTTTATTCAAAAATACGATATTATTAAGAAAATGGCTATTTTTCGTTATCTTCGTCATAATGAAAACTTTGCGAATACTCTTACTCTCTTTGGGTGGGCTGGCTTTTGGACAAAAGATCCAAAGTATTCAGCTGTTCAACCCTCAGACCAATGACGAAACTCCCGTAATCAAGATGGGAGAACAGTTGGTGTTAAGTTTTGATGATCTTACCAATGGCAGTAATATCTACCGGTATACCATCAAACATTATGACAGAAACTGGAATGATGATAACCTGTTTTTTACAGAATTTGCAGCGGGAAGCATGAATGCACTTCTTGATCAGTTCCAGTATTCTTTCAATACACTTCAGGCTTATACACACTATAAGCTGACTTTTCCAAATGATAAAATACAGCCAAAGATTTCAGGAAATTATGAATTGATCGTGTATCAGGATTCTGCAGATCAACCTCTCTTTAAAAAACGTTTCTATTTGGTGGAAAATGGTGCTACCATGGCTTTAAATATTTCAAGATTAGCAGACGCAAGAAATCCAAACCTGAACCAAAGGGTAGAAGTGAAAGCAAGTTCGGCAGGAGGAGATATCTCTTCAAATGTCAACTCCATGACTCTGAATGTAATGCAGAATAATAATCCAAATATGGTTATTACGAACCAGAAAGCAAGTACTGTGTTAGGAAATCAACTGCTTTTCCAGCAGATGAATCTTGCTTTTCCTGGAGACAATGAATTTTATTATTTCGATAATAAAAATATGAATATTGCGGCAGACATGGTTCGGGCAACCGAAATAAAAGATGATGTTAATCAGACTTATCTGCACCCCGTATGGGCTTTCCCTCTCAATTATCAGTATCAGCCCGATGTGAATGGGGCATGGTATTACAGAAGGAATGATTTAGGAAGAGAAAGAGATGCGGAGAGAGAAGCAGACTATTCGTGGGTTTATTTCTATCTGGACTCAGATCCTGTAGATAGGGATATCTATGTTCTGGGAGGGTTCAATAATTTTATGCCTGCTAAAGAAAATCAGATGCAGTATGATCCGGCCACCAAACAGTATGTTGCCAGAATATTTCTGAAGCAAGGATTTTATAATTATGTTTTAGCAACCAAGCAAGGCAATGGGCCTTTGGATTTTGGCGAAGTAAATGGTAATTTCTGGCAGGCAGAAAACTTATATCAGGCCTTTTTATACTATGCACCTTTTGGAAGAAACTATGATGGATTAATGGGGTATGGAGAGTTCAGAACTCCTATTGGAAATAAGCGTTAATAATCTTTTACATAATTTCAATATAGTAAATGGTGAAATTAAACAGGCCGTCTCGAAGGAGATGGCCTTTGCTTTATGGATTATACTGTTGAAATATCAGAAATCAATTTAACAGATGATATAATGTGCTGCATAACGAAAAAATTAATTCACAAAATATTGATTTTAATTAAATATATTAATCAAAAATATACATTGCGATAAAATTATATTTAAATTATTTTCTTTTTTTTAAAATCATTATTGTGTTTTGTTTATTGATTTATTTTATCAATTGAATTTTTATTAAATAATAAATCAATATATTGTGAAAAGTTTATAAATTCGTTTTCACAACCAACAAAATATTATTATGAAAACAAAATTTATCTTAGCAGTAAGTATTGCTGCCTGCTCTTTTGTTTTTGGACAAAGCACACCATCAAAATTAGTTCCGGGTAAAATCGGATTACACGCAGATTTTATGCGATTTGAAAAAGACGGACCTGCTTTCCAGGGAAGCCCGGTTTTATTTGACGAAACTTCTCAGAGGCTTTCACCAGGTCAGGCAAGAAAACTTGGGCTGGAAAAAGACGCGCTGGGATTTGAAACTTACCGTTTTCAACAGACCGTTAATGACATTCCTGTAGAATACGGAATGATGGCTGTACAAACCAAGGATGGAAAGATTGTAGGAGAAACAGGAAAATGGGTTTTGCAGCTTCCACAAAGAATGGATAAAAAAGCCAATATTTCTGAAAGTACAGCATTGCAAAGTGCTTTATCTTTTGTAAGAGCAGATGTTTACAAGTGGCAAAACAGGGAAGAAGAGGATTTTCTTAAAAAAGAATCCGGTGATCCTAAAGCAAGCTTTGCTCCGAAGGGAGAACTTGTCTATTATTCAGACCCTGATGATGAAAGATTAAGTGAGCTGAGATTAGCTTATAAATTTGATATTTATGCAGAAAAACCATTAAGCAGACAATATGTTTTTGTAGATGCAAAGGATGGGAAAGTTCTGGGCGTAGATGCGATCATTCATGAAGTAAATAGTCCGGGAACTGCTACAACAGGTTACAGTGGTAACCGGAATATTGTAACCGATTCTTATAATGGAAGTTACAGGTTGAGGGAAACAGGAAGAAACGGAGGAACCGCCGTAGAAACTTATAATTTGAAAAAAGGGACCAATTATTCCACCGCTGTTGATTTTACAGATACAGATAATATATGGAATAATGTGAATGCCAATAAAGATCAATATGCTACTGATGCCCATTGGGGAGCAGAAATGACGTTGGACTATCTGTATACAAAATTCGGGAGAAAGAGTATTGATAATAACAACTTTGCGATCAAATCATATGTACATTATTCTACCAATTATTTTAATGCATTTTGGGATGGTTCAAGAATGACTTATGGAGATGGAAGTTCTACTACGAATGGAGGAAAACCTTTAACAGCAATTGATGTTTGCGGCCACGAGATTACCCACGGGATGACCTCCAAAACAGCAAACCTTGCTTACCAGAGAGAATCCGGAGCTTTGAATGAAGGCTTTTCTGATATTTTTGGAAATTCCATCGAACGTTGGGCAAGACCTACTCAGGCAAGCTGGACACTGGGAGAAGATTTCAGCTATGTCATAAGAGATATGGCGAATCCTAATGCCTACAGTCAGCCGGATACCTATTTGGGAACTTACTGGAAGGCAACCACTACTTCAGGATGTGCTTCCCCTAGTCAGGCTAATGATTATTGCGGGGTACATACCAATTCGGGAGTTCTTAACTTTTGGTATTATTTATTAGTGACAGGAGGATCTGGAACTAATGATAAAGGCTTTGCTTATAATGTCTCAGGAATCGGACTGGATAAAGCAGCGGCTATTGCTTACAGAACATTAACTTCCTATCTTACTTCGTCATCTACTTATGCCAATACAAGAACTTACTCTCTTCAGGCAGCCGCAGATTTATATGGAGCAGGCAGTAATGAGGTGACGCAGGTAACTAATGCCTGGAATGCTGTAGGCGTGGGTGGAGGAACTTCTCCGGCAGGAAAAGCAGCAGTAGCAGATACTCCGCTTTATACAATAAGTCCAAATCCGGCAACAGACAGATTCACAGTAGCCTTTGAAGGAAAACAAGGAAAAGGAACCATAGAATTGATAAGCTTAACAGGAAAAAGAGAAATTTCTGAAAAGGTAGAAATTACGGATGGTATCAATAGATTGAATGTACAGCTTCCTTCCAATATTCTTCCTGGAGTATATATTGTAATGGTCAACGGGCAGAAAGCAGGAAATCTGATTAAAAAGTAAACCAAATTTTTAATATATTTCAATGAAAAGGCCGCAAAATATTTGCGGCCTTTCATGTATTTTGAACAAAGAGAATTATACCAGGTAAAAATCATTCAGTTTCTCTTCGCAAAGTGTTTTTACTACATCAATCCAGCGGTCTTCATCATTCAGGCAGGGAATATATTGGAAACTTTCACCACCACCATGCATAAACTGCTCTTTTCCTTCTACAGAAATTTCTTCCAATGTTTCAAGACAGTCTGAAACAAATGCGGGACAAACAATAGCCAGATTTTTTACACCTTTTTTAGGGATGGTTTCCAAGGTTTCATCTGTATAAGGTTCAATCCATTTATCTTTTCCTAATCTTGACTGAAAAGAAACAATTGTCTTTTCTTTTGGAAGTCCCATTTTAGCAATTACGGCTTCCGTAGTTTTATAACATTGATGTCTGTAGCAATATGCGTTGTGAGTGTCTACCTGACTATTGATACAGTTGGCATCATCAATTTTACACGTATCGGACGGATCTGTTTTATAGAGATGCCTTTCAGGAACCCCATGATAAGAAAACTGCAGGGCATCAAAATTTTCAGGAAGCTTCTCTTTAATGCTTTCTGCCAGACAGTTGATATAAATCTCCCTATTGTAGAAAGGCTGGATATAATTGATCTTTACTTTTGGGAACTTCTTTTTTCTTACTTCTTCCGCTTTTTCAATAACAGTTTCCGTTGTACTCATGGCATACTGAGGATATAAAGGAAAAAGAACAATTTCTGATACTCCCTGATCTACCAGCTTCTGAATACCGGTTTCAATACTTGGTTCCGCATATCTCATTCCGATTTCTACCGGAACATCCACCACTTTCCGAAGTTTTTTCTGTATTCTTTCTGTAATGAAAATCAGAGGAGAACCTTCATCTGTCCAAACTGTTTTATACGCTTCAGCAGATTTTGCAGGTCTTGTTTTCAAAATAACTCCCTGAACGAGAAGTGCACGAAAGATCCAGCGGTAATCGATCACCCTCTCATCCATCAAAAATTCATCAAGATATTCCCTTACATCGTTTACAGCTGTAGATCTTGGTGATCCAAGATTGACCAGTAAAATTCCTTTATTATTCAATATTCTAAATTTTAATTATGAAACAGAGCTTGTGAAATCTGTTACTAATTTTTCTACTTTAGCAAAGGTATCACTTTCAAGCAAGCCATTGCTGTCAAATTTGCCTTTTATCCCTTTTATCAATAGCTGATGTTTATCATCTGTTTTGGCCCCAAGAGTTTTTACAATCAACAATAATTCCTCATGTCCTTTTTCTCCACTTGCAGAGGCAGTGATTACAGCAACTGGTTTTTCAGAAAAAACAGTCGTGGAAACACACCATTCCAACAGGTTTTTTAACCGGCCGGGAATACTGAAAATATATTCTGGTGTCGAAAATATAATGCCTGCCGAGTGTTGAATATCTTCTCTTATTTTCAAAACTTCTTCCGGGGTATTCAGATCCGTGAGTTCAGTATCAAAATGTGGAAGGACAGAAAGATCATTATAGATCTGGAAATCTGCATCAGCATTCTTCTCTAATACCTGCTCAATCAGTCTCTGATTACTGGAATTTTTTGAGGCACTTCCAATAATAACTACAATCCTATTGTCAGGAAGCATTTACAACTGAATTATCCATTTACCGCTTCTACTTTTTCTACAAGATCCGGAACGAATTGTTTTAAAATATTTTCAATTCCGTTTTTCAGAGTAGCAGTAGAACTTGGACATCCTGAGCATGCTCCCTGTAGAAGCATTTTTGCAGTTTTGTTAGCCTCATCATATTCCATTAAAGAAATTTTTCCACCGTCGTTCTCCACTGCAGGAGCTACATATTCATTTAATATATCAGAAATTTTCTGCTCAACTTCCGTATAATCTCTATTGATGATTTTTTCAACAGGGTTTTCGTGTTTCTGAGGTTCAATCTTTGATATCTCGCCTCCGTTTTGAAGATGTTCAGCAATAAGAGCACGAACAGTCATCATTACCTGATGCCATTCTACAGAATTGTCTCTTGTGACTGCTACGAAATTATCAGAAATAAAAACTTCAGTGGCAAAATCAAACTCTTTAAAAATAGCCAGCGCCAAAGGAACTTCCTCTGCAGCTTCTTTTGATTTTACTTCTACGAAACCATCCATAAGTAATTTGCTTGAAACAAATTTCATTACATTTGGATTCGGAGTCATTTCAGCATAGATCTGATACATCTCTTTTTTCTTCTGAAGATAAATTCTAGGGTTAGCCAATAATTCGTCTTCAATCACATTTTTCAGACTTTCAGCAACATGTTCCCATTCAATAGTATCCTGCTTTGCCACAGCTACAAAATTAGCCGTGATGAAAATTCTTTCTACAAAAGGATAATTAAAAAGTTCCTGTGCTAAAGGAATTTCTGAAATATCTGAGTTTCTGTCCAACTCTAATGACCCGGGAATAAGATTGTAATCTGTTACAAACTTCATTACTTTCGGGTTTTCGGTTGGTTCTATAAGTACGGTACGCATTTTTTCGTTAAATTTGAGATACAAAAATACGCATTAGAAGTTAGAAGCTGGAAATTGAGAGTTAGATTTTTGCTATCACTATAATTTAGAAGTTAGATGTCGAAAATTAGAGGGAAAAATGTAACTTTTCAAAATGAGCTCAATATAAATTTTCAAATTAAAACTATGGCACTTGTAAAAGAACTTTTAGGAAAAATCCCACAGATCGGAGAGAATACTTTTTTAGCTGAAACAGCTACAATCATTGGAGATGTTACCATGGGAAAAGACTGCAGCGTTTGGTACAATGCAGTAATCAGGGGAGATGTTCATTACATCAAAATGGGAAACAAGGTAAACGTTCAGGATAATGCAATGCTGCACTGTACCTATCAGAAACACCCTTTGAATATTGGAAACAATGTTTCTATCGGTCATAATGCAATTGTACATGGATGTACAATCCATGATAACGTACTGATCGGAATGGGAGCGATTGTAATGGATGACTGCCTGGTAGAAGAAAATTCTATTGTTGGAGCAGGTTCAGTAGTAACTCAGGGAACGCATATTAAATCCGGAGAAGTTTGGGGAGGTGTTCCGGCAAAAAAGATTAAAGATATTAATGCGCAGTTACTGGAAGGTGAAGTGAATAGAATTGCCGATAACTACGTGAAATATTCTTCATGGTATAAAGAAAATGTGAAAGATTACGAATTATAGGAATTTGAGGAACAAAATTTAAGGGTAAATAACCATTATCTATCTATATAAAAAATTATTATAGAGGTATTTTTGAATAATTTCACCCTAAATTTTTCTATAAATACATAATAAATACAAAAGCTCCGTCTAATGAGGGAGCTTTTGTCGATTTGATATTGAACCTTTGTTTTATTTTGGATCATTGTCCGGCGTAATCAGTCTTACCTTTCCTTTCACACACTTTAGAGCGGTAGGAGAGGGAATTACTGTACAATCAGACATGATATTGTATTTTTCATTAAAAATCCTTACTTTTTCTGTGTAGTCATTAACTCTTTCTAAGAATGCAGTTTCTTTTTCTTTAGGATAGGCAATATACTGCTGAGGTCCGCCACAGGATTTGACACCCATTGGTGCAAATGCCCAGTCACTGGCATCCGTACATTTTTCTCCTGAAACTTCAGATTCAATGGATGCTTTTAATTTATCCAGTTGAGCCTGATCATATTTCTGACTGTCTTCATCAGTAGGCCTGTCAGCAATATCAACAGGGAGATTGATATTGGTATTCTTTGACGCATTACAGGAAATAAGGCTCATTGTAGTACATAATACTAGTATCGGAATATGAAGTAAAATTTTTTTCACAGTAAACTTTTTTCTTTTTAAGAATTTTCAAAACTTATGCCAAGGTAAGAAATTCAATTGATTTCCGTATTTTTGACAACGATGAACAATCATTTTTTTGACTTATTAGAGTACACGAACAGAAGCGTTTTTCTGACTGGTAAAGCCGGGACAGGTAAAACGACATTTCTTAATGATTTTGTAAGACGGACAAAGAAAAAACATGTTGTGATAGCTCCCACCGGGATTGCGGCTATCAATGCAGGAGGAGTTACGATTCACTCTATGTTTGGATTACCGTTGAGAACCTTTCTTCCTACTACAGAAAGAATAGATACCAGCTTGGCCAATAATATTGCCGATCTGATGCCCCATTTCAAATACCGGAAAGATAAACTCAAGCTTTTAAGAGAGGTTGAGATTATCATTATTGATGAGGTTTCCATGTTGAGAGCCGACGTGCTGGATATGATGGATTTCTCGTTAAGGTTTATCAGAAGAAATAACCAGAGGTTTGGCGGAGTACAAATGCTCTTTATTGGAGACCTTTATCAGCTGCCACCAGTAGTAAGGGATGAGCATATTCTGAAAATGTATTACAATTCTCCTTTCTTTTTTGACAGCCATGCTATTAAAGATATTCCAATTGTCACCATTGAGCTTACAAAAGTATACCGTCAGTCTGATGAACAATTTCTTGAAATCCTGAATGCTATCCGTGACGGAGATGTGGCGAATATAGACTTTGATCTTCTTAATAAAAGATATGATCCCGATTTTGATATGGGAAAAGAATCCTATGTCTATCTGTGTTCCCATAATAGGATGGCCGACGAGATCAATCAGGAGAAATTAGCAGGAATCAAAGTGGATGCACAAACTTTTGAGGCTAAACTTGTTGGAGATTTTAAAGAAAACCAATATCCCAATGAGCAGTTTTTAGAATTGAAAATTGGAGCACAGATTATGTTTATCAGAAATGATATTTCCGGGGAAAAGAAATATTTCAATGGTAAATTAGGTGAAATTATTGGATTGGATGAAAATGAGATCCGCGTAGTACTGGATGAAAGTGAAAGGGAAATCGTTGTAAAAAGAGAAACCTGGGAGCAGAAAAAATATTTCCTTGATACCGATAAAAATATTCAGGAAGAAGTTCTGGGAAGTTTTGAGCAGTTTCCTATAAAACTTGCCTGGGCTGTTACTATTCATAAAAGTCAGGGACTGACGTTTGATAAGGTAATTATTGATGCAGGGAAAAGTTTTACAGCAGGTCAGGTATACGTTGCACTATCGCGTTGCAGAACGTTGGAAGGCATTGTTTTAAAATCAAGAATTACTCCTGAAGTTATCTTTAAAGATGAACGAATTCTGCATTTTCATACAGATACAGTGGCCAATGATCATGTTGAAGCCATACTGAATCAGGAAAAGTATGATTACAGTGTCCGAAAAGTACTTCGCACAATAGACTGCCAATGGTTTTTGAAAGAGGTTGAAGACTGGAATAATCTTTCAATTGTTACTAAAAATATTGACCACGTAAAAAGCAAGCAGCTTTATCTGCAGCTAAAACATGAGGCGGTAAACCTTGGGAAAATCTTTGAAAAACTGGAGCGCATCATTTTCCAGAAGGTTAATAATTTTATTGGTGAAAAAGAAGAGTGGTCTGAAATTGAAAGCAAATCAAAAGGAGCCGTTAATTTCTTTTTTACAGAAACCAGAAATAAAATATTTGATCCTTTGAAGGAGTTTTATGCTGAAATCAAAGGAGCTAAAGGCTTGAAGCAATACAACGAAGAATTTAAAAACTGGCTGGAAGATATTGAAGAATATTTAAACAGTCTGAAAGATATTCACCTTCTTGAAACTAAACTTTTAGATGAAAAGAATGATAAAGAAATCAATCTGAAAATTGCTAAAGTTCCGTCACAGGTTTTAACCTTCCAATTGTTTGAACAGGGAAAAACCATCGGTGAAATTGCTTTTGAAAGAGGTTTGGTAAAAGAAACGGTAATAGGACATCTTGCGAAATTTGCAGAGCAGGGATTACTGGATATCTCGAGAGTCATTACCTCTGATAAGATTAAAGTTTTTGAAACGGAGTTCTACAGTAATCCACGCGAAACTTTAACAGAGTGGAAAAATGCGCTGCCGAGCGATTTTGAATTTAATGAGATCAGGATTTTAATCAATCATTATAATTATAAAAAGGAGAGTAATAAGTAATATAAAAAAGGTTTTGACAATATTCAAAACCTTTTTTATTTCTATTCGCTTAGCAAATCCTGATTTATTCTGTAACCAACGATTTTTATATCTCCTTCTTTATTTTTTTCTAAAGTAAAAGATTCTTCAGTTTTTTTAGTTCCTCTTTTTACATCGTACATAAAGAAATATTGACTTCGTGCATTGCTTCCTTTCACAATCATTGTTTCCCATTTTACAAGATTGTATTCCTGAACAGAGCCAATTTTATTAGTGATATCAAGCAATTTTGCAAGCTTTTCTTTGTCTGTGACTTCAAAAAATTTCTCCCCAAACAATTTATAAATATTCTCCTGGTTATTTCCATATTTAAGTTCCCAGTAAAATTTTTTTGGAATTTGTTCACCATCATCCTTATCCGATTCCCTGTCTTTGAAAGTCTGATTGAATGAACAGCTCATTAAAAGCAATGAGATCATGAATAAATAAAAATTTTTCATTTAAATTTTAGTATCTAATATTAATTTTCTTCGGTTGTTGTCATAAAAACTGGCGTAAAAACTTTCGTTTCTGAATTCAGTTCCTGTATTTTCTATTTCATTAAATCTACTTTTGTCAGTTTTCATACACTCAACAATTTCAAAATGGTTTTCATCAATGATATTAAAATCTACCAATTTTAAGTATTCATCCACAGAGTTTTTATCAAGCATAATCTTTCCTCCTCCAAATTGGTGTCTGTCCTGTCCATTTTTCTTGACACCTGACACCCAATATTCTTCTCCTGTTTCTATATCAAAGTGATTTCCACTTATTCCAGGGTTTTTAAGTTTTTTTAAGGCTTTATTATTAAAATATACAGTTTGTCCTGATTTTGAAAATTCTACAAAACTAATCCATGCTGATCCGTAGTGGCCGGAGGATTTATTTTCAATATACATTATTTTAGATTTCATGGCTTAATATTAATTGGGTGATATTTATAATTTTAACTGTTAGTAAGTTATGGTATAATATCATATACTGTATTTTCATTATTTCCAAATTATTTGATGGGCAAATCTTGTATTAGTCTGAATTACTTTCTTAAAGCTGTTCAAAATTGACTTGAAAATATTCATAAATAAAATATTGAGATGGATTTACAGATGATCTCAACAATCAAATATAAGAAATAAAGAAATGTTCATTGAACGACATAATGAAAAACAGGAAAATGAAGAATTATTTATAATAGTTTTTTCCTGAACTGCACTATCAATCCTATCAATTACAAAAAGTAACTAATGCGATTTTATTGGTTTAAATTTGTTTGGTTTTAAACCTTAAATTTAAAATATGAAAAATTTTGAAATATCGGTACTTGATCTTGCTCCCGTAAAGCAGGGAAAAAGTATTCACGATACCTTTCAGGACAGTTTATCTTTAGCTAATCACACTGAAAATTTAGACTATAAAAGATTCTGGCTGGCTGAACACCACAATATGGAAAGTATTGCGAGTTCTGCCACATCGGTTTTAATTGGTTTTATTGCCAATGGGACAAAAAAAATCAGAGTTGGTTCAGGGGGAATCATGCTCCCGAATCATAGTTCTCTAATCATTGCGGAACAATTTGGAACACTGGAATCTTTATTTCCCGGGAGAATAGACCTTGGAGTGGGAAGAGCTCCGGGAACTGACGGGCTGACTGCTCAGGCATTAGGGAGAAATCCTGCTATTATCAACGAACAGTTTCCTAGACAGATCCTGGAACTTCAGCGTTATTTTTCTAAAGAAAATGCGGATGCTATGGTACGTGCTATTCCTGGAGAAGGATTGGATGTGCCACTTTATATTTTAGGATCTAGCACGGATAGTGCGTGGCTGGCTGCTGAACTTGGATTGCCCTATGCTTTTGCCGGACACTTTGCCCCTGAGCAGATGGAAATGGCTTTTAAAATCTACAGAGAGCATTTCGAACCGTCAAAATATTTGGATAAACCCTATATCATTGCCTGCGTAAATGGAGTAGCTGCCGACACTTCTGAAGAAGCACACAAGATTTCTACTACTTTATTTCAGGCCTTTATCAATATTGTGAGAAATGACAGAAAACCATTTGCTCCACCGGTAGATGATATGGATGACATCTGGTCGCCTATGGAGAAATCTATGGTTTTGCAGAAACTGAGATATACTTTTATAGGAAACCAGACTGAAATTCAGGAAAAGATGAAAAGTTTTCAGGAAAAGTTTAATGTGGATGAGCTGATGATCAATTCGCACATTTATGATCATCAGAAGAGACTTAGATCTTACGAAATTTTCAGAGAGGCGGTAAACTCATTATCCAAAGCGTAATAAAGCATTCATATTAATTGGCAGATGCTTATTTTTATAAGTATCTTTGCACAAAATAAAAAGTAAAGATGTCTGATATTAAATTAAATACTATTCCGGAGGCTATTGAAGACCTTAGAAATGGTAAAATAATCATAGTAGTAGATGATGAAGACAGAGAAAACGAAGGAGATTTTCTTTGTGCTGCAGAACTGACAACACCTGAAATCATCAACTTTATGGCTCTTCATGGGAGAGGGCTGATCTGTATGCCGCTTCCTGAAAAAAGATGTGATGATCTTGGATTGGAAGTAATGGTAAGCAGAAGCAGTGATCCTAAGGAAACAGCTTTTACAGTATCTGTTGACCTTTTGGGGAACGGAACATCTACAGGTATTTCGGCAGGAGACAGAGCAAAAACAATTTTAGCTTTGATGGATGAAAAGTCCAAACCTACGGATTTCATGAGACCTGGACATATTTTTCCACTTCGCGCTAGAAAAGGAGGTGTATTAAAGAGAGCAGGACATACAGAAGCTGCAATTGATCTTACTCATTTAGCAGGTTTGAAAGAAGGGGGGTAATCTGTGAGATCATGAACGAAGACGGTACAATGTCTCGTTTGCCTGAGCTTCATGCTTTTGCTCAAAAACATGATATGAAGATTGTTTCTATTGAAGATTTGATTCATTATCAGCTTAAAAAAGGAAACCTGGTTGAAAGACTTGAAGAGAAAAAAGTAAAAACGCATTATGGTGAGTTTGATTTTTATGCTTTCAGAGAGACTTCCAATGATCAGATCCATTTTGCTTTAACGAAAGGAGCATGGACGGTAGATGAACCTGTTTTGGTAAGAGTACAGTCTTCTGATTCTTATTTCGATGTATTAACAAGATTGAATAACGGTGAAAAGCCTTTATTGGAAAAAGTTACGGGTATGGTGAATGAAGCAGGAAAAGGAGCTATTATCTTTATCAATAACGTTTCAAATTCTGAAAATACATTAAGAAAACTTCAGCAGTTCCTTAATTATCAGGACGGGCAGGAGCAGCATCCGACTCTGGCTTACAATTACAGAGATTATGGCATTGGAACACAGATCTTAAAAAATCTCGGAATTAATAAGTTTAAAGTAATCACTCAAAACCCAGGAATCAAACCTCAGGTAGGAGGATATGACGTGGAGGTTACTGAGCTGGTACAATTATAATATAGAGGATTATAGTGATTTTTCACTATGACTTGCTAGTGAACATATAAAGGTTTAGGATTTTTCTAAACCTTTTTTTATTTTTAAACCATGACTGAGTCTTTAAAAAAACACATTAGGGAGTACATTGAAATTTCAGATGAAAATCTGGATCAATATTGTAACGTTTTTACCCTTCATAAAATAAAGAAAAAGGAATTTCTGCTGACAGAAGGAAACATCTGCGAATTTGAAGGATTTGTGATGAGTGGCTGTTTTAAAGTGTTTCATACCCATCATAATGCTGTGGAGCAGATTTTATATTTCGCCGTTGAAAACTGGTGGATCTCGGATATAGACAGTTTTGTCAACCGTATACCCTCCAAGCTCAATATTCAGGCTCTTGAAGACAGTGAAATTCTGTTGATTTCGAAAAAAGATAAAGAAAGATTTTATCAGGAAATGCCGGAAATTGAAAAACTGATGAGGCTTAAATTCCAGATGTCGATTGTTGCATTACAGCGTAGAATCATTGATAATTTAAGCAAACCTTCGGATGAACGCTATGGTGATTTTTTAAAGGATTATCCTAAAATTGCTCACCGCCTTACCAATATTCAGATTGGGGCTTATTTGGGGGTCACTCCTGAGTTTATAAGCAGAATCCGCAGGAAGATCGCAAGCAGAGGCTGATTATTATACAGGTCAGTAACTCGTTTAAAAGCAGAAAAAAAAAGTCACAAAAGGGTTTAAAACTTAAAACTTTGGTGACTTTTATCTTTGTATTTTTTCAGTATTTAACCTTTAAGGGTTATTCCGTCAAAGTTTCGGAAACCATTCAGAAAGTCTTTTATCATCATTCTCTTTTTCCCTTCCAGTTGAAGTTCCAGAGGATAGTATATTCCATCTTCTGTATAGATTTTAAATTCGTTCTTTGAAATCTCTAATGTTCCGGAAGGCTGCCTGTGATCTGAAATTTCAAATTTCCCATTGAATATCTTTAATCCTTTTTCTTCGTCTTCAATGTTTAAAACCGTGAATGCAGCAGGATAGGGTGACATTCCAAGAATGAACTGATGTACTGTTTTTGAAGAAGCAACCCAGTTAATTTTAGTATCTTCTTTAAAAATTTTATAAGCATTTTTAGGGTGTTCAACCTCAGGCTGAGGCCTTTCTTCAATTGTGTTTTCGGCCAAACCATCTAATGTTTTAACTACCAGCTTAGAGCCCATTTCCATGAGCCTGTCATGAAGGCTTCCTGCATTTTCATCCGGTAAAATAGTCAGTTCTTCCTGAAGAAGGATATTTCCTTCATCTATTTTTTCATTAATGAAGAATGTAGTGGCACCCGTTTTTTCTTCACCATTAATTACAGCATAGTTGATAGGGGCTGCCCCTCTGTAATCCGGCAATAAAGAAGCATGAAGATTGAATGTTCCCATTTTAGGCATTTCAAAAAGAACCTTAGGCATCATTCTGAATGCTACAACAACAAAAACATCAGCATCAAGCTTTCTAAGCTCCTCTAAAAACTCAGGATTTCGTAATTTTTCCGGCTGGAAAACAGGAATATTATTTTCTGAAGCATACACTTTTACCGGTGACTGATGGATTTTTTGTCCTCGCCCGCTTGCTTTATCAGCAACTGTTACTACTCCTACAACTTGATGGCGAGATTGATGGATGGCCTCCAAAGAAGTTTTTGCAAACTCAGGGGTCCCTAAAAAAACGACTTTCAATGATTTCATGGTACAAAGATAAGTTTTTAGTTAATAGCTGAAAATTGAAAATGAAAGAGACCGGCTCAAATTTATTCCGAAAAAGGGATAAAAAGACAATCATTATTCATTGCATTTTATAATGATAGAGACCTAAACAGTACCAATTAATAATTAATCCTGATTCAGAATATAGGTTCTAAAATTGAGCATTCTTACCTTCCCTGAATCTAAAAGGAAGATAAGATTTTCTAAAATATTTTCTTTAGAATGATAACTTAGCTGTATAGAAAGCTCTTCAATAGTAGAAGGTTTTTTGGCCAGAAGGTTGATGATTTGCTGAGAAACATTCTTTCCAAAAATAGATTGTTTATTCTTTTCACAAACGGAACAGTGGCCACAGTTCTTTGAATTTTTTTCTCCGAAATAAGCGAGAATAAGTTTCATTTTACAGTAGTTGTTATTTTCTACATAAAATTTCATTTCTTCCCATTTCTGAATTTTATTTTTCTGAATATGTTCAAACAACTTCCAATAAGCATTATTAATCGCTCGTTCGTCACGGGGTTTTAAAAACTTAATGCTTGCCAGAGCGCCATCCAGATATTCAAGATAATTCTTTTGCTGAAGTTCTTTCAGCCGTTCTTTGATCAGAGGAACACCTACATTAATTTTGTTGCTTACCTGCTGTTCACTGAACATCACCTTATGGGTCGTGATTCCTGATACCGTACGGAAAAGAAGCTCTATAAAATGAGCATCTTTCTGTGGGAGTTGATCTATTTCATCAGATTTAATGAAAAGTTCAAGGGATGACAGGCTTTTGTGGTCATTAAAATAAACAATTTCCTGATTGTGCAGAAAATTAAGCACATTATTGATCTTTGCCCGGGATGATTTTGTGAAGTTCTGTATACCTACGGTATTCAGCTGAAATGTTTTCTCCGGCAGTTCAAATTCTGCTACCTGGAAAATAGAGTAGAGGTAGCTGATGATCTTTAAAAACTCTCCTTTATTGGGAATCTGGTTTTTTAAAATCTGGTCGAAGTTTAAAAGTTCCTGCTGGTTCCAAAGCATGAAAGCAAAACTTTCTTTTCCATCTCTTCCGGATCTTCCGATTTCCTGATAATAATTTTCCAGAGAGGCTGCAGGAGAATAGTGAATGACGAAGCGTACATTATCTTTGTCAATTCCCATCCCGAATGCATTTGTAGAGATCAGTACATGGTTGTCACTATTGTTCCAGAGGTTCTGTTTAGTATTTTTTTCTTTTGTTGTCAGGCCGGCATGAAAATAATCTACGTTTTTCAGTTGATTTTTTTTCAGAAACTCAGTAAGCAGTTCAGCTTCTTTTCTGGTTCTGACGTAGACAATTCCAGAATCGTTGTTGTATTTTAAAATATCGAAGACACGCTGGAATTTATCGGCAACTTCTTCTGTAAAAATTCTGATATTATTTCTCTTAAAACTTCTCTGAAAAACTGAAGGCTCTCTGAGTTCCAGTTTTGTTTTTATCTCTTTCAGAACTTTTGGCGTGGCAGTAGCAGTGAGAGCCAGACAAGGAATTTCAGGATTATTGCTTCTGAATCCTTTTATATTCTGATAACTAGGGCGGAAATCCTGTCCCCATTCTGAAATACAGTGAGCCTCATCTACAGCAATAAATGACAGTTGAATCTCTTCAATATTTTGAAGAAACTGTTTGTTGGTCAATCGTTCAGGAGAAATGTAAAGTAATTTGGTAAGGCCTTCTTTACATCGGTTATAAATGGTTTCTGCATCATACTCATCTAGTTCTGAAGAAAGGTATTCTGCTTCGATCCCCCTGAATTTAAGCTGATTTACCTGGTCTTTCATTAATGCCAGCAGCGGAGAAATGACAAGGCAGGTTCCTTCTTTCAGTAAAGCCGGAAGCTGATAGCATAAAGATTTTCCTGCTCCTGTGGGTAACAGAACCAGTGTGTCTTTTTCGTTGATAACAGCATTGATGATTTCTTCCTGAGAGTCCCGGAATTCGGTATAACCCCAGAAATACTTAAGAGTATCATATTTTAGCTTTTGAAAGTCCTGCGGCGAAATCATGTTGTAAAAATAAGGAAAGTAAGGTAACAAAAAAAGTCACGCAGTGCGTGACTTTCATATAATAAATTAATCAGTTTATTATTTAGCTTCGAAGTATACTCTTCTGTTGGCTCTGTTTTTCCATTCAGGGCACTTAGTTGCTGGTTCACATTCAGGGTATTTAAGGTCTTTTTTACCTTTACCTACAGCCTGTAGTTTTCCAGTCTGAACACCATTTTTGATCAGATAGTTCTTAACGTTGTTTGCTCTTCTTTCAGATAGTTTTTGGTTATACGCATCAGTACCTCTTGTATCAGTAGCACCAATTACACTATATGAACCATTTGAAGAATTGATATAGTTAACAGCGTTATTTAAAATTGGAGTATTTGAAGGTAAAATTCTGTCAGAATTTAAATCAAACTCAATTCCTTCCAATTTAGTTTCAGTTTCTACTACAGGTCCTGTTGTTGCGATAGGGCATCCGTTGTTTTCAACAGGTCCTGGAACTGTTACACACTTATCATAAAGGTCAATTACCCCATCTAAGTCTGTATCGAGAGCAACTCCGGCACCATCTACTCTTGCTCCTGCAGGAGTGTCAAGCTGTCTGTCCCAATCGTCACATACTCCGTCGTTATCAGCATCTCCTTTTTTACATACTTCAATATCCTGGTTTTTATTAGCCAAAACGTCAAGTTTGTAATAGATTTCCTGAAGCGGGTCATGCCACATTAAGTGAGACTCATGTTTTCCTAATTTTAGGGAAAGTCCTAAAGTAGCATTAAAGAAGTTATCAGAAACTTGTGAAGAACGTCTGTTGATCGCACTGTATGGATCACCTCCTCCGTCAAATGTATCGTCGCCTGTTACCACATACATCAATCTACCTTCAATATCAATTCTTCTGCTGACTTTGAATTTTAAACCGGCACCAGCCTGCATAAATAAAGATCCAAGTTGGAAAGGCTTCACTTCAGTCATCAGTCTTTGCCCGTTGATATCTTTCTGATATGCCTTGTAAGCTATTGTACCGATACCTGCATATCCGTGAAGTGCCCATCTGTAAGCAGAATGATTGTCAACTCTTCTTAATAAATTTGAGAAGTTAACATCTCCTAAGATTGATATTGCGTCATACTGTGTTCTTCCGGCTACTGCTGAAGCATCAGGAGCAGAGTCTTTCGTATTAAACCATCCCTGTCTGGTTTCTCCTCTGTCATATTGTAAATTGATCCCAAAAGCATGAGTGATCGCTTTATCAATACTTACATAAGCAGAATATCCGAAAAGATTTTTACCGTTACCGTTTTTAATAGATGTTAAATCAGCTGATTGAAGGAGTGGAACTCCAGCCCCCGCTGAAATAGACCAGTCGTTGAATCTCTTCGATTGGTTGGTGAATGGGGAAACATTAGCAGACCCAGAAGAAAAAGTATTTGGGTACTTTCCATTTGAAACTGCCGTCGAGTCTTGTGCAAAACTGGCCGTAGGAACAGCCAAAGCTAATGCAACAATTGCTAAACTTAATTTCATAGTGTTATTTTTTTAAGTTAAGTTATTTTAAATGATTTTATACGTAAAAAAAAGTGAATTTTATATAATTTTCACAAAACAATCTTATTGATCTTTAATAATTTAATAAATATTGCCTGGAAAATGATATAAAGGTATGTAAAAAAATTCGTAGTAAAAAAAAAATAAACCGAAAAGAAAATTCTTCTCGGTTTTTAGTATGGGGAATTATTTTTTCTTTTTCTTAAGGGGTGCTTTTTTTATTGGCTTTTTTACCACAACATCCTCATAATCTTTCTTTTTGATGGCATCCCATTCTGAAGTTTCTATAAATCTTACAGTCACTTTTCTGTCTGCCATTCTTTCAGCATCTGAAGCTGAAGCTGGAACAGTTGCCTCTGAAGACCCTACACCTCTTGATTTCAGTACATTTTCTTTGATCCCTCTGCTTTCTAAAGCTCCCACTACAGCAGCAGCTCTTTCTTTAGATAATCTTAGGTTATAGGCTGCACTTCCTTTAATATCGGTATGTCCTGTTAACAGGTAATTACCTCCTTTTTCTTTAATAATTGAAGCGGCAAGATCCAGTTTACTGTTAGATTCTGGTCTGATAGTAGCTTTATTAAAGTTAAAGTAGATGTCTTTAAGTGTTTTTTCTACTTCTACTGCAGTCTTTTTATGATCTACTATGACAATAACAGGACATCCGTTGTTTTCAACAGGTCCTGGAACTGTTACACACTTATCGTAAAGGTCAATTACGCCATCTAAATCTGTATCAAGAGCAACTCCGGCACCATCTACTCTTGCTCCTGCAGGAGTGTCAAGCTGTCTGTCCCAATCGTCACATACTCCGTCATTATCAGCATCTCCTTTTTTACATACTTCAATATCCTGGTTTTTATTAGCCAAAACGTCAAGTTTGTAATAGATTTCCTGAAGCGGGTCATGCCACATTAAGTGAGACTGATGTTTTCCTAATTTTAGGGAAAGACCTAAGGTAGCATTAAAGAAGTTATCAGAAACTTGTGAAGAACGTCTGTTGATCGCACTGTATTTATCACCTCCTCCGTCAAATGTATCGTCGCCTGTTACCACATACATCAATCTGCCTTCAATATCAATTCTTCTACTGACTTTGAATTTTAAACCGGCACCAGCCTGCATAAATAAAGATCCAAGTTCGAAAGGTTTAACTTCAGTCATCAGTCTTTGCCCGTTGATATCTTTCTGATAAGCTTTGTAAGCTATTGTACCGATACCTGCATATCCGTGAAGTGCCCATCTGTAAGTAGAATGATTGTCAACTCTTCTTAATAGATTTGAGAAGTTCACATCTCCTAATATTGATATTGCGTCATACTGAGTTCTGCCGGCTACTGCAGAAGCATCAGGAGCAGAGTCTTTGGTATTGAACCATCCTTGTCTGGTTTCTCCTCTGTCATATTGTAAGTTGATCCCAAAAGCATGGGTAATCGCTTTATCAATACTTACATAGGCAGAATATCCGAAAAGGTTTTTACCGTTACCGTTTTTTATTGAGGTCAAATCAGCTGATTGAAGAAGCGGAACTCCAGCCCCTGCTGAAATAGACCAGTCATTGAATCTCTTTGATTGGTTGGTGAATGGGGAAACATTGGCAGATCCTGAAGAAAATGTATTGGGATATTGTCCACTGGATACCGTAGAGTCTTGTGCAAAGCTTATGACAGGGATGGTCAAAGCTAAAGCAACGATTGCAAAATTTAATCTCATCGTGTATATTATTTGATTTTTTGAAAAAGGTATTTTAACGTCTTATTTGATAGGACATCCGTTATTTTCAACAGGTCCAGGAACCGTTACGCACTTATCATACAGATCAATAACTCCGTCAAGATCCATATCTAAAGCAACTCCGGCACCATCTACTCTTGCTCCTGCAGGAGTGTCAAGTTGTCTGTCCCAATCGTCACACACACCATCGTTGTCAGCATCTCCTTTTTCGCAAACAACAAAGTCTGTGGTAGCATTTTCCAGTACATTTATTTTGTAGTAAGCTTCCTGAAGAGGATCATGCCATGCTAAGTGAGATTCTTGTTTTCCTAGTTTGAAAGAAACACCCAAAGATACTGTCCATGCATTGTAAGATCTTCTGTTGTTAAGTATCGTATATCTGTATTGTGATTCTGCAGGAGCGGAAGGGTCATAACTTGAATTATTGTATCCGCTGCCATCAAACGATTGCTCTCCACTTATGATATACATGGTTCTTGCTTCAACATCAATAAGTTTGGAAACGTTATATTTTACTCCCAAGCCGACCTGATAATAGAGAGAATTAATACCAAGATCCTGTTTTACGAATAAAGGAGTTCTTTTAGGAGTATCACTCCATCTGTTTCTATCATTGTCGTGCAGAGAAGTTCTGTATCCCTGAAGTCCAATTCCTCCATAACCATGGAATGCCCATCGGTACGGGGAATGATTATCCACTCTTCTTAATAAATTGGAGAAGTTGATATCACCTAATAAAGCGATTTGATCAAACTGGGTTGTGGCAACACCTACACCTGCCAATTGGCCTGCAGTTCCGGGAAGTTGTCCCGTTTGTTTGGTCTCTCCTCTTGTATACAAAAGGCTTAAACCAAAAGTATGCGAGATTTGTTTGTCAATACTTACGTAAGCATTGTAGCCCCAGTTTATCTTATCTTGACGAATAGATTTCAGAGCTGAGTGAACCATAAACGCTGTACCACCTCCAACTGAAATAGACCAGTCTTTGAAAAGTCTTGATTTGTTGTTAAAAGGTTGTACGTTAGCTGACCCTGAGGAGAAAGTATTAGGGTACTCAGTTGAAGAGTTTACTGTAGTGCCACTGTTCTGTGCGAACGCTGCAATTGGCAATGTTGTAGCCAATAATAATAAACCTAATTTCATATGTTTTATGTTTTAAATAAAATCTTTTAATAATATTCTAGAAAAATCCCTTTCAAAAAGATGTTTTTTATGAGGGATTTCTAATCTTTCTGAGGTAAAATTTAATTCATTATATTTAATGATATCAATATCTATAATCCTGTCAGTATAACCTCCGGACACTTTTGAATCATTAATTCTTCCCATTTCAATTTCAATATGTTTAATACAATCAAGCAGTTGAATTGGTGAAAGATGCGTGAATATTATTGATGCAATATTACAAAAAATATTGGAACTGGCAAATTCTACGGGATCTGACATCAAAAAATCGCTGGTTTGTGAAATGTGGTTTCCAGCCTCACTTATTTTCTGTAGAGCAAGTTCTATATTTTTTTTTTGCTCTCCAAGGTTACTTCCTAGTAACAAAACTACCTTATGCTGCGACATATTAGAAAATTGATTGATTTATGAGAAGTTTCTTTAAAAATGTTTTGGCAAATATAGTAGCAATAGTAATACTTTGTGCTGTATTTTTCATCTTTTTCATTATGATGCTTGTGTTTAGTTCTATGGGTAATGATAAGTCGGTGGCGGTGAAAAAGAACTCGGTTCTTACGATTAATTTAAAAACAAATATAATAGACAGCCCCACTGAAGAGGAGATGGGATTGTTTGCTATAAGTTCCCAAAACAAAAGCGTTCTTCTTTATGATGCATTGGAAGCTATTAATAAGGCTAAAACTGATGACAATATTAAAGGAATAAGTATTGAAGCTGATGATCTCCATGCCGGGTTAACTCAGATTGATGATCTTCGGAATGCAATTGAAGATTTCAAGAAAAGTGGAAAATTTGTTTATGCATATGGAAATGGAGTATCACAGTCTGCTTATTATTTAGGTTCGGTTGCTGATCAGTACTATCTTCATCCGGCAGGTGGTATAGAGCTAAAAGGACTTGCTACTGAAGTTACCTTCTTTAAAGATTTCGCAGATAAATATGGAATCGGAATCGAGGTGATTCGTCATGGTAAATTTAAATCGGCAGTAGAGCCTTTTTTAAGAAATGATATTTCACCTGAAAATAAAGAACAGCTAAGTACACTACTAAATGACCTTTGGAAAAATACCTCCAATAAAATAGCTGCTTCAAGAAAAATTGATACAGTGCAGTTCAGAACGATTGTTGACAGTTTATATGGAATGATTCCTGATCAGGGACTGAAATATAAGCTTGCAGATAAGCTTATTCAAAAATCCGAATATGAAGATCTTCTTAAGTCTAAATTGAGTCTGAAGGAAAAAGAAAAACTGAATAAGATTTCTTTATCAAGTTATATAAATTCTTATGCAGATGATGATAAGTCTGGTGATAAGGTAGCTGTTTTATATGCTTCAGGATCTATAAACAATGGCGACGGGTATAATGATATCCATTCTGAGAAATATGTAAAATATATTAAACAGCTTCAGGATGATGATAAGGTAAAGGCGGTTGTCTTTAGAATTAATTCTCCCGGTGGAAGTGCGAACGCTTCAGATGAGATTCTGTTTGAATTGCAGCAGCTGAAAAAGAAAAAGCCGCTGATTGTTTCTTTCGGGGATTATGCTGCTTCAGGTGGATATTATGTAGCGATGGCAGCTGATAAAATTTATTCTGAGCCTAATACCCTTACAGGATCTATCGGGGTATTTGGAGTACTTCCATATTATAAAGATATTGCCAATAAAAACGGAATCCGTGCAGATGTTGTCGGTACGAATGCTAATTCTATGTATTATTCAGGATTAAACGGAGTGACGCCTTACGGAGTGAATATGATGACAAGAAGTGTAGAAGGAACTTATAAGAGATTTGTACACTTTGTTACTCAAAACAGAAAGAAAACTTTTGAGCAGATTGATAATGTAGGAGGAGGTAGAGTATGGAGCGGCGCCCGCGCAAAACAGATTGGCTTAGTAGATGAGCTTGGAACTTTAAATGATGCAGTGAAGTTTGCAGCACAGAAAGCAGGATTGAAATCTTATCAGATTGATGCTTTCCCTAAAAGGATGTCTCCATTTGAGCAGCTGTTCAAAGATCTGAATGAGGAAGATGTTTCTGCAAGGATCATTAAGAATAAGATCGGAAAATCCAACTATGAGATCTTACAGCAGATCACAGACAAAAAATTACAATCTGAGGTGAAAATGGAAATGCCATATCAGATTAGAATCAACAACTAACTAAATTTTATATTGTATACAAAAATCCCGGATCTGAATTTCAGATCCGGGATTTTATTTTTATTAGTATAACCTTAGCTTTTCTTAGTAGCCATTCCGTAAATCCAGAGGATAATTAAAGCTCCTCCTATTGAAAGAATCCAGCTTCTTGGATTCCAGAAAGATGCGACATCTCCCCAATGTAGAATGTAAACTCCTATAGCTCCTCCTACAAATGCTCCCAGAATTCCCAGGATAATAGTGATTAGCCATCCTCCTCCCTGAGTTCCTGGCATGATCATTTTAGCGATTGCACCTGCAATAAGACCAAATAAGATCCATGTTAATATTCCCATAGTTGCAAATTTTTTAATTGTTAATATTTTAAAATGGTTTGTTTGCTAATATAAGGGAAAGCATGATATAAATCATCTTTTCTTGAAGAATGAGTCTACAAATTCCGTACCATTAAAGAGCTGTAAATCGTGCATTTTTTCACCTACGCCTATATATTTTACAGGGATTTGGAATTGGTCAGAAATACCGATTACAACACCTCCTTTTGCTGTTCCATCCAGTTTGGTTACTGCTAAAGCATTTACTTCTGTAGCTGCAGTAAACTGCTTGGCCTGTTCGAATGCATTCTGCCCTGTAGATCCGTCCAGAACCAAAAGAATTTCATGAGGAGCATCAGGAATTACCTTTTGCATTACTCTTTTAATTTTGGAAAGCTCATTCATCAGGTTGATTTTATTGTGAAGTCTTCCTGCAGTATCAATAATTACAACGTCTGCGTTTTGTGCTACAGCACTTTGTACCGTGTCAAATGCTACGGAAGCTGGATCAGAGCCCATTTCCTGTTTTACGATGGCAACGCCCACTCTTTCACTCCAGATGGTAAGCTGATCTACAGCTGCCGCTCTGAAGGTATCACCGGCTCCCAAAACTACTTTCTTGCCTTCGGACTTGAACTGGTGAGCCAGTTTCCCGATCGTAGTCGTTTTTCCAACTCCGTTTACTCCAACTACCATGATGACATATGGTTTTTTGGAAGCATCAATATTTCCGGTACCGGCATGAGGATTTTCAAGAAGCAATCCTGAAATCTCTTCGCGAAGAATATGATCAAGTTCGCTTACCCCAACATATTTGTCTCTGGCAACACGCTCTTCAATTCTCCCTATGATTTTGATCGTGGTAGAGGCTCCTACGTCGGATGCGATCAGTATTTCTTCAAGATCATCCAGTACTTCATCATCTACTTTGCTTTTACCGACTACGGCTTTCGTCATTTTTTCAAAGAATCCCTGACTGGATTTTTCCAATCCTTTGTCTAAAGTTTCTTTTTCTTCCTTTTTGAAAATATTTTTAAACCAACTCATAGTTTTAGTTTATTCTTATTTATTTTTAATCACCGCTGTGGCTTCTACTTCTATTAGCACATCATCTCTAAAAAGCCTGCTCACCTCAATAAGGCTGCTTACAGGAGGATTCTGAAGATTGACATGCATATCCCTTACTTTTCTGAAATCCGGAGTTTTAGAGATGTCTGTAATGAAAATTCCCAGTTTAATAATATCTTTTCCTGTAGCTCCGTATTCCTTCAGGATATTTTCCATATTTTCAAAAACCTGACGGCTCTGCTCTTCTACATTATTTCCCACCAGATTACCTTCTGGGTCCAGAGGTACCTGCCCAGATAGTAAAATCATTTTAGAACTTCCACAGTCAATACTTACAGATTGAGAAAGTCCTTTAATATTGAAAACCTTTGGCGAACTTTTATATTCTGTAGAGGTCATTGTTTTCTGACTGAATGAAAATAGAAAAGTTACTGTAAAGACCAGAGCGAGAATCTTTTTCATACGTTACTGATTAATAATCTGGTGCACAAAGATAACAAAAAAACTACCCAAAATATGAGTAGTTTTTTATATTGTAAACAAAGTACTGATTATTTTTTCAAATAACCGTCAACTTCGTCAGCATTCATTACTTTTTCTTCGAAAACGTAAGCTCCAGATTTAGAAGACTTAACCATTTTCACCACTTTAGTCATCTTCTTAGATTGACCGCTTTGTAGGGTTGCTACTACTTTCTTTGCCATGGTAAGATATTATTTATAAATTACTTAATTTCTTTGTGAAGGGTAGATCTTTTAAGAACAGGATTGTATTTTTTCAATTCCAATCTCTCTGTAGTGTTCTTCTTATTTTTTGTAGAAATGTATCTAGACATTCCTGGCATACCACTTTCTTTGTGCTCTGTACATTCAAGGATTACTTGAACTCTATTTCCTTTTTTTGCCATGATTTATTAATTCTTTTTAATCAATCCGTTTCTAGTAGCTCTTTCAATAGCTTCTTCGATTCCAATCTTGTTAATCACTCTCAATCCATGAGCTGATACTTTCAGTGTTACGTGCTTATCTTGCTCTGGAAGGTAAAACTTCTTCTCTAATAAGTTAATTTCAAAACGACGCTTCGTTTTGTTATTAGCGTGAGAAACGTTGTTACCAACCATTGCACGCTTTCCTGTTATTTGGCAAATTCTTGACATATCTCGATGTTCTTATTTGTATAATATTTGAGAGTGCAAAATAACGAAGAATTTTTTAGATAGACAAATCTTTTGGAAAATAATTGTAAATAAGTGGCTGATTAATAATATTGAATTTTTAAAATATTCGAATTTCCGGGATATAGCAGATAATCAGTACTGATATAATTCATACAGACTTTTTTTTAACCAGAAAATTTAATATTCTACCTTTGTTTTTAATTAATCTAAATAAAAATAACGTGAGAAAAATTTATATTCTATTATCAATGATTCCTGTCGCACTGGCCGCTCAGAACTTTACAGAGATACAAACAGGGATGAATAATTTCTACTATTCAGCTGCTGATATTGCCGATATGGATAATAATGGTACGCTGGATATTGTGATGAACGGAGCGATAGATTCTGATGGTGATGGAAACGTAGACAGTACTTTTAATGAAGTATATCAGAATAATGGGACTACATTATTGCCCTATGCAAATTTGGGAAACGATGTGACGCATTTGGGAGATATAAAATTCATTGATTTTAATAATGATGGACTGATGGATATTATTTCTACCGGTTTGAGTTACATTGATGTTGTGAATTATAAACAATACCGATTTAAAAATACGGGAACAGGTTTTGTGAAAGAAGCTGATCTTCGTGGTAAAATCTACGGTTCAATGGAGGTTTTTGATTTTAATCATGATGGAAAATCAGATTATGCACTTAATGGGACTCAGTATATTGACGGCATCGGTTTTAGAAATACATTAGATTATTATAAAAATACGGGATCTGACTTTGATATGACAGGGAATTGGGTTGATGGAACTCAAAATGGAAGCTTTAAAATGGTAGACCTTAATAACGATCATCTTTTAGATCTAGTGATCATAGGATCAGATATGAATGGTAATCCTGTGTCTAAGGTTTATATGAATCAGGCTGGAGTATTGGTTCATACTCAGGATCTTGATCCTGTGGCTGTGGGTAAAATAGACTTTGCTGATTTTAATGCTGATGGTTTTCAGGATATTGTTATCATTGGTAAAGATGGAAATGATGATGGATATTTTGCTGTTTTAATGAACGATGGAACAGGTGTTCTGACTCCTCAGCCCATTGCTGCAGCAGATATTTCTGATGCATCTGTAAGTATTGGTGATTTAAATAATGACGGGTATTATGATTTTATCATTTCAGGGAATGAAAACTATGATGCTGTAGTAAAGACTTATATGTATGATGTTGCCAATCATAAATTTATAGAAGGATCATTAACAGGCTTGGCTAATTTGGGAGGTCCCGGACTTGTGCATCTGTTTGATTTTAATAATGATCACCATCTGGATGTTTTACTGAGCGGATTTGATTGGGCTGGAGCGGATCTGCCGTCGCTGACAAAAGTGTTTACCAATAATGCTGCGGATACCAATTTAAAACCTACAGCGCCTACCAATCTGAATGTGACCAAAAATGGAAATCGCTTTAATTTTTCATGGAGTGGTGCATCTGATGACAAAACACCGGTAAACGCTTTGCGCTATGAAATTAAAGTTGGGACTACACAGGGAGCACAGGATGTAGCCAAATATATAGTGACAACGCCCTCATGGTTTCTGGATTTAGATCCCGCAGTTCAGAATGTGTATTGGAGTGTGAAAGCAATTGATGCTTCAAAGGCATATTCTGATGCTTCTACAGAAAGTACATTAGGAATCAGAGAAAATAAAGTAAAAACGGATCTTATGATTTACCCTAATCCTGCCTCCGATAAAGTATATATTAAGGGTGAAAATGTTTCAGAAGCAGAAATGTATTCAATGGATGGGAAAAAGCTGAATGTGATATTAAATGGAGATCAGGCAGTAGATGTTTCTCATCTTCCAAAAGGAGTTTATCTATTAAAACTGAAGATAAAAAACGAAATAACCACTAGAAAACTTACTGTAAAGTAACTGAATCATTCTATCTTTAGAAAAGCCAGACGTCCAGCTGGCTTTTCTTTTTGTTATTCTAAAATATTAAGACTCTTTGTTATCTGTAAATGATCTGAATTTTTGTGACTTGTCCAGTTTTATTTACTTCTAAGTTATGCCTTATTGGTCTTTCTCTTGAACCATTCAATCAAAAAATAAAATAGTAAAAAGCCCAATGCAAATATTGAAAACCTTGAAAGAAGATCACCTGCTCTGGTATAGAATGTCATCGTGTCGTAAAGATTTACCTTTGCAAATAATGCAGTCTGATCTCCATAAAATGTATCAGCTGTAACTTCCCCTTTAGCGTTGATATGGGCAGATATACCACTGTTGGCAGCGCGCGCAATTTCTCTCCTGGTTTCAATGGCTCTAAGTCTTGCATATGATAAAAGCTGTTTGTGACCTTCGGAAACACCCCACCAGGAATCGTTTGTCATGATTCCAAGGAAATTAGCGCCTTTTTTCACATAGTCTGTGACAAATTCACCGTAGATACTTTCATAACAGATAATAGGAGCCATTTTTCCTTTGTTGTAAGGATTTGAGAAAGCCATTCTCTCTTTGTCTATACTTAAAGATGCAACTGTCCCTCCCAAATTGAGCATTGCATCTCCTAAAACGGGCTTTAAAACCGTCATATAAGGGAATATCTCAACGCCTGGCACAAGTTTCCCTTTATGATATACCTGAACCTTCTGGTCAGAGGCCAGCTGAATAGCTGTATTGTAGCTGGTAACCCAAACTCCGTTATTGATTTGGTAAGCTTCTGCAGGTGCTTTTGCCGCATCAAAATAAAAGCGGTGCGATGAAATTCCTGTTGCAAAAACTGAACCCGGATGTCTGGATAAAAACCCTTTAATATTGTTTAAAAGTAAACTCTTTTCAAAACCGGTTTCGGAAATAGAGCCTCTGCCGGGTAGAGCGGTTTCCGGAGCGATATAATAATCAATTTTTACTGTTGAATTTTTCTCGGCAAGAGCTAATAAATCCTGTTCAATCGTTAAGCTGTCTTTGGAATACTTTTCCGCATAAGGATCAAGATCCGGCTGCAGCATTAGGACATTGACCTGTCCGGAAGGTTTTTCATCAAAATTGTTATACTTGATAACAGAAATAATCATTGGAAAAACAATTAAAGCTGCTACTATAGAAGTGTTTTTGATCAGATCTTTTTTCTTTCTTCCGGCTTCCCAGGTTCTTATGGTATAAAAAATCAGGATATTGATCAGAAGAATCCAAAAGCTTCCACCCGTTGCTCCCAGAGTATCATACCATTGAATCAATTTTGGATATTCAGAAAATGCATTCCCTAAATTCAGCCACGGCCATGTAAGCTCCCATCCCAAATGGAATTTTTCAAAACTCATCCATAGGGCTATAAAGAACCCCAGTCCCCAATAAGTTCCCTGCGCATTTTTGTACCAGTGATAGCATTGGAATACCAACGAGTATAAAAGAGAATTAACCAGTACTGGAAATACAACGGCCATCATAGAATGACTTCCGTCTGGATTTTTTGACCCATACAGCCATCCTGTAGTCACTACATTCCAGATGATAAAACAGAGATAAGAAAGTCCGAAAATAACCCATCCTTTCTTTTTATAATCTGAAAATTTTGAAATGCCGTGTTCCATCATTAAAAGCGGAACAAGCGCAAAAAATATAAAAAACGGAACCCCATAAGTTGGCCATGAAACCGACAGCAGTATTGCTGAAATAAGTGTAAGTAGAACGTATTTCATTAATTTATTTTAATACACAAATTTAATGTTTTTGAAATGAATATATTAGCAACCGATGTTAAAGAAAATATATAAAATCATTATTGTGCCCTATGGTCTGTTTTTGCTTTACCTGATGCTTTTGGGGATGGGCAGATTTCAGTATAGAGATCATCTGGTCAGAATAGAACCTGTGTTTTCAACGATAAAATTTATTCAGAATAATATTAATTGGCGATATGCGGTCATGATTACTTTTGGAAATATTATTATGTTCGTGCCTTTTGGTTTTTTGGGATGGCTTTTTCCAGAGCTTAAAAAGTTGCAGCCGCTGATATTTAATTTTGTTTCGGCAATTGTCATTATTGAAGCACTCCAGTATTTTACGAGAATGGGAGTGTTTGAATTGGATGATATTATTCTGAACACTTTTGGAGTGTACTTAGGCTGGATACTTTTCAGATACACTGAAAAAAGATTTACTGATTAAGTTCTTTCGCACGCTTTTCAGCATTCAGAATTCCCTGTTTCAGAATTTCTTTGAAATTGTTTTCTTCAAATGTTTTTAAAGCCGCTTCTGTAGTCCCGCCTTTAGAAGCTACGTCTTTAATTAACTCTTCAAGGTTTTTTTCAGAATTATTGATAAGATGATAAGCGCCCAGCATGGTCTGTTTTACAAAAAGTTTAGAAAGATTTTCTTCAATTCCCATCTCAACACCCGCTTTAATCATTGCGTCAATGATGTAGTAGAAATAGGCGGGCCCACTTCCTGAAAGGGCAGTTACCCCATCCAAAAGGTCTTCATTTTCCATATAAACCGATCTTCCGGTGCTGTTCAGTAATCTTTCTATATTGATCAGCTGACTGAAAGAAATTCCATCAGCTGCGGTATATCCTGTGATTCCCATTCCCAGAAGCGTAGGAGAGTTAGGCATGGCTCTAACAACGAGTGAGTGGTTTAATGATTTTTGAATTTTCTTAATATTGATTCCTGCCATAATAGAGAGAACCATCTGATTTTCCTTTAAAGTAAATTGAAAGTTTTGAGCTGCCGTCTGGAAATCCTGGGGTTTTACAGCAATAATGATCAGATCGCTATCCAACTCTTTAACTTCATCAAAGGTAGATACTTTAGATTTTGGAAATTCTTCCGCTATTTTGGAAATTTTTGAAGAGCTTCTGATAATAAGATGAAGGTTCTCAGGTTTAATAAGCTCATATTTCAAAAATGATTTTGAAAAGGAAAGTCCCATATTTCCGGCTCCGAGAATAGCTATTTTCATACGATGGTGTTTTTTAAAAGTATTTTATGCTAAAATATCGCTTTTTGTTGAAATAGAGTAGTTTTTAAGATGTGTGATAAAAAAAGACGATTACTGAAATGTAACCGTCTTTTATGTATTTTAAATAATATTGACCTCTCTTTCAAGTTCTATTCCGAACTTTTCTTTGACAGAATTAATGATGTCTGTGGAAAAATCAAAAATTTCTTTTCCCGTTGCATTTCCTGTCGCATTGATGATGACCAGAGACTGAAGTCGATGAGAAGCGACGTTACCAATCTGCTTTCCTTTCCATCCGCATTGCTCAATCAGCCATCCTGCAGGAACTTTTACCACATCTCCATTAGGATATCCCTGTATATTTTCAAAGTTCTGTTTTAAATCCTGGAACTGAGCTAATGGAATAGTAGGGTTTTTGAAAAAGCTTCCGGCATTTCCTATTTCCTTAGGGTCCGGCAGTTTGCTTTGTCTGATGTTGATCACTGCATTTGAAACATCCTGAATGCTTGGGGTATTAATTTTAAGATGCTCCAGTTCGTTTTTAATAGCTCCGTATTCGGTTTTGATGTGGTGATCCTTTGTAGTCAGTTTAAAAGTGACCTCCAGGATTACATATTTTCCTTTTCCTTCCTGCTTGAAAATAGAATCTCTGTAGCCGAACTTACATTCTTCAAGGTTAAATGTTTCTAGTTCAAGAGTCTTTAAGTTCAGAACAAGACAGTTTACAAAAATATCCTTGATCTCGGTGCCGTAAGCTCCAATGTTCTGCATGGGAGAGGTTCCTACATTTCCGGGAATTAAAGAAAGGTTTTCCAGTCCGCCATAGTCTTTCTGTAGGCAGTATTTCACGAATTCATGCCAGTTTTCGCCTGCTTTTGCAGTAACAAGAACTTCATGGTTACTGATGTTTTCCTCAGAAATCCCTTTTAAATTAAGCTTAATGGCAAGGCCCTCAAAATCTTTTGTCAGCAGAATATTACTTCCACCTCCTAAAAGTAGTAGAGGAAGACCATGGTTTTTTGAAAAAGTAAGAGCCTCTTTTAGTTCGTCAGTATTGCTGACTTCAATAAAGTATTTTGCTTTGGCATCAACACCGAATGTATTGTAAGGCTTTAAGGAAAAATTTTCTTGCATATTTTATTGGTATTCTTTTGGAAGAATTAGGTCTAGATGTTCTTTAAGCTTTTGCAATTGCTTATAATGTATTGTGTCTGCAAAAGAGTTAACATAGATATGTGACTTTTTCGGGGTGCGGATCTGAAAAGTTTCATCTATTCCGTCTACTGATTGCTGGCTCGGAGAACTCTTTATATAATCAAGATCTTTACTGTTGATATAGGACGTCAATTGTTTCCAGGTATCTGTATTGACAGATGATGCCCATTCTTTGTGAGTATGGTTGGCCGTTGCACCTATTTCTGTAAAGATGGAGTCTTTTTTGACTTTGATGATCCTGTATTCACCAAGTGTACCTCCGATATGTGATACGCTGATAAATGTGATTTCATCCGGATTCTTGTGAAGAACAGTTTGTTTCTGTTTCTTGGAGTCACAAGAAAAAAATACCGACAGCAAAAAGATCGAAAACAGAATTTTCAGATGTATATTTTTTGTTGTCGGCATTATGATATAATTTTACAGGTTAAAATCTGCTCTGTACTTTTTTAAAGCTTCTTTCAGAATTTCAACACTTCTTTTTAAATCGTCTTCTTTCAGAACGTAAGCAATTCTTACCTGTTTTTTTCCTAATTCCGGGTCACTGTAGAATCCTCCTGCAGGAGCTACCATGATGGTTTCGTTATTTAGAGAGTATGTTTCAAGCAGCCACTGTGCAAACTTTTCAGTGTCATCTACAGGAAGTTCAGCTACGCAGTAGAAAGCTCCTCTAGGCTTAGGGCAAATTACACCCGGGATCGCATTTAGAAGGTCTACCAATATATTTCTTCTGTGGGTATATTCTTCTCTTACCGCTCTGATATAAGGTCCGTCATTCTGGTGTGCTGCTGTAGCTGCAATCTGTCCAAGAAGAACAGGGCTTAATCTTGCCTGTGCAAAAAGCATTGCTGCATTACGTATTTTTTGAGAACGGGTCACCATGCAGCCGATTCTTACTCCACACATAGAGTAACGTTTTGATTCGGAATCAATGATGATACAGTTTTCGCTTAATTCCGGGAAATCAAGCATTGAAATCTGCTGTTTTCCGTCATATACATATTCTCTGTATACTTCATCAGAAATAATAACAATATCATATTTTAAAGCAATTTCTGCAAGCTTTTGAAGCTCTTCACGAGTATACAGATATCCTGTAGGATTTCCTGGGTTGCAGATGATAATTGCTCTTGTTTTTTCTGTAATTTTCTTTTCAAATTCTTCTATCGGAGGTAAGGCAAACCCGGTATCAATAGTTGAATGAACCGCCACTACATTCACGTCAAATGTGCTGGTGAAACCATTGTAGTTTGCGTAATAAGGTTCAGGAATAATCACTTCATCACCCTCGTCACATAAAGTGGAAATGGCAAAGTTAAGTGCCTCAGAACCTCCATTGGTAACCATGAAATTGTCCGGAGTTAAATCAGAAAAACCTAATGAATGATAGTATTCTGTAAGGGCTTTTCTGTATTCTATGTTCCCTTCAGAAAGTGCATATTCCAATACTTTTAAATCGATGTTTTTTAAAGCATTTAAAGCCGTTTCCGGAGTTTCAATATCAGGCTGCCCGATATTAAGGTGATATACTTTTATTCCTTTCTGTTTTGCTTGTAACGCAAAGGGAACCAGTTTTCTTACCGGCGACGGCGGCATATGAAGTGCTCTGTTTGAAATATTCGGCATTGTTCAAAAAATTTGTATGACAAAAATAGGATTTAATTTCTCAATAATAAAATTAAGGATTGATAAGAAGTGCATCATTAATTGTATTAATTCAATTAAATTTTGATTAATGAACTGTTGATATTTAATTTGTTTTTGATTTATACTGTATTTTTGTTAAAATAATCTTTTTTGTATTGTTATTTTTCTTAATTTTTGGGTCAAATGTGATTAAAATGATAATAAATTTATTTTCTAGAGTACTGCCTGCAGTTGCTCTAATCTCCGCCTCCGCCTTGATGGCTCAAAATTTTCAAACAATGCCGGTTTCTTCGGGCTTTACAGCTGACGTTATTGCCAATGGCACAGGATCTTCTTCAGTCTCAACCAATACAGATGTTGACGGAGTATCTTTTGCTTTTGTAGCCAGAGATTTTAAGCTTACCTCATCCAGTTCAGCAATTGATTATGGTATTCCAGTAGATGGAATCATCAATTCGGTGGTAGGCACCACACCCGGCCTCAGCTATCAATTGGCAGATTTAAACTCCAATAATTCATTGAAGTTATCTGCAGCAGGACAAAACGGGACGCTTGTGTTTACTACACCAACAGCTGCTTTTAAACTGTATATGCTTTCAACCAGTGGGAGTGGCACCTCTGTAGTAAATGTAACAGTAACGTTTACGGATAATACAACACAGTCATTTTCCGGCATTAATCTTTCTGACTGGTATGGAGGATCTAATTATGCTATTCAGGGAATCGGAAGGATTAACAGAGGAAATGATGTTTTAGAGTCCAATACTTCCAATCCAAGATTGTATCAATCTGTTCTGAACATTGATACGGGCAATCAGACTAAACCTATACAAAGTGTTACAGTCACAAAAAGTTCAGGAGCTGGTATTCCTAATATTTTTGCTTTTTCAGCAGAGGCATATACCACTTGTATAGCACCGGTACTGCAAACTGTAGCGGCCCTTACGTCCAATTCAGCTCAGGTTTCATGGACAGTGCCCACAGGTACACAGGCAGCAAGTCATGATATTTATTATAGTACAAGCGGTACTCTTCCAAACAGCAGTACTGTACCTAATTATTCTGGGGTAACAGGTACTTCTTATACAATCAGTAATTTATCATCAAGCACTACTTACTACTATTGGGTACGCACAAACTGCAGCAGTGGAACAGGCCAAAGTGCATGGTCATTTGCGGGATCATTTACAACTCTCTGTGGAACTGTAATACCTTCCTATACCAATAATTTCACAACCTTTCCCGGTAATTGCTGGACGGTTGCTCTTTCCGGAGGTGCTCCTGCTACAGGATCTACTGGAACTACCGCTTACTGGGCACAGCGTAATTTTTTAAATACATCAGCTAACGGACCTTCCGCCAACATGAATCTGTATTCTGTCAATAGGGTAGGTTGGCTTAAAACAGTACCTTTTGATCTTTCAGCAGGTGGATATAGAGTGAAATTTAAGTATGGGGTAACAACTTATTCCGGTACGACTGCTTCTGCAATGGGTAGTGATGATATTGTTCATTTTATAGTTTCCGATGATGGCGGAAGTACGTGGACAATATTGCAGACCTGGAACTCAAGTAATGGCCCATCCAATTCATCTAATGACTATATCTATAATCTAACGGCTAATACAAGTGCCAATACAGTATTTGCTTTTTATGGAAGTTCAGGAACGGTAAATGATTCTCAGGATTACAACTTTTATGTAGATGATTTTACGGTAGAAAGTGCACAGCTAAGCACTTCAGAAGTAGGCCGCCAGGCAAAAACTGCAGCAGTTCATCCTAATCCTTTTAAAGATATACTGTATTTATCAGATACGAAAGATTTGAGAAAAGTAACGGTAGGAGATGCTTCAGGCAGAATTGTAAAAACTTTTGAAGGTTCTGTGAAAGAACTTAACCTGATTGAACTGAATTCAGGGTTGTACTTCGTAACGCTTTATTTTAAAGATGGATCGCAATCTACAGTGAAAGCGATTAAAAAATAATTTTTTGAGTTAATAATTTCTGAAGGCAGCTATACACTTTATAGCTGCCTTTTTATTTGGAAATGTCAGGGAATTTATTTCTTCTTGATGTTGATGAAATTGTTATAAATTTGCGCTGAAAAACTAATAACATATGAATAATTTAAAACTACTTTTTTTAATACCCTTATTTTATTCTCAATATTCCAAAGCTCAGAGAATTGATAAAGAAATCATCAGCTTTCAGCTTTTAAAAGATCCTGTTTTTCCCAGCGATATTGCCAACAGAAATTATACAATCACGGTGAAATCACCTTATAATATTTCAAAAGATGATGTTGTAAGAGGGGCAAGAGAAGATTTCCAAAGGCAGGTAGATAACTATCAGGCGAATGTGGATGCTGCTAAAATAGAACATGGAGAACGATTGAAAGACTATGATGCTGAGGTGAAAAAACTTCAGGAAAAATACAAATTGGAGTCCGCAGAATATAATAAATTATCAGCTGTTGAAAAGATTGCAGCCACCAACGGTGCTCCGGTTTTAAGAATCCCTGCAAGACCTGTTCTTCATATTCCTCCCACACCGGTTTATCAGCAGCCTGACTTGAGGGATGCTTTAATTGTAGACAACAAAATTCTTGCTTCTCAAATGGATGTACTTGGCTTCTCAAAAGGGGGAAGCTATCTTGATATTGTCATTGAAATGGAAAGAACAAATTTTCAGGATAACCAGGGTAAAACTTTTGCTAATCAGCCTACTAGAATTATTGGTAAGCAGGATGGTACAGTAAAATTAGATAAAACTTACTTCTCAGATTTTGTAGAAATTGCCAGCGTTCCTTCTAATGAAATAAATCTTAATGCTCAGGAAAAAAGATATTTACAGAGAATAATGGACCGTACAAGGAATATTATTAACGAAAACTTCGGATATCACAGCATCAATTCTACAGTGACTTTGGCAACGGTAAAGAATAAAGGCGACTATGACGATCTGGAAAAAGCATATATCTACGTTACAACCAATTTGAAAAAGCTTCAGGCAAAGTCTGATTATGCTCCGAATAAGGTGGCTATGGAAAATATGCAGAAAGGGACTGACCTTTGGAAAAGCGCTTTGACAAAAATAAATTATAATGACAAGAAAGCACTTTACAATCAGAAGATTGGTGAATATATTTATTTTAACCTGATAAGACTGAATATTGCTTTAGGTAATTACCAGGAAGCGGAGAAATATTTAAATGAACTGCAGGAGCATTTGGTAGATATTAAATTGTCTTATGATGCCAATCTTGAACTGAAAAAATTAGAAGAAAAAATTTATAATAACTAAGGAAAATACTATGATTAAACAAATTATTGTTTCGGCATTACTTACAGCTTCGATATACTCGTATGCACAGACGAAAGTGACAGAGGGAACAAAATTCACAGTGGATGCTAATCTTGAAACTGATGATAAACTGGTACTGGCAGATGATTATAATTCTTATATGTTCAGTGCGATTAATATTGACGGACTTATGAGAAATGTTTTTCCTCATAAGAAATTATTGATGAGAAAGCTTGATCAGAACGGTAGCCTTGTGGATACTTACGTGAAAGATTATGCTAATAAAACCAATGGAGTTCTTCACAATTATCTGGGATCGCAGCAGATTGATGATGACAAATTTGTTGCCTTTACAGAAGAATATTTTGGTAAAGAAAACAGAAAAGAAGTTTTTCAGCATGTTTTCAGCAAAAAAGAAGGCGCATTTACTACAAAAAGTATTGCAAAATATAATATTGAATCTACCAACAAGTCCGGTACAACATATGTAGTTTTTTCTGAAAACGGGAAATATGCTGCTGTTTTCAATGACAGATATTCAAGTAAAAAGACGGATAATATCAATGATGTTCAGGTAATAGACCTGAGAACACTTTCTGTAGTATGGAACAAAGAGATTACATTGAGCAGTGATTATGTAGAGAAATCTTTGACCTTAACGAACTCAGGAAAAATAGTTGTATTGCGTAAGGCAGCAGGCTGGAAAGAATCTTATAAGCTGGAACTGCTTTCTAATAATGAAGATAAAGATCTTGCTTTTGATGATAAGTATATTCCTGAAAAATTATATGCAATCAGCAAAAATGACAATGATTATCTGGTAGCTTTTGGTAGAAAAAATGCTGCGGTTACTATAGGATCAAGTACTTTCGGAACAGTGATGTTCTACGATATGAAAACAGGAAAAGCCGTGATCAGCAACACGAATCTTGCAGGAAGTAAAGATATGAGTGATGTGAAAGTGATCAAAACAATTGTAAAAGGAGATGAGGTGCTAATGGCTGTTCAGCAGGAAACTGTGACAAGACCTATGCCTTCCGGAATGAACCGCTTTCCTGATCCTGTATACACTTTGGATGCCGGTATGCTGATAAAGTTTAACAAAGAAGGAGAGGTGAAGCAGTTTGTTGCAGCCGGAGCATCTACAGGAAAAAGAATTCATGTGGTGGAGGCCGGAGACAAGCTTTATATTTCGGCATTTTACCCTAAAGGAGCATTCGGGAATACAGGTTTTTCTATGAAGACTTTTGATTTTGCTACTTTAAAATCTCAGGAAGTAAGTCTTGATTATAAAGGAAGGAATTTTTTCCAGAATTATGGTTTTGCAGACGGAAATATGATTCAGTATGTACCTAATGTAAACAAAATGATGTTCTTACAAAAGAGCAGTAAAGAGGTGCAGATGTACAGTGTATATAATTTTATAAAATAATCGTATTTTAGAAAAAATTAAAATATGCAGATTCAGGCAGTTTCCATAGAAGATTATATCTCAAAGATTCCTGAGGAAAGACAGGATGCTTTTAAAAAACTTTTTGATACCATCCACAGTAATCTGCCAGATGGTTTTGAAGAAAATCTCAGCTATGGAATGCTGGGCTGGGCAGTGCCGCTGAAAACTTATCCGGAAGGGTATCATTGTACTCCCGGTACCGCTTTGCCATTTATTAATCTGGCTTCACAGAAGAATTTTATTGCATTGTATCATATGGGGCTCTATTCCAGACCGGAAATACTTAATTGGTTTGTGGAGGAATACCCAAAACATTCCAGGAAAAAACTGGATATGGGCAAGTCCTGTGTTCGTTTTAAAAAAGTGGAAGATATCCCTTTCGACCTGATTGGTGAACTAAGCCGGAAAATGACCGTGGAAGACTGGATTGCTATTTATGAATCTAAATATAAGAAATAAAAAGCTCCGAAATCAATTTGATTTCGGAGCTTTTTTATGTAAAGAAACCGGAGGAATGAAGGAAAAAATAATTTCCGGATGAGTTGAGGGTTAGTTGAATTGGTATTTAAATAGTATACTACTCACTCAAAAAAATCTTTTTCCAACTTCCTGCCTCTATTTTAAAAATTAATATCCCAGATTCCGGCTCTGCGTTCCAGTTCTACTAAAGCTGCCGCATTATCTGCAAGAGCCTGGTAATAATCTTTTCTTATTCCATTGTAGGTTCTTTGGGCATTCAGTACTTCCAGAATAGAGCTTTCTCCTCTTTTATAGCTGTAAGTGATCCCTTCCAGGATACTTTGGGCTTCTGTAAGCATTCCATTATGAAATTGCTTCACCTGTTTCTGGGTCGCTATATATTGTTGGTAAGCCTGCATTACTTCAGCCCGAATACCTTGTTCTATCTGCTGGTATTCAACTTCTGCCTGAGAATGTGCCATTTCTGCTATTTTCAATCCTGCATTTCTTCTGTTTGAAAATTTGAGTGGAATGCTGAGTCCCAGTTTTACAGCGTTTACAGTAGGAGAAGGGGCGATTTCGTTAGTGGCTTCCGTATGACGTTCAGCACCCGCATTGATTCCCAAATCAATCATACGGTTGGCTTTTTCAAGGCTGATCTGGCTTTTGGCAACTTGTGTATTCTGTTTGGCTGCCAATAAATCAGCCCGTTCGTTGAGCGCCTGGAGAATAATATCATCAATATTAAAATCCCTGTTGAAAGCAGTAAAATCTCCGGAAACATCCCGCCCCGTTATTTTATTATCACTAAGAAATACAGACAGGTTGGTAAGAGACTGCTGTTGGGCACTTTCCGCCTGATACACTTCATTAAGGAGAGACGCTGCCTCTAATTTACTCTGTTTTGAAGTGACTAATGATATGGTTCCCAGCCGATATCGGATGCTGTCAGACTTTGCCAGCTGCAGGATGTTTTTATAAGAATCCTGCTGTACTTCCAAAATAGCTTTAGACCGCAAAGCATCAATATATCCTAAACTGGCATCTGCCCTAAGGTTTCTGAAAAAATCCTGCAGCTGTATTTTACTTAGCTCAGACTGATTTTTAGCCAGGTTTATTCTTGCTTTTCTTTTTCCGCCTAATTCCAAAGTCCAGCCAATAGACGTTCCGTATACGTAGCCCATATTTTTATTCACTCCGTTGTTGGTGGTCTCCACATCCAATTGAGGATCCGGAAACATACCTGCGGTCTGAATAGCTGCTTCAGCCATACTTACATTGTATTTCTGAGAGGCATAGCCAAGATTCTTCTTTCCGACAATACTTAAATATTCTTCAAAACCTAAGAGTTCTTTTTCCTGCGCTTTTATCACGCCTGCCATACTGAAGAATGTTGCAGTTATTATGATATAATAAACTCTAATTTTCATCTGATTCCAAATTTTGTTTTTTGTTACCACGCTCAGCCATGAAATAAATGGCAGGCAGAACAAACAGGGTTAAAATAGTAGAGAACATCAAGCCATATACAATCACTGTTGCCAGAGGGCGCTGTACATCTGATCCGATTCCCGTGGCCAGGGATGCCGGAAATAATCCGATTACTGCAACGGTTGCTGTCATCAGTACCGGTCTGAAACGGTCTTTTGCTCCTTTTGTTACAGCAGTTTTCAGGTCATATCCTTTTTTACGGAGATCGTTGATATGAGAGATCATGATCACTCCATTCTGAATGGCCACTCCGAAGAGCGCAATAAAGCCCACAGCAGAAGATACATTAAGGGACATCCCACGGATATTAAGTGCCAGCATTCCTCCAAATAAAGCCAACGGAACAATAGACATCAGTACCAAAGCCTGCTTGAAATTACCAAATGCACCGTACAGGAGCAGGAACATAATCGCTAAAGCCAGCGGAACAATAAATGCCAGTCGGGAGTAAGCTCTGTTCTGATTTTCAAACTGACCGCCCCATTTGATCTGATATTTTTCATGGTCGTATTTGATGTCTTTTTCAATCTTATTCTGCGCTATTTTCAGGAACGAAGAAAGATCGGTACCCCTTAAATTTAATTTTACGGTAAGGTGGCGTTTGTTCATCTCACGGGTAATAGTACTTTCTCCGGTACTTAATTTTACCTCTGCCACCTGTGATAATGGAATTTTGGCTCCGGTAGCTGAAGTCAGCATCAGGTTTCCTATTTTATCAGGAGTATCACGGCTGTCTTCGGTGTAGCGGCACGAAATGTCATAAACTTTATTCCCAATGAAGATTTGAGAAATGGCCTTTCCTCCTAAAGCTACTTCAATAAGATCTGCCACATCTGCTACATTGAGTCCATACTGAGCAATTTTATCTCTGTCAGCAATAATCTGCAGCTGAGGTAAAGGAGGTTCCTGATCTATGGCAAGGTCTGCCGAACCTGGGATTTTATTTAAAGTAGATAAAATGCTTTCAGCAATTCTTCGGGTTTCTTTGAAATCTTCTCCATATACTTTTACCACAAGCTCACTGTGGGCTCCCGATATTTTGTCCATTACTCCGTCGATCATTGGTTGTGAAAAACCTACCGTGAAGCCCGGCATTTCTTTATAGTCTGCTGCCAGTTCTTTAATTAAATCTGCTTTTGTCTTTCCGGAAGGCCACTCGTCATAAGGTTTTATTCCCACAGAAACTTCAAAGTGAGAGGCTGTCCAGGGATCGGTGCCATCGTCATTACGGCCTGCCTGGACCATCATATAGGTAATTTCAGAATGTTTTAAAGTTCTGGCTCTTAAAGTGTCGCTCATTTCTTTAGCTTTAGCCAGAGAAATACCGGGTGGTAGCTGTACCTGCAGCCAGATAGAACCTTCATCCAGCTCAGGCAGGAAGTCTTTTCCAACGGTATACGACAGGATTCCTGCTGATAGTAAGACAATGATTATCGGAATGATTACTCTTTTAGGAGCCTGCATGATTTTGTCAACTCTTTTTCCATATGCATTACTTATTTTTTCCAGCCATTTATTGTGATATATTTTCTGAGGTTTACGATAGATCACATAAGCTAATCCCGGAATCAGAAGCAATGCCACTGCCAGTGCGCCAAATAAAGCATAGCCCACCGTGAAAGCCATTGGAGTAAACAATTTTTTCTCCACTCTTTCAAAAGCGAATAAAGGAAGATAGGCCGTAATGATAATAATAGTGGAAAAGAAAATAGGTTTAGCTACCTCAATTACCCTTTTCGTAATCGTTTTTTCTTCCAGCGGCTCTTCCGGATTTTCTTCTCTTTTTTTCAGAATAGTTTCCAGCATTACAATGGCGCCATCTACAATGATACCGAAATCAATAGCTCCCAGAGAAAGAAGATTAGCAGGTATATTGGTAAAATGCATCAGGATAAAAGCAAACAACAGAGAAAGTGGAATTGTAATTGCTACCAGTAATGCACCTCTCCAACTCCCCAGAAATACAATCAGCACGAAAATAACCAGTACAATTCCTTCTGTAAGAGTATGAGAAACGGTATGTAAGGTGGTATTGACAAGATCTGTCCTGTCCATGAAAGTATGAATCTTTACGCCGGGCGGAAGTGTTTCATTATTCAGTTCATCGATAGCTTCATGAACCCCTTCAAGCACCTGTGAAGGATTTTGTCCTCTCAGTAAAAGCACGATCCCTTCTACACTTTCAGGATAATTACGTTTCCTGTCGGTATACCCAAGAATTCCTTTTCTTTCAAGGTTTCCATATTTTAAGGTACCTACATCATTCAGGAATACAGGAACTCCGTTTTCGGTTTTAACTACAATTTTTCCAAGATCATCTAAATCTTTTACCAGACCTATTCCCCGGATTACATAAGCGAGATTTCCCCGGGGAAGCATACTTCCTCCTGCACTGACATTATTTTTGGAGATCGTTTCGGTGACCTCTGATAATGAAAGACCATATTGTTCCAGTTTGTGAGGATCAAGTTCAATCTGAAACTGAGTGGTAATTCCTCCGAAGTTGGTAACATCGGCAATCCCTGAAACCTGTTTGATACGGGGGATAATTAGAAATTTCTGCAAATCGGTGAGTTCCCGTAAGCTGTGGTTGTTACTTTCGATAATATATCGGTATACCTCGCCAATAGGAGAAGTAAGAGGATCCAGACCCGGCTGTGCACCATAAGGGAGCGTTACATCAGACAGTCTTTCCTGAATACGCTGTCTTGCCCAATAATCATCAATACCATCATCAAAAACGATTGTAATAATGGAAAGCCCAAAGGTACTTTTGCTTCGCATCACGTGCATTCCCGGTAGGCCGTTCAGAGAACGTTCCAAAGGAATGGTGATCTGTTGTTCTACTTCTTCGGCAGCCAGTCCCGGAACCTGGGTTACCACCTGTGAAGTGACATCGGCAATGTCAGGATAAGCTTCTACCGATAACTTGGTCCAGGAATAATAACCGAAAAACCCCAGTAAAATGAAGAGTGCCAGCATCAGCCACCTCTTCTGTATAGAGAGTGTAAGTAATTGCTTCATTGTTCTTAATTTTTGTATAAAGTGAAATATCTTTTTACATCAGATACTCTATGCCTTTTTCATTGTACATTCTACATTATTTTGCATCCAACATATAAATTCCACCTTCAGTCATAATGGTATCTCCGGTTTTTAATCCTGAGAGAACTTTTGTTGTTTTCTGATCTGTTTCTCCTGTGGTGACTGAACGTTTAGCAAATTGATTTTTACCTGTTTTTATCCACACATATTGAGAACTGTCATTCTGCATTAAAGCGGTAACAGGGATCATAATTGTTTTTTCAGGAGTTGTAGAGAAGTTGACGGTGGCATACATTCCGGGTTTTAATCTTCTGTCCGGATTGTCACATTCGATAAGTACCTTTATGCTTCGGGTGTTTTCGTCGACAATTTCATTGATGTGATAAACTTTTCCGCTAATATTACGATCAGGGTAGGCACTTACTTTTACTGAAACATGATCTCCAATATTCACAAAGCGGATGTCTTTTTCTTTCACATCTCCGGAAATCCATACTTTAGAAAGCTCTGCAATGATAATGACAGGGTCGGAATCATTTTTTAGATATTGGCCATTTACAATTTTGTTAGAAATAATTTCACCGTTTATGGGAGCTCTCACAATCAGCGGGCTTCCGATGCCTCCTCCTTTACTGTTGTAAACTTTTAGGGCCGAAGAAGCATTAGAGAGTGAAGTTTTTTTATTTTTAAAATCTGTTTCTGCTTCATCCAATTCTTTCTGAATTCCTACCCCGTGTTTTACAAGATCCTGCTGGCGTTTGTAATTTTTCTCCGCAAGCTGTACATCATTTAAGGCATCAGTATAATCTTTCTGAACCGAAAAATAATCTGAAGAAAGGATCTCAAAAAGAGGACTGTTTGCTGAAACATTTTGTCCAAGCCGGATAAAGGATTTTGTAATTCTTCCGGAAAACGGACTGGCGATTTCTGCATAATGATTGGGTATTGCCTGAATAGTTCCTGCTGAAATTACACCATCACTGTGTTCCTGTTCGGTAACTATTTCAGTTTTAATTTTTTTGAAAACAGGATTGTTTTCCGGAATGATGACGTTATCTCCTTTCACCAGAAGATCCTGATCTTGTGAGGTTTCACTTTTGGGACTTTTACAAGAGGTAACAAATGTCAAAAGTACTATCGTTAATACTGTTTTTCTCATATAAAATGTTTATAACCACTAATTTAATTCTAATTTCTTATTTTATTTCAATGTCAGGTGAGATTTTTTGAAAACACCTGAAGTGTTTGTTTTTTGCTGCTGTACAGTGTTTTACATCCCTTCTGATTCGTTCTTAAGTCTTTAGGAATTCATCAGAAAGGATGAAATTATTTATATTACAGCCATTGTCCGAATTTTTTAATAAACCACTGTTTTACGAATTGAGTAAGAATACAATACCCTGTGAGAATGACGGCCAGGTATGGAAAATAACTCAAAGGCAGTGGCTGCATTTTCAGATATACCGCTAATGGAGTAAAAGGAATGAGAATTCCGATCAGCATGATTAAACTGGTTAAAGCAACTACAGGAGTGGCAGCCCAGCTTTGGATAAACGGAATTTTTTTCGTTCTGATAATATGTACAATCAGCGTCTGGGAAAGCAAACCTTCCACAAACCAGCCTGTCTGAAATAAGCTTTGCTGTTCCGGAGTGTTGGCTTTAAAAATAAAGAACATTACCGCAAAAGTCACATAATCAAAAATAGAGCTCAAAGGACCTATATACAGCATGAACTTTTTGATGCTGCTGGCATCCCATTTTTTTGGTTTCTCCAAAAAATCCTTATCCATCGTATCCCAGGGGATAGAAGATTGTGAGATATCATATAGTAAATTCTGGGTCAGGATCTGCAACGGAAGCATGGGTAGAAACGGAAGCAAGGCACTGGCTCCAATCATACTGAACATATTTCCAAAATTACTGCTGGCAGTCATTTTTATATATTTGATGATATTTCCGAAAGTTCTTCTTCCATAGATGACACCGCTTCGCAACACCATTAAATCTTTTTCAAGCAAGATGATATCTGCACTTTCTTTGGCTATGTCTGCGCCGGTATCTACAGAAATTCCTACATCTGCTTCTTTAATAGCTGCAGCATCATTGATTCCGTCTCCCATGAATCCTACAGTATGGCCTTTTGATCGTAATATCTTTACAATACGTTGTTTTTGTAACGGGCTTACTTTTGCAAAAACAGAATAGAGGTCCATGTCTCTGCTGAGTTCGTCATCCGTCATATTTTCCAATTCGTCACCAAGCATAATAGTATTAATGGGAATTCCTACGTCATGACATATCTTTTTAGCAACAATATCATTGTCACCTGTGACTACTTTTACTTCTATACCCAGTTTATGTAATGCTTTAATGCTGGGCTCAGCCGAAGGTTTAGCAGGATCAAGAAATCCTATAAAACCAGTAAGAGTAAGGTGATTTTCGTCTGCAACGGAATAATTCAGCGGATGGCCTCCATCAAATTCCCGGATTGCAACCAATAATACCCTTAATCCTTCAGAATTAAGCTTTTCAGACATTTTGATAATCTGCTCTTTCATAAGATCATTCAATGGAACACTATTATCATTCTCAATATGCAGACTATGATCTTCCCCGGGATCTAAAGCATAGTGGCATAAAGAAAGCATTTCTTCTACCGCACCTTTGCAAATCATCAGATGTTTTCCCCTGGAGGTATTTAGAATAACAGACATTCTTCTTCTTTCAAAATCAAAAGGAATCTCATCTACTTTTAGATAGAGTTCATCAGCTTTCAAGAGATTATGAACTTCGGCATGATCCAGTACAGCCTGATCCAGTAGATTTTTAAGTCCGGTTTGATGGAAGCTGTTGAGGTATGCCCATTTCAAGACTTCATCATCCTCAATCCCTCTCACGTTGAGGTGGGTTTCCAATACAATTTTATCAAGAGTAAGTGTACCTGTTTTATCAGTACATAAAACATCCATTGCTCCGATATTCTGAATAGCATTCAAGCGTTTAACAATCACTTTTTTCTTGCTCATGTTAACGGCTCCTTTTGCCAGATTGGCAGTAACAATCATCGGAAGCATCTCAGGAGTAAGTCCTACAGCTACGGCAATAGCAAATAATAAAGCCTGCACCCAGTCTCCTTTTACCAATCCGTTAATAAGGAAAATAACTGGAGTCATCACCAGCATAAACCGAATGAGTAAAAAACTTACTTTATTTACCCCAATATCAAAAGCTGTTTCGGGTCTTTTGGAAGCAAGACTTCTGCTGATACTTCCGAAATAAGTGAAAATACTGGTATTGGTAACCACCACAGTTGCTGATCCACTTACCACATTAGTACCCATGAAGCATATATTTTGAAGAGTAAGTGGATTTCTGTTCTTGGCATCGTGGATGGGAAAAGCATTTTTTTCTACAGGAAGAGCTTCTCCTGTGAGAATAGATTCACTGATGAAGAGGTCTTTGCTTTTTAAGATCCGGCAATCAGCGGGAACCATGTCTCCTGCAGAAAGTATTACAATGTCACCCGGGACAATTTCTGTAATTTCTATTTCTTCGCTTTCTTTGAATTTTCTTTTGGTAAGACAGCTGGTTTTTACCATTTTCTTTAACGCCTCGGCTGCTTTGTTACTTCTGAATTCCTGAATGAAACGCAATGTAGTACTGAACAGAAGCATTATTGAAATGATAATACTCGTGCTGAGATCTTTTTCTCCGGCAGGTACAAGGATCACATCAATGAATAATGAGATTACAGCAATACAGGCCAGGATATAATTGAACGGATTAAAGAAAGAATGGGCAAACTGTTTTAGCCATGAAGGTGCTTTCTGAGTGGCAATTTCATTCTTACCATAAATTTTCAAACGGTCTTTTACGGTATTCTCACTAAGGCCTTCTTCTGAAGTTTCGAGCATGGCATACACCATTTTTTCATTCTCAGATGCAGCTTCTTTCAATTTTACTAGAGCTGCTGAATTGAGATTTTTGTTGGAAGATTTTTTAGCATCGCTTCAGTTGTTGTTTCAAATGTTATAAATCGTTTTCTGTCCCTATAATTTCCCAGCTAACCTTGATCACTTTATCTTCGATTGTTAGTCTGCTGGCGGTTTTTTCCATAAAACTGTCCTGAGGAGTGGAGGCATGAACTTCGGCTGTAATGATGGCATTTTCAGGAACACCATTATCATCGCTGGTGAGGGATTTTAATAATATTTTATCATTCCCGCTTAGAGATTGCATCAGCTGAACCCGAACGTGGTTTTCTACCTCACTTTTACATTTAATACTGATCAAATATTCGGTATAATGGTTTCTGTTGCTGAAGGTATTTCCGAGTCTGGTACCCAAAGGACGCAGAATGATATGGGTGAGGATGATAAATCCGCTGGTAATGGCTGCTTCAAGAGGGAATCCCATCGCGCTGAGGGCTCCTACGGATGCTGAACACCAGATGGTAGCTGCAGTATTGAGGCCGCGGACAGTAAGTCCGTCTTTCATAATAACGCCCCCTCCCAAAAAGCCAATACCACTTACAATATAGGAGGCTATTCTTCCCGTGGCATCACCCCCGATCCTGATAGAAAGAAGAACAAATGCTGCAGAGCCCAGACATACCAGAGTATTGGTACGAAGACCTGCGCTTTTTTGGCGCCATTGTCGTTCAAGGCCAATACTTGCACCAAGGGCAAATGCTGTAAAAAGACGGAGTGTAAATTCTAGTGTGGTCATAACCTTTCTGTTTTATAGCATTCAGCTGGTATACAGAAAGGTATACTGTTGAATACTTAATTGTTTCGATGATGTGATGAATCGGTATCCATAGTGGTTTTTGTCTACTGCAAAGGTATTGTTAGTCCTATTGGGAAGCTGTTAGAAAAGCTTTAGAATATAATTAGAATATGATTAGAGAAAGAAAGGTTTTAAAGCCGTGAGAAATTTCAAGAGTGGGCTCAGAAATAATTGTTTTTTTAAGATATAAAATTGATAAATTTGAAGACAATCTTTTCTATATTCTCAATTTTGGGGTTTTAGGTTGCTTTATGAATGATAAATTTTACCAATGAAGAAGTTAAACATAGCCATACCCGCAACACTTTTAGCAATTATATGTGTACAAGGTGGGGCCTCTATTGCAAAGCAACTTTTCCCTGCCATAGGGGCGATTGGAACGGTTAGTTTAAGAATCGTGCTTTCTGCAGTGCTGTTAACCTTAATTAACCGGCCAAAATTTCTGCAGTTTAATAAACAGAAATGGAAATACTGTGCCATGTACGGCGTTGGGCTGGCTGCGATGAATCTTATTTTCTATATGGCTATCCAGCGTATACCCTTAGGGCTGGCAGTAACAGTAGAGTTTGCCGGACCTTTGTTTCTTGCTTTGGCGCTGTCCCGGAAGTTATTGGATGTTATATGGGCTTTACTGGCCTGTGTAGGAATATTGCTTATCGTTCCCTGGAAAAGTGATCATATAGATTTATTGGGGCTTGGTCTTGCTTTTTTGGCAGGAATGTTTTGGGCTGTTTATATTGTAATGGGTGGGAAAGTTGCTAAAATAATGGATGGAAAAGATGCCGTTACTACAGGAATGCTGTTTGCAAGTCTGGTGATTATTCCTTTTACCATATGGGATGGTGCGGTTTTCAATCTTACACCTGCTATTTTTATAAAAGGTCTGGGAGTGGCTATTTTATCAAGTGCCCTACCTTTTTCTTTGGAAATTATGGCTTTGAAAAGGCTTCCTGCGAAAACCTTCAGTATTCTGATGAGTCTGGAGCCGGCATTTGCGGCTTTTTCGGGCTTGATATTTCTTTCAGAGGACTTATCTTTTTTACAATGGATTTCCATTATGTGCGTAATTGCTGCCAGTATAGGGACTACTGTTTTCAGTAGAACTTCGAAGGGGTAGTGTAGAAAAAAATCACCTATAAAGATTTTAAATACAATCGAATCTCAGCTTGCCTATTCTCTAAGCCACTTTAAAAGCTAAGGCTTTTCTTAAAGGTTTAAAGTTTTACTGTATTCTATATCATGCAATATCAAATATTACTGTAAAAACAGTAGTATTATCGTCTGATACTACAGTGATTGCTGTATCATGCAGATGAATAATTTTCTGTGTTAGAAAAAGCCCAATTCCATGGCCCTTTTCTCTTTTGGAAGTCTCGCTTCTGTAGAAAGGTTCAAAGATGTGTTGCAGGTCTTCCTGTGAAATAGAAACTCCTGTATTGGAGAAACTGATGTAAAGCTTTTTTGTATTTACTGTAACATTTATTGAACACATATGTTCCGGTGAATATTTGCAGGCATTATCAATAAGATTATTGAAAGCAACCTGAAGAAGATATTCGTTTCCCTGAATGATCAGCTGATGCTCCTCTACATGGTCTTCAATATGTAAAGAGACCTTGTATCCGGTATTTTCTTTGATAATTTTGGTGTAAGATTCCAAAAGAATCTCGTCCAGACGTACTTCCGAGAAGCTGATCTCATTAGGGTCATAACTCGCCTTGGCAAGATCCATCAAGCTATTGGAGAGTTTGACCATATTGCGGGCGTCATCCAAGGCATAGCGGATTGTTTGCTGATATTGGTCTTTGGGAAGATCTTTTTCAGAAGCCAGTTCCAGCTCTGTAATAATGGCAGATAATGGCGTCCGTAGTTCGTGTGAGATATTGGATACAAAATGTTTTTGAGAGTCAAAAGAGTTTTCCAGACGCTCCAGCATGCCATTGAAATTTTGGGCAAGCTCATTAAGCTCATCTTTTTCTCCTGTTGTTTTGAGGCGCAGCTGTAGTTTTCCCGCAGTAATTCTTTTAATCTGATTGACCATCTCACTTAATGGACTTAATGCTTTTTTAGAAAGAAAAATTCCCGCCAGATAAATAAGAATCAGAATACTGATGAAAGATATGATGCTGATGGTAAGTAGATGAGAGAGATAGTCGTAACCGTACTTGTCATATGCAGCAGCTGTTACAGCATAGGATTTTCCAGAATGATGGTAAATCATTCCTACCACCTGTAGCTGATCCAAAAAGAAGCTTATTCTTTTTTGCTGAAATATCCGGGAAAGCATTTCCGGAGTTTCTTTTACATAATCTACTTTTACATCATCGTGGTAGATCAGCTGATGACCGGAGTCATAAATGGCAACCTGAACTTCATTAAGGGTTCTGTTGTTGTTTTTGTAAAGTTTATGCATTTCCTGTTCAGGCAGTGAACTTTGGAAAAACAAATCTGCTTTTGCTATAGCCTCATTTTGCAGCTCGCTGTAAAATGATTTTTCTCTGGCCTCTTTTGATGAATAATAGATTGAAAAACTGTAAACGCCTAAAAGCATTGCGGTAATTAAAGTAAAAAGCAGTGTGAGCCTGGTTCTTATTTTCATCTGTATGTTTTTAGTTCGCCTTGGTGATTACTGTATAATGCCTGTTTCGTAGTCTTTCTTAAGGATAAATCCCATGCCTGCTTTGGTATGAATAAGCTTGCTGTCAAAATCTTTATCAATTTTTTTCCGAAGATAATTGATATAAACATCTATGAAGTTGGTTCCCGTGTCAAAATGCGTTTCCCATACTTTTTCAGCAATCTCATTCCTGGAAAGAACCCTTTCAGAATTTTCCATCATAAACTTCAGGAGGTTGAATTCTTTTGGGGTTAGCTTAATAGGAGTATGGTCTCTGCTAACCGTTTTTTGTTCCAAATTCATTTCAATGCCTTCATATTTGAGGACGAAGACTTTTTGCTGTCTCTGTTGTGAAAAACGCTTCAGCAGAACTTTGATTCTTGCTGTCAGCTCACGCATTTCAAAAGGTTTGGTCATATAATCATCAGCTCCGGCATCAAATCCTTCCAGTTTGTCGTCCGTAGTTCCAAGTGCGGTAAGCATTACCACCGGAAGATTGGGTTTTAATGCTTTTATTTCATTACAGAACTCGAGACCGCTTTTTTTAGGAAGTACAATATCTGTCACTACCAGATCAAAATTTGTCTGCAGAGCCAGTTTCAGACCTGTCATTCCATCATAGGCTGCAGTTACTTCAAATTCAGATTCCTGAAGCCCTTTTGTGATAAGTTTAGAAAGCCTGTCGTCGTCTTCAACTAATAAAATATGTGGCATAAAAATGTAGGAATGTTTAGGTTGATGTGAAGAATCGCTCAATATGTTACACAAATGTAATGAATTCTATTTTGTAATTTTGGATCTGAAATAATAATCAGATGTTAGAATTTAAAATATTTTCAAATAAAAAAAGGAAGAAAGTAGCTGTTAAAGGGTTTTTATTCTTCTTATTTACTTTGATGATCAATTGCAGCGCTTATCAAACAATGTCTCTTAAAAATGGAGATTTACTTTTTGTAACTGCAAAAGAGACAGGGCTTTCCGGAGCGATCAATAATGTAACTCAAAAACAGAAAACTGCTTCCTTCGATCATATTGGTATTTTGCAAAAAGAAGGACATACAATATTTGTACTGCATGCCGCACCAAAAGGAGGTTCCCAAAAGCAGTCTTTAAAAGATTTTATTAAAGATCAGGAAGAGGATGGGCAGAAAGTAGTCGTTTATCGTTTGAAACCTGAATACCAAAAAGCTATTCCAACAGCTGTTGAAAGAGCAAACTCAATGCTCGGTAAGCCATATAATTTCAATTATATTCTTGATGAAAGCTCATATTACTGCTCAGACTTTATAGAAAGAGCATTCCGGGAAGAACATATTTTCAAACTGGAACCTATGACCTTCATTGATCCTAAAACAGGGAAAACCAATACCTTTTGGGAAGAATTTTATACAAAGAAAGGTTTAAAAGTACCTGAAGGCGAGCCCGGCTGCAATCCAAATGGGCTGGCAGGTTCAGATAAACTGGAAAGAATACAGGAATTTTAAATCAAAGAGAAGCTGATAAGGCTTCTTTTTTTGTTAAAGTTTAAAAAATATTAGTCCACTAATTTGGTGGACTAATATTTTTTTATATTTTTGTCACAGATTTAATGCAAACAGCAATATGATCAGAAGTGTTTAACCAAAAATGTTTAGCAATGATTACACCTAATACAAGCCTGCAGGTTTTGCAAAATAAAGTAAGCCTGCCAAAAAAAGAATTGATCCTGGAAATAGAATTGAATGGCAAAATGAAGTTTGAGCATTTAATGAATACTATCTACAATCAATTGGGCATCTGTCATAGAGTGTTGTCAGCAAATGTGGAGTATGTAAACGGATACAGTTTTGGTACAGTACAGTTATATATCAATGTCAGTTCAGAAGATTATCAGAACCTTGAGTTCTATCTGACTAAAAATAAACTTTTGAGTACGACGGTGGAGTATCTCTGCCGGAAGTATTCTTAGGGAAGATTCATATAGTTTTAATTACTCGAAGTGTCTGGTATTTTACCAGGCGCTTTTTTATTTTAGGGGATTGATGTTTCTCCCACAGACTATACAACCACAATAAAAAAAGCGTCCGGATCACTCTGAACGCTTTATAGTAATAAAATAATTTTTAAATTCTTTCGATATCAGCACCAATTGCTTTCAGTCTTCCATCGATATTTTCGTATCCTCTGTCGATTTGCTCGATATTGTGGATAATAGATTTCCCTTCTGCAGAAAGTGCCGCAATCAGAAGAGCGTTTCCGGCTCTGATATCCGGGGAAACCATTGTTGTTCCTCTTAACGGAGCTTCTTGGTTTAATCCGATTACGGTAGCTCTGTGCGGGTCACATAAAATGATCTGAGCTCCCATATCAATTAATTTATCCACAAAAAATAACCTGGATTCAAACATTTTCTGATGAACCAGAATACTTCCTTTTGCTTGAGTAGCCACTACTAAAATAATAGACAGCAAATCCGGAGTGAATCCCGGCCATGGTGCATCAGAAATAGTAAGAATAGATCCGTCAATGAATTTCTGAATTTTATAATGTTCCTGAGCAGGAATGTAAATGTCATCACCGCTTTGCTCAAGCTGAATTCCTAATTTTCTGAATGTATTTGGAATAACTCCCAATTGGTTCCAGTTTACATTTTTGATGGTGATTTCAGATTTTGTCATAGCGGCCAGACCGATCCATGATCCGATTTCTACCATATCCGGAAGCATAGTATGTTCCGTTCCTCTAAGGTAATCTACTCCTTCAATGGTAAGAAGGTTAGATCCGATCCCTGAAATATTGGCTCCCATTCTGTTCAGCATTTTGCATAATTGCTGTAGATAAGGCTCACAGGCGGCGTTGTAGATTCTTGTTTTTCCTTTTGCTAATGCCGCAGCCATCACAATATTGGCTGTACCCGTTACAGAAGCTTCCTCTAAAAGGATAAATTTCCCTTTAAGTTCTGTAGCTTTTAAAGAATAGAAATATTCCTCTTCATCATAATTGAACTCTGCACCCAGTTCAACAAGTCCCTGAAAATGGGTATCCAATCTTCTTCTTCCGATTTTGTCACCTCCCGGAGTTGGCATATAAGCTTCTCCATAACGTGCAAGCATCGGACCCATTAGCATAATGGAACCACGCAGCTTTGCTCCGTCTTTTTTGAATTCATCAGACTTTATATAGTCGAAGTTGACCTGATCAGCCTTGAAAGTATAATCTCCCTGACCGTTTTTAATAACTTTTACACCAAAATCACCCAGGATTTCAATCAGTCTGTTGACATCATGAATGTCCGGAATGTTTTTAATTCTTACCTCTTCATCGGTTAAAAGCACCGCACATAAAATTTGTAGAGCCTCATTTTTGGCTCCTTGTGGAGTTATTTCGCCCTGCAGTCTTTTTCCTCCTCTTATTTGAAATGTTCCACTCATTATTTTCTGTTTTTATGATTGTTATTATGCCTTCTTTTATTAGGTTGGTTTTTGTTATTGTTATTGTTATTGTTATTGTTATTTCGGTTGTTACTATTACCGCTGTTGTTTCGGTTATTGTTGCTGGTGTAATAGATTTTACTTTTTTCAAGAGACTCTATTCCTGTAAGATCCAACCTGTTTTCAGACAGTTCTTTCAAATGACGGAAAATTACATCATCTGTTACGTGTTCTTTATTATATACATTATAGGATTTCTTCATATTGTTGGCAATCACTTCGATAAGGGCTTCTTTTTCATCGCCCTGTTCCAGCTCGATTGCTTTTTCTATCAATTGAAGGATACTTTTTCCGTAAAATTTAAAATCACCCTGAAGTTTAGGGTATTCCATTCTTTTAGGTTTTTCTGCCAGCTGCTCTCTTGTAGGAAACGGGTAAGGTGACTCTACATCAAGATCATATTCTGCCAGAATAAAAAGATGATCCCAAAGTTTATGTTTATAATTTTCTTCGTCGCGAAGTTGTGGGTTTCTCTGACCCATAAAATCGATGATTGCCATAGCCATCTCATTCCTTTCTTCTTTGGAAGTGAGTTCTTTACAGCGCTCAACCAACTGTTGTATAATTCTGCCGTATTCGGGCATATGAAGCTGAGTTTTTTGGGTATTGTATTCCATAGTATGCAAATATATGGATTAAAAGAAAAATTGCTTCGAGAATATTAAAAATTTATGATTTTTTAATGAAAAGACCCAATAAATTTCCCCTTGATTTATTATTAAAAAATAAAATATATCCCTATTAATTGAATTTGTTTTTAATAAAGTTGTAACTTGTTTGTAATATTAATAATTGTTTTTGCCATGAAAAAATCCTATCTTTTCCTTTATCTGCTGGCTTTTGCTGTTACTAACTCCTGCCAAAGCAGCGATGAATTAATTACAGAACGTTCCCCGCAGGAAGAAGTTCACAATAAAATTGTAAATGTTACGAATCATGATGGGCGGCCTTTCAGTACTGGAGCCGGATCAGGATCTGTACAGGGAAAATTTGTTGCCGGCCCGGGCGGTAGTGTTTTGATGCAGGGGTTTTATTGGGATGTTCCGGATGGAGGGAACTGGTGGAATACAGTGAAAGATAAACTGACCGCATGGTCCAATGCCGGAATTGGTTCTGTATGGCTTCCCCCGGCTTCCAAAGCGCAGAACGGAGCCTATTCCATGGGGTATGATCCCACAGATTATTATGATTTTGGAAATTTTAACCAAAATGGAAGTATTGAAACCCGCTTTGGATCAAGAGCTGAACTGGAAGCCTTGATTACAAAAGCGCATGCTGAAAATATGCAGGTATATGCGGATATTGTGATCAATCATAACAGTGGAGGACAGTCTGAAGCCAATCCATATACAGGAACCAATACCTGGACCAATTTTTCAGGAATAGCCTCCGGAAAATTCCAGAGAAATTATAATGACTTTTATAAAAATGCTTACGGAAACAATGATGAAGGTTCTTTTGGAGGTTTTCCGGATATGTGCCATGCCAATCCTCATGTACAGGACTGGCTTTGGGGAAGAGATGATTCTGTTGCAAAATACTATAAAAATGTAATGAAATTTGATGGTTGGAGGTTTGACTACGTCAAAGGGTTTGGTCCCTGGGTTGTGAATACCTGGAATTCTAAAGTAGGTGGGTTTTCTGTGGGTGAATTATGGGATTCCAATGTAAATACGCTGGAGTGGTGGGCTAATAACGCCAACAGTTCCGTATTTGATTTTGCCGCTTACTATAAGATGGATGAAGCCTTTGATAATGGAAATCTAAATGTTTTGAATGATGATATGATGTGGAAAAGAAACCCTTACAAAGCTGTAACATTTGTTGCCAATCATGATACCGATATTATCTACAATAAAATGCCGGCCTACGCTTATATCTTGACCCATGAAGGCTATCCTACTATTTTTTACAGAGATTATGAGGAGTGGCTGAACAAAGACAAATTAAATAACCTTATCTGGATTCATAACAATAAAGCTACCGGTACCACTTCCATTCTATACACGGACAATGATGAATATATTGCAAGACGTAATGGATATAACGGAAATCCCGGGCTTGTAGTTTACATTAATACTTCATCAAGCTGGCAGGAACGCTGGGTAGAAACTAATTGGAGCAATCAGCAGATTAAAGATTTTACCGGTGCTTCAAGCTGGTATCCTACAACACAGGGCGATAAGTGGGTGAAGATTCAATGTCCGCCAAATTCTTATTCCATCTGGTCCTTAAACCAATAAAAAAGAGAGCATTTTGCTCTCTTTTTTATGAATTTATCCTTTGAAATGATACTATAGATGATTCTAATATCCTGGATTTTGGGTAAGCTTTGGATTTAAAGAAATAGCATCCGCCGGAATAGGAAAGAGTTCTCTGTTAATATTTCCTGAGTGAGGATAAGGAGATGCCGGAAAGTCGTATGTATATTTCAATTCTACTTTTTCAAGTAATTTCCCAAACCTCAGAAGATCTTCTCTGCGGTATCCTTCATGATAGGTTTCCCATCCTCTTTCATTCAGAATATCATCTAATGTCAAAACGGTAAGAGGCAGTAATCCGGCTCTGGTCCTGATGGGATTGATATACTGTAAAGCAGCGGCTGTATTTCCCATCTGAAACTGGGCTTCTGCATACGTAAGATAAATTTCACCAAGACGCATCAGCGGAAAGTCGGCATCACTGTCTTCTCCTTTTGCAATGTTTTCCTGTAAAGGGAACTTGAATGTAATGACGCGGTTAAGATGTTTTTGAACGGTTTCAGGGGCTGCAGGGGTTCCATATACAGGGGTTCCGTCTGCTTTATACTGTACTCCTGCAATAGCAATTCCCTGTTTGGTATTTTTGTCAAATGGTGCTATCCGTTGATCATCAGATGCAAAAGTACTGTAGAAATAATTGGACATTCCATATCCGTTGGAGGCAGATACTCCCTGAATATTAAGGGCATTGCGCAGCTCGCTTTCCAAAGAAAGCGCCACATATTTATTCCCTTTATCAGACTGGTTAATTTGATTGACTGCCAAAATAATCTCAGAGTTTGCATCGATTTTAAATACATCCTGATATCTGGCCTGGAGGCTTGATCCGGAATTATCAATAACGTCTTTTGCATACTGGCTGGCCTTTGTCCAGTCTTTGTTATTTAAATAAAATCTTGCTAAAAAAGCTTTTACCGCCCACTTTGTTGGTCTGCCGTAATTGGATGGAGTGGAGGGAAGTGTATTTTCAATATTTTTCATTTCAGATTCTACGAAAGATCTTATAGTGACTGCTGAAGTTCTTTCAATGCCGCTAGAGAGATTTTCACCACCGGTGATCAAAGGAACAGCTCCAAAGACATTTTGTAATTTATAATAAGCGTATGCTCTCCAGAATCTGGCTTCTGCGACCATAGCAGAATAGGCAGGATCATTCTCTTTGCTGCCAAATGATATAAGTACCTGGTTAGATTGTGCAATCAGTTTGTAGGTTTCGCGGTACATTTCCATGGGTTGATAATGGCCGGAATTCAGGTTGAGAAAATTTTGCATTCCGCCCCATTCTGTAATGGCAAATCCCCAGTTTAAAGTAAACTCATCTGTTCCCGCCTCGGGAGCCAGCTGCCAGTTATTCCCCCGTGAATAACTAAAATACTGTACATATTTGTAAATGCCGTCTACGAGAATTTTGCAGCCGGTTTCGCCCTGAGCTATAAGATTATTCTGAGAAGTTCCGGTATAAACATTTTCTTCAAGCATACTGTCGGAACATGAATTGAGTAGATTTCCACCGGAGAAAAGAATAAGCCCCAGCCAATAAGTTTTTATAAATTTATTTTTCATTATAGGTTCTATTTTAATCATTAATTAAAGAAATTAGAAGCTTACATTAACTCCCAGAGAATATGTTCTTGCAGAAGGATAACCTCCGAGATCTATTTTCCCTGGCAACATAGGGGTGGGAATACCTTCGGATCTTTCCAGATAGCTTCCATTGGAAGATTCCGGGTTAAGTCCTGAGTATTGGGTCCAGGTCCATAGATTTTGTGCCTGAAAATAAATTCTGAATGAAGAGATGAAATCTCCAAAGTACTCACTGGCGGGTAAATCATATGACAGCGTAATATTTTGTAATCTGACAAATGAGGCGTCCTCTATAAAACGGGAGTTATATGCCCAGTAATTACTGCCTGATCTGGAAGCCGGAGTTCCGTTTGCAGCTGTGAAATATTGAGCTTCCTTTAAAAGGTTATAGGGCTGCTCCGGTTTGGCAACTCCATATTGAGCAGCAGCATAATTAAATAACTTTTGACCTACAGAGGCTGTAAAAAATACATCCAGCCCAAAATTCTTATATTTAAAATTATTACCTAATCCGGCTGTAAATTTCGGATCCGGAGTTCCCTGGTAACGTAGATCTTTAGAAAGATTCATGCTTCCGTCAGGATTGAGCCCTAAAAAGTCTGGAGCCAAATAGGCATTGGCTCTTTCCCCTTCCCGAAAACCTAATAATTCCATAGCTGACCTTGCAGCAGTCCCGCCATATATTTTATCTACACTGGTTTTTATGGAAGAGAAGTTGGCATTGGCATTCCATGAAAAATTTTTCTTACGGATTATTCTTGCATTTAATGAAACTTCTATACCAGTTGTTTTGGTATCAGCTGCATTGATCCACTGATGATCAACCCCTCCTTCAAAAGGTAATGAAATAGGAATTACCAGATCTTTTGTCTTTTTACTAAAGGCATCAATACTTCCTGACAGAACTCTGTTGAAAGCTTCGAAATCGACTCCAATATTAAGCTGGCTGGTAGTTTCCCATTTGAAATCTTTATTTCCTGTATAATTGGACAGTGTGGCCCCGCTTATGAGTTGCTGGCCAAGAATTCCGTTTCTCTCTATAAGATAAGTGTTCATAGAAAGATAATTATTGAATCCCTGGTTTCCTGTTTTACCATATCCTGCTCTCAATTTAAGTTCGTTAAGGGTTTTGTTATCTTTTAAAAACTCTTCTTCAGAAATTCTCCATGCTGCAGATACTCCCGGAAACCAACCCCATTTGTTTCCACTGGAAAATTTGGAGGAACCGTCTCTGCGTATTGAAGCGGTAACAGAATACTTCCCATCATAGGTATAGTCTATCCTTCCAAATCCTGAAATAAGGGTGCTTGGAATTCTGTTTGAAAATGATCTGAGTATTGATGCGGATTGAAGATTATAATTTCCGTCTAAAATATCTGTCGGAAATTTTTCTCCATAAGCAATCGTTAATTCATTTTCAAATTTTTGAATGGAATATCCTGCCAGCCCAATGATTTGATGTTTTCCAAACGTTTTGTTATAGTTCAGGAGGGCTTCTGCCAGATAATTATTATTTCTTGAATTTGAATTGGAGGCAATTCCTCCATGTACCCCTATACTTGACATACCGCTTGCGGGAGCAGAATTAGGCAGAAAGAAATTGTTGACAGAGTTTTGGGTTTCATATCCTAATTTCAGCTGCGGTTTCAGACCATCAAGGATTTCATAGGAAATATCAGTACTTGCATTCAGTTTATCTGATTTTGTGCGGTCTTTAATATTTAAAAAAAGGAGCGGGTTTACATTAAAATCAGAAGACGGATCTGATGCATAAGGATGATCTGCAGAAAGATAAGGAGCGAAAGTAATAGCAGAAGAAACTAAGGAATTTCTGGTATCCCCTTGTATTGCAGGGTTTTTATCTTTGATGAAGCTAGTGAAAATATTGGTATTGATAGCTAACTTATTTTTGGTATAGCTGAGGTTCAATCTTCCGGTATACCTTTCAATTCCTGAATTCTTAAGAACTCCTTCCTGATCAAAATAACCTAGCGAAGCAAAATATTTAATGTTTTCATTCCCTCCGGACATACTTAGAGCATGGCTGCTGATCACCCCTGTTCTCTGGATCTGCTTTTGCCAGTCGGTATTGATCCCTGTGTCTACAGAATTCAATGTTTTACCCATCTTGGTCCAGAAGTTCAGATATTCCTGAGAGTTCATTACCTCGTAGTTTTTTACAACACTTTGCCAGCTGTAATACGTGTCATAGGTTATTTTTGCTTTTCCCGATTTTCCTTTTTTTGTAGTAATGATGACTACACCGTTAGCCCCTCTTGAACCATAAATGGCAGTAGCAGAAGCGTCTTTTAAAACAGCGATACTTTCAATATCATTTGGATTGATAGAATTTAGAGGATTTTTTGCGGGAGCTGAAAAAGAAGCTACGCCGTTGAGTGAGGAACCGTTTGCTACGGTACTTTCTTCGGATAAGGGAATTCCATCAATAATATAGAGAGGATCAGTGGTACCAAAAATAGAATTTCTGCCTCTGATGATTGTTTGGCTGCCACCACCTGGCTGTTCGGAAGTCTGTTTGAATTGCACTCCGGCGACTCTTCCGCCTATCATCTGGTCGATATTGGCTGTAGCACCGCCGATATTGGATTCAGAAGCTTTAAGATTGGTAACAGCTCCCGTTACATCTTTTATTTTTTTTGAACCATAGCCTATGACCACTACTTCTTCGATCCTGTTTTCCTTTTCCTCAGTTGTTTGAGCAAAGGCAATATCGCTTACCCAAAGGGCAGCTAATGCCAGAGGCAATTTCATCTTTTTCATAATTTGTGTATTTTAAATTTCAGATTTATTTTAGTTTCTTATCTCTATTGTTTTTTCATCGGTTCCAATTCCTTTTATTTTTAAAGATTTCCATTTTTTAGGCAGAACACCTTTATTATATTTTATTCCCTGATCTGTAATTTCCACTCCGCCAAAGCCATAGATGACGGCCTGAAGCATTGCTCCTGCTCCGGTTACAAAATAGGGGTTGTTGCTTTTGGCGGATTCGGAGAAAACACCAAAAGGCGGTCTTGAGTTCGGGATATAGGATTTTAGGAAATAATCATAGGCTTTCTCGGGCTCATTCATTCTGGCATACAGAACGGATAATATTCCCGGGCCCATGGCGGGTCCGTCATTTTTATCCATCTTATCAGCATAATATTCCAGATCGTTTTTTATCTGTTTTTTATCTGTGATAATATGCAGGGGATAGGCCAGCAGGTTAACATCAGCCTGTTTTATCGGCTGTCCCTTGTAACCTTTATAGTTTTGAGTAATCCCGTTTTCTGTATGGATCAGCAATTTTTCAGCAACTTCCTGCCATGCAGGATTTACTTTTTCACCCAGAATATGTCCGGCTTTTATCGTGTTTTTTAAGGTTTCTATTGCAGAACCATTAGTAAAAGCATTATCATCAATATGTTGTGCATACTCATCTGCACCTACTACATTTTTAATAGAGAAAGAACCATTATTATTTTTAGTAACCCTGCTCACCCAAAAATCTGCTGTTTCTTTCATCACATTATAATTTTCTTTCAGCCAGTTTTTGTCCTGTGTCACTGTGTAATAGTTCCAGAAAGCAATAGGGATATCAGAAGTGATATGTTGCTCAAAGATACCGGTCAGTGCCCAGGTCGGTGTGGCCTCTTCTCCTGTGTCATCGGATTCCCAAGGGTACATTGCCCCTTTATAGCCATAGATATATGCTTTCTGTTTTGCCTTTTCAAGTCTGTCGGTTCTGTAGTCCAAACATGATTGTGCCATTTCAGGCTGCATGGCAAGTAGAACAGGGTACATCCATAATTCAGTATCCCAGAAAATATGCCCGTTATATCCCTGTGAAGAAAGACCCATTGGAGGAATACTGAGTCTTGAACCTGATCTTATAGAAGAGTATAAGTTATATAGTGCAAATCTTATTCTTTGCTGTGCATCAAGGTCGCCTTCTATTTCAATGTCTCCTGCATTCCATAGGGCTGCCCAGGCTTTTTTATGTCTGTCAAGCATAGAGCCTATTCCCTCCTGCAAAGCAAATATGGGCTGTCTTTCGGATTCGTTCACGGGATCAGTTACATCTTTCGAAGTACATATTCCGCCCGCAACAGCAAACTTGTATTTCTTATCTTTTTTGAGCTTCGTAGTAAAACCCAGTTCCTCATTGATATATTTCAGATCTTCTTTAGGACCGTCAAATAAGAATGTGGTGGAGGCTGCCACTCTGTATTTTCCATTCATGGTCTTAGCCACAGTACCAAAAACCGGCATAAGGAATTCGTTGTCTTTTAATACTCTGTAATTTTTTTTGACATCTTTAAGTTCATCAGGGATACTCATATAATTAAATGCAGATACCTCGATGTCCTTTAGAGGAATAATTTCCACGATAGTCATTGCTGAATAAGGATTAGCCCTGTTAGTTAAGAGGCTATAATTTATATTTGCAAGATCTTTAAATGAAAATGAGGTGGTGGAAATACCTTCTTTCATAGAAATAGTCTGGCTCCATCCGGAAATATTATTTCCGCTAATTTCCTTATTATTAATTTTAATTCTAAGATTTAAGAATTCTATTCCTTTTACAATCCGGCTGATCCCGTTTTCGGGAGAAGATTCATAGACTCCATTCAGGATAATTTCCTTTGTTACTAATGGGGTGTCATTAGTAACAATACCGAATTGTCCGTTGGCCATAGCGACTCCATTATAATTTTCTCTTGAAGTTGCAAGAAGATTCCATTCGTCGGATTTTTTTACCTGTCCTGAATATAAGACAGTACCTATTAAAAATGGGAGGGATAATTTTTTAATAAAACTCATTTGTGTTAAAAACTTTAACATCAAATATATCTTCTATCCTACTAAAAAATCAAGTATGTTTTAAAATAATTGATCTCTGTTTATTTATTTGTGTTTTATGAATTATATTTTACATACATACTATTATTTTCAATGTAATGAATTTATCAGTATTCCATATTTATAGAAATATAAATATGACAGGTACCGTCATTAAAAATAACTTTAACAGTAGGTGCGTTTTGAATTATTTTCTAATAATAATCCCTGATTGTGCATAAACAGATGCTAAGAAATTTAAAATGAAAAATAATTTTACAAATAAAATAAAATTGGCTAATGATATTTTATTAACTATTTTTTTTGTTATAGAATTATTCTTCACCCGAAAAGGTAACTATCTTGCCAGAACTTTATAATGCATCTAGATCTGGATAAACTTTTTCTTCTGATGCTGATCCGGTAAATAACATTTTTGATTGGCTAGCTTCATCCTATTTCTGGAAACAATATCATACATTTTGTCACTTAAAGATTTCGGTAGTATTTTTCCGATAACAGAAAGCTTGTATATTCCGCCCAATACATTGGCGATTTCTAATACTGCTCTTGATTTTATATGATAATATTGCTTAGGTTTCCAAAGATATAAAGTATTGAATACTTTTGTTTCCAACCCTCTGTCACCTAAAAACTGTTGGCCAAAGTCGGATTGTAGTGAGGCAAACATGAATTTGTCTTTCTTATCTCTTTCCAATATCCATTGAACCCAGAAATTACAGACTCCGCAATCTCCGTCAAAAAATACGATATGTTTATCCTGCCAGTTCTCCATGATATTATTTATTAAACATGATCCCTCTTTCGGTATCTTCCTTTACTCTTTTAAAATATTGAACAAGGTCTGCACGCTGTTCATCCGTCAATTTAGCATCCTGATGCCCTACGTAATAAGACTCAAGCGGCATTTCTTTTTTCTCAACCATTTCAATGCATTCTTCAATCTTATGAAGCTGCCTTTTCGGCTCATATACTGCAAAGGTAGAGAAATTAAGGTGCTTTCGCCCCTCATTAATGTGATTTTTTAAGAACCAGGAAACAGGTGATATACTTGAATACCATGGATATTTGGTTTCATTGGAATGACAATCATAGCACGAAGTCCTCATGATTTTGACTATTTTTTCGGGGCTGTTTTTAATCTTCAAAAAATCCATGCCAGGGGTAGGAGGGGGATTGGTTTTATCAATAGGAAAAAACTGGATCATGATGAATGCTACAAGAAGGACGACAATTATTTTTTTCATAAGAAGGGAATTCATGTTCTGTGACATAAAGGTAGTTAATTTATTTTTTAATATAAATGGAAGTTAAAAGTGCCTGTAAATTACAGCATGACCCTATGGGAATAATCTTGATGAATAGATGAATTTCTGCTGCTGTTTGTTATCTTTAAACAAAATCTTTGATAGAATAGAAAGGATTCCAAATTGTAAATTGAAAACAATATAATTTGCGGAAGTTTAAGAATAAACAGATTAAAATAATTCGTATAATGGCGGCAAGTAGAGAGCTTTTAACTTTTAAGAAATACTGCTTTTTAAAATAACTCTGTACCATAACTTTGCTTATATTGAAAATTTAGCTGAGTTTATGATAAACAACTTATCTCTTCCGGCTTTCCTCTATCTTTCTTCATAATTCTTACGTTGAGTGATTCTAAATTGAGTGATATGTTGCTGTTTTTATTTAAGTTAATTTAAAAAATTCCTAACTTAATACCACAATTTTGTCTGACCTTAAATGCTGTTAGAAATATTTATTTATAGTTTTTAACTATCGCTGAAATAATTATTAATAGATTGTATTTATTAAATAGACGTTGTAAGTTTGCCATGTTCTTACAACAGAAAATTACTTTAAACTGTATTAATCAATAATAAAATAAACGACAATGGAAAAAGATTTGAATGACATCAGTAAATGCCCGTTTCACAATGGAACAATGAAGAAAAATGTAGCTGGTGGGGGAACCCAGAATTCTGATTGGTGGCCTGATAGGCTTAGGGTGGATCTTCTGCGCCAGCATTCATCACTGTCTGATCCCATGGACCAGGACTTCGATTATACAAAGGCATTTGAAAGCCTGGATCTTGAGGCGGTGAAAAAAGACCTTCACGCATTGATGACGGATTCGCAGGACTGGTGGCCGGCTGATTTTGGACATTACGGACCTTTATTTATACGTATGGCATGGCACAGTGCCGGAACTTATCGTGTAGGAGACGGAAGAGGAGGAGCTGGAGCGGGACAGCAGCGTTTTGCACCTTTAAACAGCTGGCCGGATAATGTAAGTCTTGATAAAGCAAGGAGGTTACTTTGGCCAATTAAGCAAAAATATGGAAGAAATATATCATGGGCAGACCTTTTGATCCTTACAGGAAATATAGCTCTTGAATCTATGGGCTTCAAAACATTTGGGTTTGCAGGAGGACGTGCTGATGTATGGGAGCCGGATATGGATGTATATTGGGGTTCAGAAAAAACATGGTTAGGAGGAGATGTTCGCTATGCACACGGTTCTGAAGGGGTTGTAGAACATCACGCTGTACTTCCTACAGATGATAATGCGGATGGAGATATCCATTCCAGAAATCTTGAAAACCCACTGGCAGCAGTACAAATGGGGCTTATTTATGTAAATCCTGAGGGACCGGACGGAAATCCTGATCCGATTGCTGCCGCTAAAGATATTCGTGATACTTTCGGACGCATGGCGATGAATGATGAAGAAACAGTTGCTTTGATTGCCGGAGGGCATACTTTTGGGAAAACCCATGGGGCAGGACCTGCAGATCATGTAGGAAAAGAACCCGAAGGAGCAGGAATTGAACAGCAGGGATTAGGATGGGCAAGCACCTATAGGTCCGGAAGCGGAAAAGATGCTATTTCCAGTGGTCTTGAAGTAACCTGGACAGAAACGCCAACTCAATGGAGTAATTATTTCTTTAAAAACTTATTTGAAAACGAGTGGGAATTAACGAAAAGCCCTGCCGGAGCTCATCAATGGGTAGCAAAAGATGGTGCAGAAATCATTCCTGATGCATTCGATTCTTCTAAAAAACATAAGGCAACAATGCTTACAACAGACCTTTCTTTGAGACTGGATCCTGTTTACGAAAAAATTTCAAGACATTTTTACGAAAATCCTGAAGCCTTTGCAGATGCTTTTGCCAGAGCATGGTTTAAACTTACCCACAGAGATATGGGACCGCGTGCCCGTTACTTAGGACCGGATGTACCACAGGAAGAATTGATCTGGCAGGATCCGATTCCGGAAGTGAATCACGAATTGGTTGATACAAATGATGTAGAAACACTTAAATCAAAAATCTTAAATTCAGGGTTAAGTATTTCTGAGCTGGTATCTACAGCCTGGGCCTCTGCTTCTACATTTAGAGGAAGTGATAAAAGAGGTGGTGCGAATGGAGCCAGAATAAGACTGGAACCTCAAAGAAACTGGGAAGTGAATAACCCTGCACAGTTACAGAAAGTATTGGGTGTATTGGAAGGAATTCAAAATGAATTCAATTCTCAAAATGGAGGTAAGAAAATATCTTTAGCTGATCTGATTGTTCTGGCAGGGAGTGCAGCTGTGGAAGCCGCCGCAAGAAATGCAGGACATGAAGTGAAAGTTCCTTTCGCACCAGGAAGAATGGATGCTTCTCAGGAACAAACGGATGTTGAATCTATGGGCTATCTGGAACCAGCAGCTGATGGATTCCGTAATTATCTGAAAAGAAAATTCACAGTACCTACAGAGTCTCTATTAATTGATAAAGCTCAGTTGTTAACGCTTACTGCTCCTGAATTGAGTGTATTAGTAGGAGGGATGCGCGTTTTAGATACCAATTTTGACGGTTCAAAACACGGGGTATTTACCAGCCGTCCGGGAGCTTTTACCAACGACTTCTTCGTCAATCTTTTAGATATGGGAACTCAGTGGAAAGCAATGTCCGAAGATAAAGAACTTTATATGGGAAGTGACCGCTCAACTGGTCAGCCAAAATGGACAGCCACCCGTGCCGATCTTGTTTTCGGATCCAATTCTGAATTGAGAGCAGTAGCAGAGGTTTACGGAAGTGCTGATGCACAAGGTAAGTTTGTAAATGATTTTGTGGCTGCATGGACGAAGGTGATGAATCTGGATAGGTTTGATCTAATATAAATAGCAAGTATCAATTTCATTTAATTACATAAAAAAGGGTGCTCATAAGCATCCTTTTTTTATGAAAATTTGTTTAAATTATACATCCTGATCCTAAAAATTCAATATGCACCTTTATACTGAAGTGAAGACTTCCCGTTTTTGCTAAATACAATAACAGCTCATTATTTGGAAAATGGCTAAATCTTTCGGATTATTCCGACTATGGCTCACTGCTCACCGCAATGTATAAAGTTCACAAAGACGAATAAGACCCTGAATTTATGTTTCAGGATTATGAATGTCCTTTTCTCGAAAAAGTGGGATTGTTGAGCGAATGTCACATATCTAAAGAGATTTACGAAATAATAGAACAAATCGATTCAAGTCATGACCAGAGGTTTACGAAGCGTGTTTGGATAATCTCGGGAAAATGGATTTCCAAAGTCTGAATGAGTATGTAAACAATTTTTATTACGGCGAATACGGAAGTGATGAATATTTTGTACAGGAATTATACGAAAATGATATTCCTTTTGGTCTTCCTAACTTCATTGTGATAGATTGGGAAGCAACTGTAAGAAACATAATGTATGATTATTTTGAAAGTAATTGCTTAGACCCCAACTTTTGCACCTGATTCCTGATCCGAAATAAAGACTTTTTTCATAGTGATTTTGTTATACAGTGACCAAAATCAACTAACCAAAATTAATAAAAAAACAAAAACCATCCTTTTTAAAGGATGGTTTGTAGACCCACAGGGATTCGAACCCCGAATGACGGTACCAAAAACCGGAGTGTTACCGTTACACTATAGGTCTGTTTTGGTTCTGCGAAATTATAGAATTTATTTTAAATATGAAAATCAAAATTAAAGATTAATTAACATCTAAGGCTATAAACGGCTTTACTTATTGATAGCCAAATAATTATTTTTTGATAAAATTTTTCATAAAGAATCGTTTGCTGAATAAAATAGGTGAAATGGGCAGGCTGTTTCCAAAGTTTTGATTAAAATCACTGTGAGCGATCATAGATGAGTAGGAGCTTCTAGAGTTTGTTATCCATTTTTCTAATTTGAAATATCATTAAATAATAAAATCTTATCTTTGCAAAAAATTGGGCTCCAAAAGTTGGAGTAACCCATTAATAACATATCCTGAGCACAGCAAAAGGATTATTAAATATTTTTTATGTCAAATATTGTCGCAATCGTTGGACGTCCTAACGTAGGAAAGTCAACGCTTTTTAACCGTTTACTAGAAAGAAGAGAGGCTATTGTAGATTCTACAGCCGGTGTAACAAGAGACCGTCACTACGGAAAATCCGACTGGAATGGAGTAGACTTTACAGTAATTGATACTGGAGGATACGATGTTGGTACAGACGATATCTTTGAAGAAGAGATTCGTAAGCAGGTTCAGCTAGCGATTGACGAGGCTACTTCCATTATCTTTATGATGAATGTGGAAGAAGGACTTACTGATACAGATTATGAAATCTACAGATTACTAAGAAGATCCAACAAGCCAATTTATGTTGTTATTAACAAAGTAGATTCTGCTAAGGAAGAACTTCCTGCAACAGAATTCTATCAGTTAGGAATTGATAAATATTATACTCTTTCTTCTGCTACCGGTTCAGGAACAGGAGAAATCTTAGATGATATCGTTAGAGATTTTCCCACTACAGAATATAAAGATCCTTTTGAGGGATTGCCAAAAATTACCATTGCAGGTCGTCCAAACGTAGGAAAGTCTACAATGACTAACGCTTTGCTGGATGTAGAACGAAATATTGTAACAGATATTGCTGGAACTACCAGAGATAGTATTCAGACTTTATATAACAAATTCGGACACGAGTTTGTATTGGTAGATACAGCGGGGATGAGAAGAAAGTCTAAAGTAAATGAAGACCTGGAGTTCTATTCCGTAATGAGATCTATCCGTTCTATCGAATATTCTGATGTAGTAATTATCATGGTAGATGCTACACAAGGATGGGAATCTCAGGATATGAACATCTTCGGATTGGCACAGAAAAACAGAAAAGGTATTGTAATTCTTGTCAATAAGTGGGATTTGATTGAAGACAAGCAGACGAATACAATGCGCGATTTCGAAAAATTAATTAAAGATAAGATCGGTCAGTTCCAGGATATTCCAATCTTATTCGTTTCAGCTTTGACGAAACAGAGAATCTTAAAAGCGGTAGAAGTGGCTATGGAAGTTTATGAAGACCGTAAAAAGAAGATTAAAACTTCAAAACTGAATGAAGTAATGCTTCCAATCTTTGAAAATACACCACCACCGGCACTTAAAGGAAAATATATTAAAATCAAATATTGTGTACAGCTTCCTACGCCGTCTCCACAATTTGTATTTTTCTGTAACCTGCCGCAGTATGTGAAAGAACCATATAAAAGATTTACTGAAAACCAGCTGAGAAAGCAATTTGGATTTACCGGAGTGCCAATCGAAGTTTATTTCAGACAAAAATAAAAGAACAATGTTCACCAAAAAACAGGCTGTTTCAATGATGAGACAGCCTGTTTTTTATTTTAACCACTAATGGACTCATTCTTTAATTTGTGCACGATGTCCACTTGTTTCTGTGTATTTATTTTTAGCCGGTTACAGCCATTTTTCATATACCAGTCTTACAGGTCTGTAGCCTTGCGAAGCCAGCCAACGCTGCATGGTTTCATTATTACAAAGGGTGTAACGGTAGATTTTTCTGATATTGTGATTTGAATAAGCTTCCTCAAACGCTTTGTTGAGGGCAGAATAAATTCCTTGTTTTCTGTATTCCTTCTTTACATATCCTTCTGATACATATAAGTCATTTGCATCGCCAAGCTCAAAATTGCTGTCATCTTTTTCGTCGATATATCCAAATAGAAAACCTATCGCTCTTCCTTCAATTTCGGCGATGAAGAAAGAACCTTCGTTTTCATCTTCATACTCTGTCATAAAACGGAGATAATTTTCCCGGATCTGACTCCAGTCAGCCGTTTTATCATTCATTTCTTTCTCAGAAATATGAAGCTCACCCACCAGTTCATCTACAATAGGAAGGTGTTCTGCGATTTTTATTTTTTTGATGGAATAATTCATAATACTTTTTTAAGAGGTGAGAATATATTTGTTACTGGTTTAAATGATTATGCTGAATTCTCAGTTTTTAATCTCCGCATCTATAGCCTTAATCATTAAGGGCTCCATTTTCAATTTTCCACTTTTCATTTAATTACTTTCCTCTCAATGGGCTTCCATACCACGAAGTGTCATCAGATAAAACTTCGCCTTTCATCACGAGGGAAAGCGCATCTATATTTACATTATTTCCGATTTCACTGTCATATAAAATAATGGTTCGTGAGTTGATCGTGGTCTGACTGCCTATTTTTACACTTCCTATTTTCATAATTCGGTCTTCAAAAAGGTGAGTCTGAGGGCCGCAGTCTTCATTCAGCATCGTTTCATCTCCAATGGATACCATATCAAACTCTGTAATATCAGTTGTATTAAGCCATACTTTTTTTCCAATTTTTACACCCAGAAATCTCATAAAAAATGGAAGCCAGAATGTTCCGCGCAAAAAATCCAGGAAGAACTGTACGGGAAGTGCTTCATAAATGGTAGTGATTCCTTCACTCAACCACACTTTTGTACTGTACATAGGCATTTCTGCCTTCTTATATTTTCCTATAAATATCCATTTTAGCAATACAGTGAAGAAAAAAGAAGGTAAAGCAACGATCCCTAAATAATAAAACGGTGACAGTAGCAAAAGATAATAAATTTTACCTTCAAGATAAGTACTTGTATAGGCAATAAATAATACACTGCAGATAATGATAACAGTTTGAGGGAGAATAATTCTGATTCCTTCCACAAGAGCTCTTGCCAGTTTAAGACGGAATGGAGGATTGTAAGTCAGATGATCGTGAAATCCGTCAGATTTTTGTCTCGAAGGTAGGCCTATTGGAGGAGAGCCAAACCAGTCTTTTTCCGAAGAGTTTTTTAATTGTTCTTCAGACGGTGCTTTACTCAGTACACCAATCAGCATATTGTCGCCCAGTTCATATCCCTGTGGAATAAGTCCGCTGTTTCCTACAAAGCTGTTGTTTCCTATAGAGGTTTTTGATAAAATTAATTTTTCATTTCTTACATCATGTTCTCCAAGAATTACAGCATCAGCAATAAATGAGCCTTCGCCGATTTCCAAAAGGTGATGAGATACATCGCTGGCGGTCGATATTTCTGAATTTTTTCCCACTTTTGCACCCATCATTCTGTAGAATTTACTAATATAGACAGAAGCAAAAAGTGGATGTACGATAATCAGTGATAAATTGAAAATCTGATCTTTTATCCATTTTTTGTAATAGGTGAAACTATATACAGGGTAAATTCCCGGTTTCATATTATACTGTAAAATCCTTGTAAGAATGCTTACTACTCCTATAAATAACAAAATGTAGACTGTGGAAAGGATAGGAGCCTGCCATAAGTAATAAAAATTGTAATCAGATGAGCGGTCATCCAGATAATAAAGAGTGTAAAGAGTAGGTGCTAAAGGCAAAACAATAAGAAGAGGAAAGAAAAATAATGAGCAGGCATATAAAAGTGCAAATCTGTTTCTTTTTGCTGTAGAAGCCAGTTTTGGTACTTCAACTTCCTCACCCGTTTTTACTCTTACTTTTTCAGCAGGACTTCCGTTCCATACTTCCCCGAATCCTATTCTTTTTCCTTCATTAAGACAGCTCAAATCCTGGAGTTCGCCAAATTTTTCAATCACTGTATCTCCACAGACAATAACGGAAGAACCCAAGTATGCATGAGCTTTAATATGTACTTTTCTTATTCTTAAAATACCATTTTCAACAGAGGCATTATCTATACTGCAGCCGGAACTTGTATTTACATTTTCATCAATTGTCACAAGATCTTCTGCTGAAATAGGCAAAAGGCTCAATTGAGCACTCGGATGAACCTTTACACCCAGTAATTTTAAATATTTAGGATATAAAGGAGTTTCTACAATAAATTCAGAAGGCATTAATCTTTTGATTGTTTTCCACAACCACCATCTGAAATAATACCAACCCCAAAGAGGATAATCTCCTTCTTTTATTTTTCCAATGACCAGCCACTTGGTCAGTAATATAATTGTTGAATAGACTGGTGGAATTAAGGTATACAGTAAAAATGCACTTAATAATGCATAATGTAATCCATATCCATTAAGCTGAAAATAGTAATAGCTCAGATAAGGAAAAAATATCTGAATACTTAGTAACCCAAATACTACCAGAAGGCTAACGCTTTGAGCAATATTACAGGCAATATACTGTAAAGTTGAAACCCGCTGAAAAGGCTCCTGATGAAAGGTTTCCTGAGTTTGTTTACTCTTGAGACATTCACAGTAAGCAGACAGAGGACGGTTTTCATAAATCTCTTTCAATGAGGCTGTAGGAATTCCCGCCTTTTGACGCAGATGGGAAACCAGAGTAGCAGCTAGAAGAGAGTGACCGCCCAGATCTGTGAAAAAGTCCTGGGTAAGATTTATTTCTTTTCCCGGAAAGACCCATTTCAGTGTTTGAAGGAGTCTTTCTTCTATTGGAGCGCTGGGGTCAATAATGATTTCATCATTCTTTTCATGGATAGTGAAGCTTTCCGGTAAAGGAAGTCTTTTTCTATCGATTTTACCACTTGGCATCCTTGGCATTTCTTTCATTGGCACGATCGAAATGGGAACCATGTACGGAGCCAGAAATTTTGCAAGTTCCTTACGCATTTCATTCTCATCAAATGATGCATCATTACTCATTACAGCATAACCTACCAGCTGGCCCTGCCCATTAGAGTCCTCTTTTACAGCTACAGCAGCAGAAGAAACGTCCTGAAGCTGATTCAGGCGTGCTTCTATTTCACCAAGTTCTATTCTGTATCCCCGGAGTTTGATCTGATCATCTATTCTTCCCTGAAAATCAATAAAGCCATCTTCCCTTATAATTACCGCATCACCTGTTTTATAAATAGTGTCACCCGGTAATTCAGAAAAAGGATTAGGCAGAAATTTCTGTTCGGTCAGCTCCGGAAGGTTGAAGTAGCCATTGCTGACACCAGGTCCTGAAATAATCATTTCACCCCTTTCCCCGCGAGAAAGAATATTCATCCCTTCATCTACTATAGCAATATGATAATTAGGAAGTGGCGGGCCAATGGTAAGCTCGTCCTCACTGCTTAAAACAGCCATGTTGGAAGAAACTGTAGTTTCTGTTGGACCGTAGCTGTTGATAAATGTTCTGTAAGGTTTTGCCCACTTTTCCTGAACCTGTTTGGTACATGCTTCTCCACCTGTGTTAATCAACCTGATGTCAGGAACTTCATCAATGATCGCTAAAATACTTGGCACCGCATGAAGTACGGTTATTCCGTTTTTTGTTAAAACTTCACTCAGCTCATCAATTGCTTTTACAGTAGTAGCGTCAGCAACCCAAATTGTTGCTCCGGCAAACAGACTGATCCATACTTCCTCACACCACATATCAAAGGATACAGAAAAGCCCTGATAAACGATATCTGTATTTTTAATTCCTATAAAATCCTGCTCAGAACGAATTAAATGACATATATTTCGGTGAGAAATCGGAATTCCTTTAGGATTTCCCGTACTTCCGGAAGTAAATAATACATAAGCCCAGTTATCTGGAATATGAACTGATTCGGGAAAAGAAACCGTATTTTGAGGTTGTGGTGCAATTTCTAAAGGCGAGCAATGAATATGAGCGTCCGTATCAGAGAAGTAAGTTTTCACATTGATATCTGAAAAAACTTTTTTTATTCTGTCTTCAGGCATTTCGCGGTCTAACGGGATGTAGCTGGCACCTGCTTTTAAAATCCCAAGTATGGCAACGGGAAGTTCAAGACTTCGGGGGTACCATACCCCTACGCAGTCGCCGGGCTGTATGCCCAGGTTTTGCAGCTGCAGCGCAATAGCGTTACTCCAGCTGTCTAATTCAGCGTAGGATATTTTTTTATCTTTAAATATAAAGGCTGTTTTGTCTTTATATTTTTCAAAGGTGGGAACCAATAACTCAGGCAGAGTTTCATCCTTGATAAACTCTGGACTGATCTTTCCTAAAATCAGGCTTTTCATCATTAAAAAATTACTATATAAGGTACTGGGAATATTTTCATAAATATACTTTATTTCTCCTCACACTCAATCTTTCATTTCGTTTTTTAGTTGTAATTTTGCAGGAATTAATATCAATTAACTGAAATTAAAATAAAATAAAATTTTCATGCTTACTATTTTATCGCAAAACTTCTCTCTGGTCAACGAATGGATTAACGAACTTAGAAACGTTGAAGTTCAGCATGACCGAATGAGATTCAGAAGAAATATGGAGAGAATCGGAGAGATTGCTGCTTTTGAAATCAGTAAAGGACTGGAGTATAAAGATGTTGAAATTCAAACCCCTTTAGATACTATAAAGAGTAGAGAAATTGCTGTGCAGCCGGTTATTACAACCATATTAAGAGCGGGCGTTCCATTGTTTGAAGGTATTCTGAACTATCTGGACAGAGCAGACTGCGGATTTGTTGCTGCTTATAGAAAGCACGATGCCAATGACTATTTTTCAATCAAACAGGATTATCTGACGTGTCCGAGTATTGAAGGAAGACCTCTTATTGTTGCCGATCCTATGTTGGCTACCGGAGCTTCTTTAATTGAAGCGATCAAAGATTTATTGACGAATGGAAATCCAACCCAACTTCATATTGTAGCAGCTATCGCTTCAAGACAGGGAGTAGAAACCGTGCAAAATGCATATCCCGACGCTCACATATGGGTAGGAGCTATCGATGAGAACCTGACTTCAAAAGGATATATTACTCCTGGACTGGGAGATGCAGGAGATTTGAGCTATGGAGAAAAACTTCAACGATAATTTAAGAAAGATTCCAGAAATCTTTTATTAGATCCAATAATAAACTTGGTCGTACTTTATCCATCGGATGCTTGGTATCCGGGAGTACGGCCAATTTTGCATTTGGGAGCCTCCTGTAAGCATCAACGCTCTCTTCAATGGTTACCATATTATCTTTATCGCCTACCATGATCTGAACAGGATTGTTTATGATATTCAGATTATTTTTCAGAGGTGGATTTTTACCCAGATCAATCATTAAATCAGCTACAGCCGGAAGAAGCTGTCTCCATTTTGAACCATGTTGGGATTCTAAAAGCTGTGCGTATTTTGGAACTTTTTCAAGAATGACATCAGGATTAAGCATTTTACTTTCCTTTACGGCTTGTTCTTCAGTCCAGTCAAATTTTGTTCCCAGAGTTATAATAGAGTTTACATTTTCAGGAAATTGTAATGCATAGCAAAGAGCAATATAACCTCCCATGCTATGTCCCAACATAAAAACGTCTGTTAAATTACGGTCTTTACAATATAAAGCTAATTCTTTATTATATTTTTCTATATTAATTTCATCTGCCGGAAGTTCAGTATCTCCATGCCCTGAAAATAAAGGGGTATGAACTTTGAAATACCTTGATAATGTTTCTAAGTAAGGATTGAAAATATTATGATGCCCTAAGGCTCCGTGTAGTAAAATCAGATTCCGCATTGCTATTTAGTTTTCCGGAAAAATAGGAAAAAGAATTGAATGGTGAAAGGATGAGATAAATGAAGAATGGAAAATTATTAATGGAAAAACTGGAAATTTAGTTTAGTACTGACGTGATCATAATATCAATACATTATAACCCAATTAATAATTCTCAACTCTCAATTTTTAACTATTAAGCGTCCATTGCCATCACCAATACACTCAATTTATTATCCCCGGCATTTAAAATTTCCCAGGCTATAGATGAAATGGTATTTCCGGTCGTGAAAACATCGTCAATTAAAAGGATATTTTTGCCGGATATGTTTTTTGTGACAGAAAATGTACTTCCAGTCTCCAGTCTAGTTTTTTTATCCTTTAAAGCCTGTGCTTTTGAATAATTATTTCTTTCGACGAGGTTGTGGTCAAATGGAATATTGTAAAATTTCGATAAAGTTTCTGTGAATAAATGAAGCTGATTGTATCCTCTTTTCTTTAATTTCCTTGGATGAAGAGGTACAGTAACCATAAGATCTGGTTTTTCATTTTTAAAATCCAGACGTTCTGTAGTCCAGTCAGCAATAATCTTTCCGGTTTTTTCTCTGCCTCTGTATTTCAGTTCATGAATGATTTTCCGGCTTAAACTTTCTTCTTCAAATTGAATTAATGCATAAGTGTGCTCAACAGGAAAAAGCAGGCTGCATTTTTCTTTCACAGGATTGTTCTCAAAATAGTCATAGTGAGTGAAATGAATCTGGCTGTAACAGATACCACATACTATAAGATCACCACTAACAATTCTGTTGCAGTGAATGCATCGGTTAGGAAACAATAAGTCTAGGATCATCGCCGTGTTTTTTACTAAGATAAGAAATAGTTTTTTAAATGGAAAGTGGAGAATTGAAAGTTAAAATTGCCGGTTACAGTGTTAAGTTCTTATGAGCTCATTGTATAAACTTAATTACTTTTTTTCCATTTATCATTTTCAGTTTTCCATTTTTAATTCCCTTCTGATTCTCTCAACTGCACTTTTCATGCTGAGATTAAATTGTTCTTTTTCCAGTCGTACCGGCGGTGCTTGTCTTACTTCGCAGTCTGCAATACTGCAGGATTCGCAGGTAACTCCTACATTGATTGTTTTTAAAGAGGGAGATTTTATAAAACTGATCTTTTTAATAGTTTGAGAATTCAGTAGAATACCAAGGCAATAGCTTCTGTTGCTTCCATCAGAAAAAGGGTTCTTTTGAGAGGTAGAAATAACAAGGTAGCTTATTCCCTGATCCTTATAGTGAGAAATCTGAGCATCAGTCAGGGTTTCGTTTTCTTTTAAATGATGAAGGTTTTTCACCGCAACCCATCTTCTGCAATAGTGTTCATTGGTCGCATTGGCATGAGGTGCCTGCTGGTGGTTCAGATGCAGCTCTTTTAAAATCTGAATTTTATCCGACCCTTTCTTTTTAACCAGGCATAAATAAAACAAATCCTTAATACCCATTTCTGCAGAAAGGATATTGGTAAGCCGGTAATAAAATGTCTCAGGAGAATGAGTGAAGCTGTTGATCAGGTTTTCAAAATCTTTCGGCTCCCACTTATTTTGCTGGAAAAATTCTGAAGTTTTTTCCATCACAGGTTCCTTGGAAATCAATAAGGCACCAGCAAAATAAGAAGCATAGAAATTATTCAGAATTTCTTCAAAACTGCCGAAATCAAGCCAGGAATAAGTATTGGGACGAACCTTTAATTCCAATACATTAAACCCTATTTCTTTAGTGAGAATGAATGTTTTCTGATCCTTTTCAAGTTTTTTATTCAATAGCAGCAGCTTTTTCTCCGGGATAAAAAGAGAGCGGAGATGATCCAGAGTTCCATATTTTTCAAAACTTTCAGATTGAACCGTATAATTGAATTTGTCTGTAAGAATTTTTTCCAGAATATCAGATTGTAGATTCTTATCTCCCTGTAGTTCATTTTCCTGAATAAACTCACTTACCTTTTCTTCGATTTCCGGGAAATAATTGTCATATAGCTCCTGGAAAGATCTTAACACGGCAAAATAAAACCTTTCTTTTCCAAGATTATAATTCTGAGAAATTTCAATCAAAGCATTGATGAAAGCGGTTACTTTTTTGGGAGCATCACTGATAATACTGATGAGGTTGTTTTTATTGATCCCAAAAAGGTCAAGCGGTATTTCTTTAAAAAAGTCAGACTGTAAAATTTCATTAAAAGGAGCCAGGCTTTTATCAAGTTTTGTAGAGACAAGATCATCAAAAGTGCAGCTGAGAGCTTCTGAAAGTTGAATGATCTTATCATGTTTCGGATATTTTTTCCCGTTTTCAATTTCATTAAGATAGGATTTTGATAATCCGGTTTTTATCGCAAGATCCTGCAAAGACCAGTTTTTCTTTTGTCTCTGTTGTTTCAGTTTCAACCCGAAAACTGTTTTGATAAAGTCACTTTCTGAATTCATTACTCAAATATAAATAATTAGATGCGATTATTCGCATAATAATTTTTTAAATAAATTTAGCGAACGTTCGCTGATTGTGAAAATTTTTATTTAGATTTGTAATGTAAAATCACAAAATCAGCATGTTATGAAAACCCAGGTTCAATTAAAAATAAAGGCTCAAAGACAGTTTGAAGAAATTTTCACTCCGGATTTGATAGATTTTCTGATCGCACTCCACCAGAACTTTAATGATAAAAGACTGGATCTTTTAACAGAAAGGAGAAAAAAACAGAAGGATTTTGATCAGGGGATTGTTCCAACGTTTTTGAAAGATACTGAAGAAATCAGAAATAGAAATTGGGTTTGTGCACCATTACCCAAGGATTTACTGGACCGAAGAGTAGAGATTACCGGACCTGTTGACCGGAAAATGATTATCAATGCTCTGAATTCAGGAGCGTTCACATTCATGGCAGATCTCGAAGACAGCAGCTCGCCGACATGGGAAAATTGTATGGAAGGACAAATCAACCTTTCTGATGCGGTCAACAAAACGATTGATTTTGTAAACGAAAAAGGTAAAACTTATACCCTTAATGAAAAAACAGCAGTCTTATTAGTGCGTCCAAGAGGATTACATCTTCCTGAAAAGCATCTTGAAATTAATGGTGAAGAAACATCAGGGTCATTGATAGATTTTGGAATTTATTTTTTCCGGAATGTAAAAAGACTTTTGGAAAATGGAAGCGGCCCTTACTTTTATCTTCCAAAATTAGAACACTACAAAGAAGCCCGATGGTGGAACGATGTTTTTGTTTTTGCTCAAAACTATATGGGTGTGGAAAAGGGAACTATTAAAGCAACAGTTTTAATAGAAACAATCACCGCTTCCTTTCAGGTAGATGAAATTTTATTTGAACTAAAAGACCATAGTGCAGGATTGAATTGTGGAAGATGGGATTATATTTTCTCATTCATTAAAAAATTCAGAAATCTGCCGGACTTTATTGTTCCGGACCGGGATCAGGTGACAATGACTTCTCCCTTTATGAGTGCCTATTCAAAGAGGGTCATTGAGATCTGTCATAAAAGAAATGTTCATGCTATTGGTGGAATGGCAGCACAAATTCCGGTGAAAAATGATGATGAAGCCAATAATATCGCCTTCGAAAAAGTAAGAAGTGATAAAGAAATGGAAGTGAAAAATGGACATGATGGAACCTGGGTGGCCCATCCTGCATTGGTTTCGGTAGCAAAAGAAATTTTTGACCATTATATGCCTGCAAAAAATCAGATTGATAAGAAATTTGAATATCATATCACAGAAAATGATCTGTTGGAACTTCCTAAAGGGGATATAACAGAGAAAGGAGTCAGAAAAAATATCAATGTAGGAATTCTTTATCTGGAAAGCTGGCTGACCGGGGTAGGTGCAGCAGCCATTTATAATTTAATGGAAGACGCTGCTACCGCAGAAGTTTCAAGAACACAAATTTGGCAATGGTTAAAAAATGAAGCCGTCTTGAGTGGTGACAGAACGCTGACCCGAAATATGATTCTTCAATGGGAAGCAGAAGAAATGGATAATATTGAAAAGTATGTGGGAGAAGAGCGATTCAAAAACGGAAAATTCAATCTGGCGAAAGAACTTTTCAACGAATTAATTTTTTCTGAAAATTTTGAAGAGTTCCTGACCCTTAAGGCATATCCTTTTATTTAGTTGAAAGTTGAAAAATGGAAAATTAGTAATGAAAAGTTTAAAAATTGAAATTGGAGAATGGGAAAAACTGACGATTAAGTTGACATAATGATTGACTTATGACCATCAGTTTTCAACCCTCCACTACTCGTAACCCTCTAATCAAACAAAATCCAAATATTATGAAAACAAAACAAGAACAAATCCAGGCTTTAGAGCAGGATTGGCTGACAAACTCACGCTGGAATGGTGTCAAAAGACCCTATACAGCAGAGGAAGTTTTAAAACTTCGGGGGTCATACACAATTGAGTATACCATTGCAACAGAAATGTCTAAAAAATTCTGGAATCAATTAAATAATCAGGATTATGTAGCAGGGCTGGGTGCACTCACAGGCAATCAGGCCGTACAGGAAGTGGATGCAGGCTTGGAAGCGATATATCTTTCAGGCTGGCAGGTAGCTGCTGATGCCAATTTATCAGGAGAAATGTATCCGGATCAGTCATTGTATCCTGCCAATTCAGTGCCCTCTGTAGTAAAAAAGATTAATAACGCTTTATTAAGAGCAGATCAGATACAGTCTGTGAGCGGAACCGGAGATAAAGAATACCTAGTACCCATTATTGCAGATGCGGAAGCAGGTTTTGGAGGAAATTTGAATGCTTTTGAGCTGATGAAGCAGATGATAGAGGCGGGGGCTGCAGCTGTACATTTCGAAGACCAGCTTTCTTCAGCAAAAAAATGCGGGCATCTTGGAGGAAAAGTACTGGTTCCCACTCAGGAGGCTATTAATAAATTAGTCGCAGCACGTCTTGCCGCTGATGTATTGGGTGTTCCAAGTCTTATTATTGCAAGAACGGATGCCGATGCAGCCGACTTACTGACTTCAGACATCGATGACAGAGATAAAAAATTCGTAACAGGACAAAGAACCTCAGAAGGTTTTTATGTTGTAAGAAATGGTGTAGAGCAGGGGATAGACAGAGGTTTGTCTTATGCTCCCTATGCAGACCTGATCTGGATGGAAACTTCCAATCCTGATCTGGAACAGGCAAAGCGGTTTGCAGATGGAATTCATGAGAAATTTCCAGAAAAGATGCTTGCTTACAATTGTTCTCCTTCATTTAACTGGGCAGCGAGGTTAAATGTTGAAGAAATGTCGACCTTCCGTGAAGAGCTGGCCAAAATGGGTTATAAATTCCAGTTTATCACATTGGCAGGGTTCCATGCCTTGAATACCGCTATGTTTGAACTGGCCTTAGCTTATAAAGAAAGAGGAATGGCTGGATATTCAGAACTGCAGGAGCGTGAATTTGCTTTACAGCAAAAGGGATTCAGAGCAGTGAAACACCAGTCATTTGTAGGGACCGGATATTTTGACGAGGTTCAGAATGTAGTTACAAATGGTTCTTCAGCTACCGTAGCGATGAAAGATTCTACAGAAACAGCACAGTTCCATTAGTCATTTTTTCCATATTTTTTGATGTAAAAACCTTTCTCATTTTTTTGAGAAAGGTTTTATATAATCAGGGTTTAAAGGTTGATTTTTTTTATATGATTTCAGTTTATTTTTGGATTCCATTCCTATTTTAAGAAAGCTTAAAAAAGGCAGGTGATAATTAATAAAAATTTGTTTTATATTTGGCAACGAAAAAAAACAAGCGTTTTTGAAAAAATATATTAAACATGAAGCTAATTAAAGTACTTTTTATTGTAGCAGGATTAACATTAACAGCGAATGCTGCAAATGCACAACAGAAAATTGGAAATGTAAATTCTGATGAGATTTTTGCAAATTTATCTGAAGTGAAAACAGTAAGCACAACTATTGATAATCTGACTAAAACAAAGCAGGCAGAAATTGAAAAACTGATAAGTGAATATCAGACAAAGCTGAAAGCAGCACAGGATAAAGAAAAAACGCTAAGTGAGGCTAATAAAGAAGCCGTAACAAAAGAACTTATTGCAGCACAAACAGATTTACAGAATCTCGGTAAAAGAATAGAGGAATTAAGAGCGCAGGCTGCTAAAGATATTTCTGCCAAACAAAGCGAATTGTTTACTCCTCTTCAGCAAAAAGTAAAAGCAGCTATTTCTGCTGTAGCTAAAGAAAGAAACTTGAATTATGTTTTTGATACTTCATTACAGGACGGTAACAATCTTGTGTATACCGATGGTAGTGAGGATATCACAGCGCAGGTAAAAACGAAATTAGGTGCTTCTGCAACGGCTTCTAAACCGGCAGCAGCTAAAGGTAAATAATAGAATAAATTCAATATTGAATATAAAAAAGGAATCAGATCAACATCTGGTTCCTTTTTTGCAAAAGTGGGACTTTTACATAGAAACGGCTGACGAAGTTTTAGTTTAAAATGATAAATTTGAGTAAACTTCCGGAAGTATGAATTTAATGTATGAAAAACAGATAAAAGTAACAGAAAAACATATTGATCAGAATAACCATGTCAATAATGTTCAGTATGTGCATTGGGTAGAAGAAGTAGCAGCAGAACACTGGGATCTTTTGAAGCAAAAGACAGAATATATGAATGATGCCTGGATGCTTTTGGACCATCATATACAATATAAAAAGCAGGTTTACCTGAACGATATAATCACTGTAAAAACATATCCCCAAAATCCTGAAGGAGCCAAACAGCCGAGAAAGGTAGAGTTTTACTGCAATGGAGAACTTGTGGTAGATTCAAGTACGCTTTGGATTTTATTTGATACCGAAACAAAAAAGATTAAACGTTTAGAAAAAGATTGGTTGAAAAAGCTTTTGTGAGTGGTTAAAATTGAAATCAATGGATAGACATTCATTTGAATTTTTTATTTTTGGCTCTTACTACCAAAAAACAAAACACCATGAAATTCTATTATTCGGTCATTTTAATACTTTTTAGTATCTCGGTCAGCTGTCAGGATAACCTTTACCGGTTTTCGGAGGATGTGAAAAAAACAGTATTAGAAGACTCCACACAATCAGAATCCTGGAGAAGTCAGATGGAAGCTACTTATTATTCAATTAGCGGACAATATAAACCAGCTCTTGAAAGTTGGGACAGGACTTTTGGAAGGGTAAAAAAAATCACAGCTGCCGACAGTTTGAAATTCACAAAGCTAATTCCAGCCAACGCGAAAGATTATATTGTAAAAAAGGCTACTAATGAGCAAGTTGTTATCATCAATGAAGCTCATCACAATGCTAGTCATAGGAATTTTATATCTTCTTTGCTTCAAGGGCTGTATGACAAAGGTTACAGATATTTAGGCATTGAAACATTAGAAAAAGATGACTCTTTAAAGATTAGAAAATTCGCAACACTCAACAGCGGATTCTATTCTCAGGAACCTGAATTTGGTAACTTCATTTATAAGGCACTGAAAATTGGATTCAAAATTTTTCCCTATGAAGCAGAAGGAAACGGTAAAGAAAGGGAAATAGGAGAAGCAAAGAATATCAATGATTTTATGCAAAAAAATAAAGATGGAAAATATCTGATCTATTGCGGATATCAGCATGCTTATGAAGGGATTCACAAATCCTGGGAAAAGACGATGGCAGCACGGCTTTCTGATTTAACAGGTTTAAATCCTTTGACTATTGACCAGACCCAGTTTTCGGAAAAAGGCCTTCCTAAATATAATGAACCGTTGCTCAGGCTTCTAAAGAATACCGAGCCTGTTATTTTAACAGATAAAAATCAGAAGGTATATAATGGAGAAGATAAAGAGTTATCTACAGATATTAAAATCATTCATCCCATTACAAAATATAAAAAAGGAAGACCCGGATGGATGCTTACTGAAAACCGAAAATTTTATGAAGTCCCCTCATCAGCAATTTCTCAATATCCTGTTTTAGTTTTAGCCTATAGAAAAGGTGAATTTGAACAGAAAGGTATTCCCGCCGATATTATAGAGCTCCAAAATGCAGAAGACAGCCATTTTCTGATACTTGATAAAGGGAACTATGATATTATAATCAAAGACAGAGAATACAAAGTTGTAAACAACTTTGACAAAACAGTGAAATAATTACTACAAGGTGAAATTGTAGAGGTTCAAAAAAATTAAAAAAAGTATCCGGTGGTATTCAGCATAGAGTCAAATACCAATAGTATAGACGGAAATCAGATGAAAAATAAATTAAGGAAAATAGCTGTCAATAATCTGGAATATCTGTATTATATTGCATATCAATATCACTCTGCGACAGAAACCACTACGCTTACGGTAAAAGTATTTTTAAAAGATTATAAACAGACTCCTTTGGTCATAGAATTTCTGGCTTTTGATGATTACTATATGGGACATCCTTTAAAATTCGGAATGAAATTAATGAATAAAATAAAAGGATTACAAGAGGAAGTGAATCTTAATGAACCGAAATACATAAATCAACTCATTGTACTGGGAAGGAAAAATGGCTGGTCAGGAATAAATACAATCGAAAAACAAAACGGACTCAGTTATTTGGAAGAATTGGGATTCGAAACAGACCCATTAAAATGATAAGCCTTCCTGTATTCTACTAAACATTATCAAACTATTATCCAATGAAAAAAATACTCTTATTAGGTATAGGCCTTGCCTTTATCAGCTGTGCTACCCATAAAAAAATATCAGATTCAGAACGAGAAAAATTAATCTCTGAATTGGATTACATAAGGGATATCGATCAGAAATATGCAAGAATACCTCCTGCGGAAATGATCAGTAAATATGGAACCAAAGTGGCCTGGAAAATATTTGAAACGAAAAGAGACAGCGTAGGAAAAGACAATCAGAGTAAAATAAAAAAAATGTTTTCTCAATATGGCTATCTGGGAATTAACCAGGTGGGAAAAGAAAATACCTCTAAATTCTGGATTCCCATTCAGCATGCTGATAATGATGTGGAATTTCAAAAGAAGATACTTAGAGTTTTAAAAAAGGAGTCAGAAAAAAATAATGCTCCCAAAAATGAATATGCAATGCTGGAAGACAGAGTAGCTATCAATACAAATCAAAAACAAAGATTTGGATCCCAGGTGATATATAACGAAGAAGGACAGGCAATTCCTAAAAACGGATTGACAGACAGTGCTAATGTTGACAAATTACGTAAAGAATACGGACTCCCTGCATTTAAAGAATACTATAATCAGATGACCACAATGCATTTTGAAATGAATAAAAATAATTTTCTTGAAAAAGGAATTACTGGTCCGAAGCTTTATAAATAAAATAGCATACTGGTAAAATCCGACTCAATGTAATACAATAAAGGCATCGTTTGTCTTTAATAAAGAAATATCAAAGCATCAACAATGAGACAGTCTCTTTTAATCACATTATTTTTGAACCTTTTCCTTGTCGTTTATAGTCAGGAAAAAAAGCAGTCAAAAGCTATTGATGAATACGTAAGAAAAATTATTCAAATGAATGAGATCCCTGGTATCGCTGTAGGCGTTATTAAAAATAATAAAATTGTTTTTGAGCAGTATTATGGGACTGAAACTTTGGAAGATCCTAAAAAGGTAAATTCAAATTCCATGTTCAGGGTATATTCTACCACAAAATTAATAACAAATACTGGTGTTTTCAAACTAATTGAAGAAGGAAAAATAGCCCTGGAAGATAAGCTCCCAAAATACCTGGATCATTTACCGGCAGAATGGCAAAACGTACAGGTTGCAAATCTTCTGACCCACTCTTCAGGACTTCCGGATTGGGTGAATTTTAGTGATATTTCGGTAAATGCAACCAATGCAGAAGTCATTGAACGTCTTTCAAAAGAAAAAATGGAGTTTGAAACTGGAAATGAGTTTAGGTATAATCAGACAAACTATCTGTTACTTGCTATGATTATAGAAAAAGTAACAGGAAAAACCTACGAAAATTTCATTACAGAAACCCAATTTCCGAACGCTAAGAATCGAATGATATTTTCATCTAATTCTATTGAGAAAATTCCCAACAGGATTGTAAAATATATCTACAATACAGATACAAAGCAATATGAAAAATCTAAATTCATAGATGGCTCGAGAGCTCATTCTGCAAATGGGCTAGCTATTACCCTTCCTGCTTTTTTACAGTGGAGCCGTCATTTGGATAAGAATGAATTCCTCAAAGAAGAAACAAAAAGAATGATGTGGAAACCTTTTGATTTCAATAATGGAAAGGATGTTTTTGGTTATGGCTGGGAAATTTCTGAATTCAATAACATAAAATCTTATGGCTTTTCCGGTGGAAATGTGAGCGCATACAGAATTTATCCGGATGATGATATGGCCATTGTAGTAATGTTTAATGGTTATAAAAATAATTCTGTTCACAACCGGCTTATTAATTACATTGCCGGATTAATGGATAAAAGATTGATGAACCCTTATTTGCTTGCAGAATATGCCATCAGCACTCAATATTTCGCTCATCCCAATGTGCAAAAGAAAATCTACGGTTACAGAATAGAAAATGATAAAGTGATTTTTAATTACCAACATCCGGAGAATATGAATGGAGAGTTGATTAAAAATATGTCAATAGCAGGGGCTTTTAATGATTGGAATACTGAGGATCAATCTTATCAGATGGTTTCAAAAGGGAATAATACCTATGAGCTGGTAGTTCCAAAATCACAGTTTGAAAAAGGAAAAACTTATGCCTTTAAATTGATAATTAATAAAGACGGCTGGCTTTCTGCTCCTTACACTGCTTTGAACAATGATGGGACCGATGATAATAACCTAACTTTGAAAATCAATTAAAAATAAACTTAATTATTGCGGTGATAGAAACAGTCTTTTCTGTGTTAAGCTGTTTTGTCATATCTTTGCAATATGATACGTATTACAAAAATTTTTACATTCGAAACGGCTCATGTACTTTACAACTACGATGGGAAGTGTAAAAATATGCATGGACATTCTTACAAGCTGTTTGTAACAGTAAAAGGAAAACCGATTAATGATATTGAAAATCCAAAAAACGGGATGGTTGTTGATTTCGGAGATATCAAAAGTATCGTAAAATCTGAAATCGTTGATGTATGGGATCATTCGGTTCTTGTTAATGCATTGTCTCCACACAAAGAGCTGGGGGATGATCTTGAACAGAAAGGGCATAAAGTAATCTACTGCAGTTTTCAGCCCACCTGCGAAAATATGCTGTATGCTATTGCTTCAAAAGTAAAATCGAGACTTCCGGAGGGAATTTCTTTAGCCTATCTTAAACTCCACGAGACAGAAAACTCTTATGGTGAATGGTTCGCAGAAGATAATTAATAATCATATCCAACAAAACTCAGAAGGTGTTAAAAACGACAATCAATTTAGAACCTGGAAAAAAAGTATACTTTGCTTCAGATCAGCATTTTGGCGCTCCCACTCCAGGTGAGAGCAGGGTGCGTGAAGAAAAATTTATACGCTGGATGAATGACATTAAAGAAGATGCGCAGGTTTTATTTTTAATGGGAGATCTTTTTGATTTTTGGCATGAATGGAAGCATGTTGTTCCCAAAGGATACGTACGTGTTCTCGGGAAAATAGCAGAACTTAAAGACAGAGGAATTCATATTTATTTCTTTGTGGGAAACCATGATCTCTGGATGAAAGATTATCTGGAAGAGGAAATCGGATGTACGGTTTTCTATCAGAAACAATATTTCGAAATGGGCGGGAAGCAGTTTTTGCTGGCCCACGGAGACGGATTGGGCCCTGGAGACAAAGGCTATAAGAGAATGAAGAAACTCTTCACAAATCCCGTGGCACAATGGTTCTTTAAATGGCTTCATCCTGATATTGCGATGAAAGTTGCATTATACCTTTCCCAAAAGAATAAAATGATTTCAGGAGAAGAGGATAAAGCTTTTCTAGGTGAAGACAAAGAGTTTCTGATCATTTATTCTAAAGAGAAACTGAAAACTGAGAAAATTGATTATTTCATTTATGGACACAGGCACCTTCCTATGGTACTGGATCTGGAACACAATGCAAAATATATCAATCTCGGAGACTGGATTTCTTACTATACTTATGGTGTTTTTGAAAAAGATTTTGAACTGAAGACTTTTGAAAAATAAAAACAAAAAAATTACCCCTAAAAAGAGGTAATTTTCGAATGAACCGAAATTCATTCTTGTTTTTAATCCATATTCCGTATAAATACTTGCAAGAAGTCTACCAAAGTATAGACTGAATATTAAAAAATTATTAAATAAATTTATTTTATCCATGTAATTGCTTTGTAATGAAGCAATAAGAAGATTGAAAAATATGGAACCTAAAGATATATTCAACATACAGACAGAAGAAGATTTCCTGAATGCATCATTGAAAACATTTCGTTATCAGTATGAAAATGTTGAGATATACAGGAAATTTGTTGATTTTTTAAATGTCAATCCGGATGAGGTAGATCATTTGGATAGAATTCCTTTTCTGCCGATAGAGATGTTCAAAAATCATCAGATTCTTGATAAAAATGTGTCTGCAGATCTTTTCTTTCAAAGCTCCGGAACCACTCAGATGAACCTGTCCAGACATTTCATTGCTGATCCGGAATTATATGAGGAAAGTATTTATAAAAGTTTTGAACAGTTTATAGGAAAGCCCGAGGACTTTATCTTCCTGGGATTGCTTCCAAGTTATCTGGAAAAACAGAATTCATCACTGATCTATATGGTAGATTATCTGATGAAAAAATCAGACAAGCCGGAGAATGGGTACTTTCTTTATAATCATTCCGACCTTTTTGATCTTTTGAACCAGTTAAAGGATAAAAAAGTGATTCTTTTCGGAGTTTCTTTTGCCCTGCTGGACTTTTTAGATTACTGTGATTCTGGGCGAAACGGAGAATCTCTGAATTTTCTTGAAAACCTGATCGTTATCGAGACCGGAGGCATGAAAGGTAGAAAAGAAGAAATGACAAAAGATGAACTTTTGAATATCCTTCAGAAAGGCTTCCAAACCGATAAAATCTACTCAGAATATTCAATGACAGAGCTGTTGTCACAAGCTTATTCACTTGGAAACAATGAATATAAATGCCCAAATTGGATGAGAATCATGATACGCAATGTTGAAGATCCTTTAGCCTATGAAAAAGACGGAAGAACCGGAGCGGTCAATATTATCGATCTTGCCAATACCCATTCCTGTTCTTTTATTGCTACGCAGGATCTGGGTAAAATAGCGGGCGATAAATTTCAGGTGCTGGGTAGAATAGATCATTCTGATATCAGAGGCTGCAGTCTTTTGGTGAGTTAAAAAAGGAGACAATTGTGAAGGGCCGGTTGGATTCCTTTGTGAATTTTTTGTGAATACTGATAATTTACTTTGCGAAATAGAACTAACGATCGGTGATTCAGTAAAATAACCTGAAATCTAGCATCTTGGCTCTTGGCTTCATCATCATTCATACATTTGTCCATTTTGAAAAATATTAAGAATAATAATGCTTAAAATAGAAGAACTTATTCATGCCTACATTCATTCTCATTGCGATTTTGAAAAAGAGATCGTACTGACCAATTACTTTCAGGCCGATTGGGAGGCAGATATTCTTACTATTGATGCAGATGGACTCAGCCATGAAATCGAGATTAAATTTTCAAAGAGTGATTTTAAAAACGATTTTAAAAAATCATATCTTAATAGAGATACCGGAGAGAAATTTCTGAAACACGATAAAATCTCTTGTGGAGATTATGTTTGTAATGCTTTCAGTTTTCTGCTTCCAATGGGGATGGTAGATGCATCTCTTATTCCGGGGCATTGTGGAATCATTGAATTCTATCATAATGCCGATACCTGGGAAACGGAGTTTTATCTCATCCGTAGTCCTAAAAAACTTCATGAAGATTCTTACTGGAAGTTGAATGATAAAGATCTTTTCATCAGAAAAATAGCTCTGAATCTGCTTCAACGTAAAATGGAAATCAAAGGTAAACATGAAGAACTCATTTTCAAAAACCCTTTTGAAATTAAAAAGACAAAGTAAAGGAGCCTTTTTCCACATAGGTTTTCTCATGCTTCTTTTTTACATTAGTAGAGCATAAGCAAGTACATTGCAGAAAATGTCTGGCAAAATTTCTCCCAAAATAAGATCTAAACGATAGCGAAACTTCAAATTACTTAACAATAGGTGTAGAAGGATAAAAATTAATCAAAAGAATGATTAATTATAGTGTAAATTCGTTCCATTAATTTTGTTGATATCAATCAACTCAGTTTCTTATAATACTATAATTTATATCTAATTTCTAAGCTTCCAATGAAAAACAAAATTCTTATATTTTTTATTGTTTTAAGTATCTTCAATTTGCTGAATGCTCAAAAACAAATAGTGTTTAAAAATGACAGTGTTAAACAATATTTAGATAAAACTTTATTGTTGATTCATGATAATGCACTGAATAAAAATAAAATAGATTGGAATGCTTTGAAAGTAGAAGCCTATGAAAAAACGAAAGATGCTGATCATATTCAGGATGCTCTTTTCATATTTCCTTATTTATTTGAAAAAATAGACGATCACCATGGGTGGTTAACCTACAATAATAAAAATTACCGCTGGAATAAAAGTAGACCAAAATATACCAACGAAACCATAAAAAATGCGGTGAAAGATAACGATAAGGTTTATGCAGCATTAATTGATAAAAATACCGGCTATATAAGAATACCCGGAAATAATGATTTCGGGGCAAAAAAAATGGATAGTATCGCAGAAAATATTGTTAACGAAATAGACCAAATAAACTCAAATAAAATAAAAGGGTGGATCATTGATCTTAGACTCAATACCGGAGGAAATATGTATCCGATGATGGCGGGAATCAGTGACCTTAATGGGGATCAGGAAAAAGTGGGAGGTTTTGTAACATCAGATAAAAAATCTGAAGGAGAATGGATATTGAAAAATGGAACAATTTATATTGATGCCAATCAGGTGTTAAAAAGAAAGAAATTGAAAAATTCTGTAAAAAAACAGCTGCCTGTTGCTATTCTGATAAGCGGATATACAGCAAGTTCCGGAGAAATGACAGCTATAAGTTTTATAGGACGGAAGAACACCAAAGTGTTTGGTGAAGAATCTGGAGGATATACGACTACAAATCAGGGGTTCAAAATTGATGAAAATTCAGGGATAAATCTGGCGGTAGGATATGTGGTAGACAGAACAGGAAAGGTATATGTTGAAAACATAAAGCCAGATGTAGAAATAACAGGTGGTGATAATTTTAAAGATTTAAATAAAGATAAAAAAATTGCAGTATCTGCGAAATGGATAAAAGAAATGGCAAAACGTCAATAACACTTTTAGAGAATGATATTTTCAATTTTTTAAATCTTTATACAAGGAGAGATGGATATAATTGACCTTATAAAACATAATGGTTTAAATGACAGATACAAAAAACTACCTCGCCTGAGGTAGTTTTTTGTATGTATTAAAATGGGGTTTTATTTATGCTTCTGCTGTTTCTCTCTGAAGCAGGAATTTGTAGATTAGTCCTCCTACAATTCCGCCCAGAATTGGAGCTACCCAGAACAGCCACAGCTGAGACATGGCAAGTCCGCCTGCAAAAACAGCCTGGGAAAGAGATCTGGCTGGGTTTACAGAAGTATTTGTAATCGGAATAGAGATCAAATGGATTAAAGTAAGAGTAAGACCGATAGCGATACCTGCAAATTTACCATTTGCCCATTTATCTGTAGCACCCATTATAACAATCAGGAAAAAGGCAGTTAATAAAAACTCAGCCAGGAACGCCGCTCCCATGCTGAATGCTTTTCCGTTATAAACGGCTTCTGCGTAAAAGTTAGTAGCAAAAGCACCCGGTTTGGAGAAATCTACTACTCCTGCACCATTAAGGATTGTGTACAGGCATCCCGCGGCAACCATAGCCCCCAGACATTGTGCCACGATGTAAGGAATAAGATCCTTGGCAGGAAATCTTCCTCCAGCCAGAAGTCCGAAAGAAACTGCCGGATTGAAGTGCCCTCCCGAGATATGTCCTACCGCATAAGCCATGGTAAGAACAGTAAGACCGAAAGCTAAAGCGACTCCTAAAAGTCCAATTCCGATATCAGGAACACCAGCTGCAAAAACAGCACTTCCGCAACCTCCGAAAACAAGCCAAAATGTGCCGAAAAATTCAGCAAAAAGTTTTTTTATCATGTTGTTTATTTTTTAAATGTAACTCAAATGTAGAATTTAAATTTTAAAGTAAAAAGTTAAATATGAAAAAATATTTCAAAAATAAGGGAACAAAAAATGATAAATTCAACAATTTGGTTTAAAGTTTGTTTGGGATTTAATCAGTCGAGATTATGGTCGGTTTTAGAAGTGAGATAATGGATTTATCTTCATTGGAGAATAAAAAAAATGATTGATGAAAAATTTTCTTTGTGCGGTCTTTGTGCCCTTTATTTATAGTTTACATTATTCACAGGCGGCTAAGAAAGCTTTCCCATGCTATGATCTTACCAGTGTTTTGAAGGTAGAACCTACTGCACTTTATAAACCCCATCTTGATGCCTCCAAAAGTTTCGGAATACAGCTGTTGAAAGATTCCAGAATAGTCCAGAAATATATCAGTAATGGAAAATTCCATAAAATAAAAAAATCAGGAAAAGGATATCAGGTGCAGAGACTTGATTACAGCAGGCCTTATATGGTTTCTAAGGGAAAAGCGACTCTGGAAAAGATGGGATCCAAATTCAGTAAAGATACCAAAGGAGCTATATTCACCGTTTCATCTATTACCCGGACTCTTGAAGACCAATGTAGACTGAGAAGAGTGAATTCTAATGCTTCACTGGGCATAAGCTCTCATAATTATGGCAATTCTTTTGATATTTCTTACATAAGATTCAATAATGTCCTTAAATACAATCCAAAGATGGAAATCGCACTGGAAAAAGTACTGAAGTACTACGCAGATGCCGGCCGTATTTATTATATAAAAGAAAAACAGCAGAGTTGTTATCATATTACAGTGAGAAATTATTAATTAAATTCCTACTTGCACAGCATGTTTAGTTTGTATAATTTTATGCCACTAAAAACCATGCTTATATGACAATAGTAAATATCGAAAACTTAATGCTTCCTTATGAAGAATGTAGGAAAGCTATGAATACTTGGACAGAATGCCTGTCTTCTTTTCCTGAAATAAAAAAAAGAATTCCAACAAATTATGTTTTTGGTCTATCCAAAGAAACTCTTGAGTGGATGAGGAATGTAGGTGGGAAATCACCAGAATTCTGTGCTGCGATAGGAGTATTTCAGGATCAAATTATTCTTATTCTATATCCTTTGAGTGACTCAGGAAAAAGAATAGAGGAAAGAGAATATCCTTACAGCTTTCTTTCTGAGCTTAAAGAAGATTTAAAACTTCAGGAAATTCAGGAATATACTATTGTTAAAAATGCAGTTCTTTCTAAAGATCTCGAGCAGATTGACAGAGATGATAATATGGCGTTTCCTATATCTAATAAACCCATTCTTGAACAGGATACGGCATTAGACTCGATAGAAAAATGGAGGAACGAAGGAATGGACTGGTTCTACAGAGAATGCGGAATTGAAAAAGGAGCAGGAATCTTTAAAAAATTCTATGTTCCGACCGATGATCTCTGCCTTTCAGACGAAGGATTAGAAGGTATTATATGTTCTTTCGGACTTAAATACAATGATATTTATGGGAAAATGCTGGTTACTCTAATTTTTATCTCCTTCCATGAAAATCTTCAAAATTCAGGACGTGCAGAAACCATTTCAAATACATATGACTGGGCGAAACCATGTCCTCCCATTTGCCGTCTTCCTGATGATGGTGTAGGCTGCGAATTTTAAATTATAAAATAAGGAATGGCTGATCTTTACAAAGCAATTTTATTCCTGAACTACGGACTGCTTCTTTCATTTATAGTACTGGGAGCTGCTAAATACCGCATATTAAATCAAAAAGAAAAGCAATATTTTTATTGTATTGCTTTTCTTTTCCTTATAGAATTGGTAAACTTTGTTTTACCTTATGTTTTTAAACTCAATGATACTTCATTCGTTTATCCAGTCTACATTGCCGGAGAATTTTTTCTGCTGACAAGTTTATTTATAAGGAAACTGAATTGGCCTGGATATGTTTCTGGTATTGCAGGTTTAGTGGCAGCAGGTTTTATGATATCGAAATATGGTTTCAATTACCCTGCCAATGCAGATTTTGCAAAGGGAATTTCAAATATTATCATCATTTGTCTTTCCGGATATACACTGATTCGTGAGATTAAAAATGCTTCTATACAGGAACGTTTCCTGTGGGTGGATGCCAGTATTTTTTTCTACTATTCCGTTTCAGTATTTATTTTTATCATTCAGCATCAGATAGCGAATCTGTCGGAAAATGATTACTATACCCTTTTCAGTGCCAATAATATCCTTTCAAGTATTTTGTACTGCTCATTTTTATATACGTTTATCAAATTAAAGAAGTAACTTTAAATATTAACCTTTTGATCCTTATAATTGTTACCATAGCAATTATAGTTTCCTTTATTCTCCTTGCTTACAGAGCTTTTATAACCAGAATTATTAAAGAGAAAAATGTGCAGCATGAGGTAGAAGTTCTTCACCAGAAAAAATTGGTGCTGGAAAATATTAAGGCACAGGAAGAAGAGCGGAAAAGAATTGCGGTGATGATTCATGATGATATTGGAAACCGTCTCAATATTCTTTCCTTATGGCTTAATAATCTTGATACCCAGGGAGATGATTTGATAAAAAAAAATATTTACAGTCAGATGTCTTCCCTGATTGATGCTGCAAGAAGTATTTCTCATTCATTATACCCCGTAAACCTGGAATCCGTAGGGTTGGTTTTGTATGTAGAAGAATTAATAAGCAATCTTTCTCACAAAATAAATATTTCTCTCCAAGTGATGCCCGGATATGAAAAGAAAGACCTTTTTGTAGAAGTACAGCTGTACAGGATCATTCAGGAATTTACCACCAATGTAATCAAGCATTCAACAGCTACAGACATCTGGATTTATATGAAAGACTACCCTGAAAATATGACAGTTGTAATTTCAGATAATGGAGAAGGCTTTGAATATGAAGAGGTAAAAAAAGGGATGGGAATCAAAAATATTGAATCCCGTATCAAATCAATGAATGCAGCACACAAATGGAAGAAAACCTTTTTAAATAAAGGAAGCCGTTTAATTATTAAAATTCCAAAATATAATGAGTTCCCAAATCAAAATAGCCCTGATTGATGATGAACAGCTGATCCTCGAAGGAGTGAAAATGCTGCTGTCCAATGAAAAAAATATATCGGTATGCCTTACCTCGGATAACGGGCCCGATTTTATAGAAAGCCTGGGAATGCTTTCAGAAGATAAGTTTCCTGATCTCGCACTTGTAGACGTTCAGATGAAACCTATGAATGGTTTTGAGCTGGTGGAAATTCTTAAAGAAAAATATCCGGATCTTAAGATTATTATTCTTTCTTCTCATTACAAAACTTCTATTCTCGGATATATGGTAAAGCTGGGAGTCTCTGCATTCCTTCCAAAAAATTCAAATAAAAAAACATTTATTGATGCCATTACCATGGTAGATAAAAATGGAGTTTTTTTTACAGCTGAAGATCATCAGATGCTGTTTAGCTACATGAACAGTACCGCAAAGAAAAATTCACTTTTCGAGACCGAAGATGAATTGTCTGAAAGAGAAAAGGATGTGGTAAAACTGATCTGCCAGGAATTTACCAACAATGAAATCGGCGAAAAACTCTTCATCAGCCCGAGAACCGTAGAAAGTCACAGACAGCGTATTCTCGAAAAGATAGGAGCCAAAAATACAGTGGGAATCGTTATTTATGCCATTGTACATAATATATACTCACTTGAAAAAATATAATCTGATTCCGTAGAAATACGGAATTTTTTATTTAGTAATTTTCACTCTAGTTAAACTTCCTTTTCTTCTGTTATTTTGAAATGTCTCTTCGTGAGATGTTAGATGAGAAAATTAAGATACAGACAAAGTCTGTCATATAAACCAATAAAAGCATGAATGATAACAGAGTGATTTCCATCGGAATTTTCTTTGATGGTACGGGAAATAATGGAGTAAATGCTCTTTCCCCTGATAAACCTTTGAATGATAATGAAAGTTATTTTGGAACCCTTACCAATATTTACAAATTATACAGTTTATTCAATGGAAATAAAAAAATATACATAGAAGGAATAGGAACCATATCCGGCAGTGAAGACAGTAATTTTGCAATAGCAACATGCGCCAATCCTCCTTATGGAAGCGGATATTCTTCTGATGATAAACTTCAGAAAGCAGATGACTTCGTTCAGGAAATAATGAATGGCTCAAACTGTGAGTATCATTTTTACTTATATGGATTCGGAAGAGGGGGAATGCTGGCAAGAACTTTCTCTAACCAGCTTCTGACCTACTACTCTCAGAAGAATTGTAAGGTGAAATTCCTGGGGGTTTTTGATACCGTAGAATCCAAACCCTTTAATCAATATAACTTACGACTGCCTTATCAGGTGGAAAATGCCTTTCATATCTGCGCCGTGAACGAAAGCAGGTTTTTCTTCCCCTTGACAGGTTTTTTTGAAGATTCAAAAATGATGAAAGACCAGAAGTCAGAAGACTATTCATTTGCATGGAAAGAGATTTTTGTTCCTGGTGCTCACGCCGATATTGGAGGTGGGTATCTGGAAGGCCCACAGTCGGTCTATATCTCTACAGATTTTGAAAATATTGATGATTTAAGAGATTACGTTTCAGATATAAGAAATGCAAAAAAAAATAGTGACGGGACTGAAATATGGGATGCTTTACTTGCCGGATATCAGATTGATAAGAGAGAGGCTTTATCACAGGCGTTTGTGTGCCGCGATATGGTGTACAATGACCTTTCCAAGGTATATGGGAAATTAATGATGGAAGAAACCAATAGAATGTCTCCTGTATTTGATTCCAATGATGATGCGTATTTCAAAATAAATTATAAGAAACACCCCTTCCTTGAAGACTTTTCTACAGAGTTGAAACAATATGCAAAAGACCTTTCTGTCAATAGTAAACCTCTTTATAATTATAGCAGGCTGGCAGATTATATTCATATTTCAACAAGCTTTGGTTTGTATAGTAGTGGCTTTCGGAACAAAAACGAACATGAAATTACCGCAGAACTCATTAATAACGGATTAAATGTTTCCAGCAGTACCACTGTAAATCAGGATGGACAAGTCAGGTTGTCTGTAGAGCTTCATCTCCCTGAAGACAGTTTTGTTGCAGACTTTCTTTACGGAACCAGTGTCCCGAATAACGACCTCTGGGTTCGTACTATTTTAAAAGATCTTTCGACAATTAAGGTAAACGGAATAAATAGATGACATTAGTCTTTTTAAGTTTTAAATTTAGGTTAGAGGCTGTCTCCAAAGGGAGATGGCCTTTTTTATTTTTAGCACGAAGCCTGTAGTATATTGCTGTCACTGTATGGTAGTCGGTTGTTTATCAGTATGGAATGATTTCTGGATTTTAAATTTGGCGTTGTGTACTGTAGATTGTACTGTTTTATTAGTGTTACATTGGACTTTCATTCATCGGGGATACAGAGTAAGTTCTATGGTGAATGATCTAAGAGGTGGCGATGTAGGATGTATAGCTTACATGGGAAAAATGTAATAAATAAGTTCCAAAATGATCCTCGAAAAAATGTTCGTTTTGGGCAGTGTTTTTATTTCTGGGGTATTCATTTCTTTTTCCGTATTTTTGCACCCGAAAATTCATTACTCATTATTAACTTTTAATTTAAAAAATGCTTTCGGTTCAAAGTTTAGGATTACATCATTCGGGAAATTATTTATTTCAAAACGTCAATTTCACCATTAAAAAGGATGATAAAGTAGGGCTGGTAGGAAAAAATGGAGCGGGAAAATCCACTTTATTAAAAATGCTGTCCGGAGAAATTAATTTCTACGAAGGAGAAGTTGTAAAAGAAGGAAGCATTACCATTGGTTTCCTGAAACAGGATCTTGACTTTGTGAAAGGAAGAACTGTTTGGAATGAAACAATGCAGGCTTTCGAGCAGATTAATGCTTGGAAAAACGAGCTTGAAGAAGTTAATCATCAGATGACAATCCGAACGGACTATGAAAGTGACTCGTATACGGATTTGATCAATAAAATGACCGAGCTGAATGACCTTTTAATGAACCATGATGCCTACAATCTTGAAGGTGATATGGAGAAAGTTCTGTTTGGTTTAGGTTTTAAAGCAGATGATTTTCAAAAAATCACTGATGAATTTTCAGGAGGATGGAGAATGAGAATCGAATTGGCAAAATTACTTCTTCAGAAGAATGATATTATGCTTCTCGATGAGCCTACCAACCACTTGGATATGGAATCTATCATCTGGCTGGAAAACTTCCTGAAAGACTATCCGGGTGCAATTGTTCTGGTAAGTCACGATAAGCAGTTCATGACGGCTGTATGTAACCGTACTTTTGACATCAACAATAAAAAAGTTGACGATTATAAGGCTAACTATACAAAATATCTTGTCATGAGAGAAGATCGACGTGAAAAACTGATTCAGGCTAAAAAGAATCAGGACGCGGAGATCAAGCAGATGGAGGATAATATTAATAAGTTCCGTGCAAGTGCTACAAAAGCATCTTTTGCGCAGTCACTTATTAAGAAATTAGATAAAATAGAGCGTATTGAAGTCGATAACGAAGACGTTTCAAAATTCAATATCCGTTTCGTACAGTCTATGGTTCCCGGAAAAGTAATTTTTGAAGCTGATCACCTTGGAAAAGCATACGGGAAAAAACAAATTTTTGATGATGTAGATTTCATCGTTCAGAGAGGAGACAGAATTGCCCTTTTAGGACAGAATGGACAAGGGAAAACAACATTGGCTAAAATTCTGGCAGGAGATATTAAAGATTATTCAGGGATCTGGAATCTTGGACATAATGTAAACATCGGATATTTTGCTCAGAATCAGGAAGAGGTATTAACGCCTAATAAAACAGTGCTGGAAGAAGCCGAAGATGCTGCTACAGAAGAAACAAGACCAAGAGTAAGAGACTTATTAGGATCTTTCTTATTTCAGGGAGATGCTGTTTCTAAGAAAACAAAAGTACTTTCCGGAGGAGAAAGAAACCGTCTTGCACTTTGTAAACTTTTGCTTCGTCCTTTCAATACTTTGATCATGGATGAGCCTACTAACCACTTGGATATTCAGTCCAAGGAGATTATTAAGCTGGCTTTACAGAACTTTGAGGGTACTCTGATTGTGATTTCGCACGATAGAGAATTCCTACAGGGGCTTTGTGATAAAATCTACGAATTCCGTGATGGAACAATGAAAGAATTCCTTGGAGATATCAATGAATACCTTGAATACAGACAAAAGGAAACTATTAGAGAGATTTCTGCAGAAAAAGCTAAGCTTCACAGTGATGATGTAAAGGCAGAACCTAAGAAAGTAGAAGAAAAACCTGCCGCCAGCAATAACCAATCCTCTAATATTGTCAGCAAAGAACAGAAGAATATTCAAAATAAAATCAAGAAAGTAGAAGAAAAAATTTCTGAGCTTGAAACCAAAGTAGAGGAAATGGAAGCTTCTTTTACTAAAGAAAATCCTTCTGATGAAACTTTAGAGAAATATAATAAAGCTAAAGAAGAGTTGGACTCAGCTTTACAGGAGTGGGAATATTTAGGAACCCAGCTTGATTAAACTAAAATATAAAAGCTTCATAATTCAGAAATTATGAAGCTTTTTTGTAACAATATACAATTCATTTCTACCTATTGTATATCATCATAAAAGTAATTTAATAAAAGTTTAGCCTAACAATTAAATTATTTTCATAATTTTGAAAAATGATTTTTAAAGAAAGCAGAAATTTAAAGAGTTTTATCTCCAAGCTATTGTTTGGGATATACTTTCTTGCGCTGCTTTCTCAAAGCTTTCACCATCATGATTCTTCAGAAAATTTTAAGGGATTTAACCTTAAAAAGACGGAAAATGCAATGACGAAAGCCTCTACTAAAGAGAAAGCTGGCGACTGTCTGGCCTGTCACTTTTTGGCTACCGGACATACCTTAGCTCCTGAAGATTTCAGTTTTACTTTTGAACATTATACACAAGAAGTAAAGCAGATCATTACAATTCAGGAGAAAATCTGGTCTCAGACCAAATTCACATTTCAACTTCGGGGGCCTCCCGCTATTTCATAATCATAGATTCTTATTGGGTTTAAAGTTGTTTACTTTAAAGTTCAATGTTTAATGTTCAAAATTGAATGATTACTGATCAATAATTGATGTTTAACCACAGTTGCTGTATTATTAATTCACTACAATTCTAAGTCATTAATACATTTTACGTTTTAGTATTGTACATCATCGTACAATATACATTTTACAACTTTATAAACCGATCACAACAACTTTTAACGAAAAATGTACCTGATTAAAAGGGTACGCAATCAATCTACATACAATGAAATTGATATATTGCCTTCTGCTGATCTTTTGTGGATCAGTATTTATAAGTGCACAAAAAAATTATACTGTACAGGGAACCGTTCAGGATTTTCATGATAAAACAGCGTTGGAAAATGCGGTCATTAAAATCGGAAACTTTACTGCCAAAACAGATAAGAAAGGTAAATTTTCTTTTGATAAAATCCCTGCAGGGAAGTATACACTCATTGCCCAGCATCCTGATTGCAATGATTATACTGAAAATATAGGAGTTGATCAGGATGTTCATCTGGTAATTACACTTGAACATCATATAAAGGATATTGAAACCGTAACCATCCATGGAAATCATAAAAATAATGGTTCACTGGTTGTTAAAACCCTCAGTAAATCCGATATAGAGAAAAATTCTACGGAAAATCTGGGAAATTTACTGTCTAAAATTTCAGGAGTGACAGCCCTGAAAACAGGAAATAATATTTCAAAACCCGTAATTCATGGACTTTATGGAAGCCGTATCAGTATTATCAACAATGGAGTACGTCTTGCTGAGCAGGAATGGGGAGTAGAGCATGCACCAAATGTTGATATTAATAGCTTTCAGCATATTGATGTCATTAAAGGAGCATCTGCTTTGAAATACGGAAGTGATGCTATTGGTGGTGTCGTAGTTCTGGAACCTGAAATTTTTCCTAAAAAAGATACAATTAAAGGCTCAGTTGCGCTTACCGGGATTTCCAACGGAAGAGGTCTTGGACTAGATGTAGATGTTGCCAAAATCTGGAAAAACGGATGGGCAGTTAAATCAGGAGGAAGTATCAAGAAACTGGGTGACCAAAGTGCTCCCAATTATAATCTGAAAAATACAGGAATGGATTTTTCTTCATTCAATTTTACAGTACAGAATAATACCTATGAAAGAGGAATATCCTTTGATTATTACCTGACTAATCAGAATATTGGAATTTTAAGAGATTCACATGTTGCAACATCCGAAGATTATGATAGAGCAATGACTGCGAATCCTCCCGTTTACTCCGGTAAATTCAGTTATGATATTGAAAATCCGCGACAGGTTGTTGAGCATCATATTGCAAAAGTTTCAGCCTTCAAAAGGTTTGAAAATATCGGGAAACTTTCTGCAACCTACAGTTATCAATATAACCACAGACAGGAATATGATATCAGAAGAGGTGAATTGAATGATACCCCTTCTCTGGATCTTGAGCTGATGACCCATCAGTTTAATATCAATGATTTAATAGAAAGAGAAAAATGGTCTTTAGAAACAGGAATTGATGCAGGTTTTCAAAACAATTATTCCGATCCGGCAACAAAAGCTAGACGTCTGATCCCGAATTATGATAAATATTCTGCAGGAGCCTATTCTGTTTTCAAATATAAAATTTCTCATTCATTTAATTTTGAAGCAGGTGCAAGATATGACTTCACACGTTATGATGTTACCAAATGGTATGACAAAAGTGACTGGGAGAAATTATATGCAGATACGTATCCGCAATTTTATGTAAAAACTGATCAGAACAGAGTTTTGACACGTCCTCAGCTTAATTATAACAATGTTTCTTTCAATGCTGGTTTGGAGTATCGTCCTAACGCCAATTTTGATCTGAAATTTAACTATGCAAAAGTGGGCAGATCTCCGAATGTAGCTGAACTGTTTTCAGACGGTCTGCATCATTCCGCAGGAGTGATTGAAACGGGAGATATGGCGTTGAAAAATGAACAGGGACATCAGTTTAATTTAAATATAGACTCAAAATTTAATGTTCTGAGAGGATTAAATGTTTCTGTAAACCCATATTTTTTCATTACTAAAAATTTTATTAATGAAGTTCCTGTGGGGATAAAAGGTACTATCAGAGGAGTATTTCCTGAGTGGATATACCAACAGATTGATGCAAAAATGTACGGCGTGGATCTGGATGTTAATTTGAAGCTGACAGATCATCTTACCTATGTTGGAAAAGGAAGCTATGTATATGGTCAGGACGATACCCACAATGAACCGCTTATTTTAATGATGCCGCCGAATTTTTCCAATGCATTACAATTTAAAAAAGAGAAATGGAATAACTTCTATTTCACAGTTGAAAATCAAACGTTTTTAAAACAAACCAGATTCCCGATCAGAAATGTTCCGCTGGAACTTTTTGTAAATGGTGATTTGGTGGATAAAGAAATCGATTTGAGTACTCCGCCAAGTGCATTTTCTCTTTGGAATATCCAAACAGGAATCAATATCAGTAAACATCTTTCGGCAGGACTTATTGTAAATAATCTTTTCAATACTTCATACAGAGAGTATCTGAACCGTTTGAGATACTTTGCCGATGAGCCCGGAAGAAACTTTATTTTAAACTTTAGATACAGATTCTAAAGATTTCAAAAAATTATTCAATCAAAATTTTACAATTTTAAAATTCTTAAAAATGAACAAACTATTCAATACTAAAAATATTATCAAATTATTAGCGGCTTTATTAATTACCATTACTGTAGTGACTTCTTGCCAGAGAAATGGATCGGCTGAAGAAGATGATCTTCCGCAGGAAGAACTTACGAATATTGTTCTGTTGGTAACAGATGATGCAGCGGGAACTACTCAAAGTTACGATTACAGTATCGGAGCGGGTGGTACCCCTACCATTCCTCTTAAAGATGGGAAGACCTATACTGTTCAGGCGAAATTCAGAAATGGAAATGAAGATGCTACTCAGGAAATCATTGATGCTAAAAATGAACACTTTTTGATTTTTGATTTTCCAAAGTCTAATATTACATTAGAAAGACTTGACGGAAGTGATTTGAGAAGCGATGGGAAAAGAGTAGGGCTAAGAACAAAATGGACTGTTGTAAAGGCTGTTGATGGTACAGCTCCATTCTTAAAACTAACACTTATTCACTCACCTCAGAGTGTGAATGATGCAAAATCAGGAACAGCGTGGGGCAGTGTAGTAGGGGGAGAAACTGACGCAGAAGCTAAATATAACCTAAGTAATTAGGATTAATTAATCTTGTTTGGGCCACCGGAATTTCCGGTGGTTTTTTATTTAACAACATTTGGCGTTATAAGTTGAGTTTAAATGGGTGATATTGATAAAAAATTCATATTTTTGCAACCTAAAATTTTAATCAATAATGAAGGTTACCGCACAAAACCATGATGACGTAAGTGCATTACTTACAGTAACATTGGAAAAATCTGACTACAAAGAAAAAGTAGAGAAGCAGTTGATTAATTATGCTAAAAATGCGCAAGTTCCTGGATTCAGAAAAGGGAAAGTGCCTTTGAGTATGGTTAAAAAACAATATGAAGCAGGTATTGCTTTTGAAGAAATCAACAGACAGGTTTCTGATGCTTTAAACGGCTATGTTAATGAAAACAAACTAAGATTAGTAGGTCAGCCTGTTCCTCAGCCAGTAAACGAATTGGATTACAATGCTGATCAATTAGAAGTTGCTTTCGAAGTAGGATATGAGCCTGCATTCACTATAGATTTAGCTAAATATGAGGCGCCTCATTACAAAGTAGAAGCTTCTGACAAGGAAATCGGAAAGAGCATTGAAAACATGCAGAAGCGTTTCGCTGAGCAGGTTCCTCAAGATAAAATCACTAAAGATTCTTATATTGCTTTAGAAGTTTCTCAAGTTGTAGAAGAAGATGCTGAAGGTGAGCACCACCACCAACCAAAGAACGTAACTGTTACCGCTGAAAACAAAGAAGCTTTCAAATTGGTAAAAGGTTTGAAAATGGATGGTTCTGTAAAAGTAACGAAAGAAACTCTTGCAGGTGACGAAGAATTAGCTAAAGAATTAGGATTCAGTAAAGCTGAAGTAGAGCACCTGCACCATAATGAAGTAGAAGTAAAAGTAAAAGATTTCTATTCATTAAACCTTGCAGAGCTTAACCAGGAATTATTCGACAAAGTATACGGAGAAGGAAACATTAAGTCTGAAGATGAGCTTAAAGAAAAAGTAAAAACTGAATTAGACGAATATTTCCAGCAGAATGCTGATGTTCACTTTGTGAATAAAGTATTGGAGCAGGTAACTGAGAAAGAAGAAGTGAAACTTCCTGAAGCATTCCTTGTGAAGTGGTTAGTATTCTCTAATCAGAATATCCAGTCTGAAGAACAGGCTAAGGAAATCTTAGAAGCTGAGAAAAACCAATTGAGATACCAGATCATCGAAGGTAAATTGATGACTGATAACGAAATCAACCTTGACTATGCTGATGTATTGGCACAGGCTGAGCAGTTGGTGAAAAACCAATTGGCTATCTACGGAATCCACCACTTAGGAGAAGAAGAAATTCAGAAATATGCTGTTGAAATGTTAAAAGATCAAGAGCAGGTGAGACAAATCTCTTCTGAAGTTGCTATGGCTAAATTGAAAGATGTAATTCTTGAAAAAGCTACCAAAAAAGAAACTAAAATTTCTCACGACGAATTTTTAGAAGAACTTAAGAAATAATTATATACTGATATAAATATTTGAAAACCGTCATTTTTGGCGGTTTTTTTATGTTTATTCTGAGAACCTTTTTCCCGGTTTACAAATATTCTTTTCCTCATTTTCTATTTTCTTCACAGCTATTTATCACTCATTAAGGATCAATTATGATTACCTTATGAATGTATGTCCGGCAATATTCCTATATTTACCTCCTAAATTTTATTACATATGAAAAAGATCATCATTCCGTTTTTCTGTGCTGTATTATTCTCTGTTCCCGCAGCTGCTCAGAAAAAAGGAGCTGTATCTGCAAAAACAGAAGCTGTAACATCAAAACTAACGCCTAAGGATGTTATTGATAATTACTTCAAAGCATCAGGTGGAAAAGATAAATTAGAAGGCATAAAATCTATCATTACTGATAACACTGTAAGTGTGCAGGGAATGGAGATTAAAATGACCACTAAGAAATTAGGGAATAAATTCAAATCTGTACAGTCCGTAATGGGAAAAGAGATGATCCAGCTATTTGATGGTGAAAAAGGATACTTTGACCAGATGGGAAATAAAATGGATATTCCTGCAGATAAAGTGGCTGAACTGAAAAAAGGAAAGCCTGTAGATGCTTTAGCCTTTGATCCTGCTAATTTTAAAAGTGTGGCAGTAGAAAAGCTGGACGGAAAAGATTATAACGTTTTGGCTTCAGATAAAGGTAAATTTTATTTCGATGCAGCAACAGGACTTTTGTATAAGACAGCAGCTGCAGAGGGAAGTGCAACGATTAAAAGTTACATGACTGTAGACGGAATACAGTTTCCTGCAGATGTAGATGCTGAAGGAGGTGGGCAGAAAATGAATATTAAAACAACAAAAGTTGTTGTTAATTCAGGAGTAACTGACGCAGATTTTAAATAAGAATGACTCTTCTATGATATTTAAACCGGGATTTTCCCGGTTTTTTTGTTTTATTGTGTGGTTTTAACTCAATTTTAACGCAAATATGAATTTAAACATTTCTTCAGCTTGTGAATAATTAATACTTTTAGCAGGTAAATAAAATCGGATAACATGAAAAAAACATTATTTTCCTTTGCGGTCATCTTTTTGATGTCCTCAAATACCTTTGGACAGAATATTCCTATGGATCCTTCTGTAAGGACCGGGACTCTTTCCAATGGTATGAAGTATTATATTAAAAAAAACACATTACCTGAAAAGAAAGTAGATTTCCGTCTGGCTATCAATGCCGGATCTATTCTGGAAGACGAGAATCAAAGAGGATTGGCTCACTTTATGGAGCACATGAACTTTAATGGAACCAAAAATTTTCCGGATAATAAACTTGTAGACTTTCTACAGTCTATCGGAGTGAAATTCGGACAGCACCTTAACGCTTATACCAGCTTTGATGAAACCGTATATATGCTTCCTGTGCCGTTGGATAAACCGGGGAATTTAGATGCCGGACTTAAAGTAATGGAAGATTGGGCATTTAATGCGACACTTTCTGATGAGCAGATCAATAAAGAAAGAGGAGTTGTACTGGAAGAGCTAAGATTGGGTCTTGGGCCAGACAAGAGAATGATGGATAAATATCTACCGAAACTTTTATATAAATCTCAGTACGCCGACAGGCTTCCAATCGGTAAAAAAGAAGTTCTTGAAAACTTCAAGCCGGACGTGATCAGAAAATTCCATCAGGATTGGTACAGACCGGATCTTATGGCAATTGTGGTAGTAGGAGATATCAATGTAGATGATGTTGAAAAGAAGATCAAAGATAACTTCAGCAAATATAAAAACCCTTCAAATCCTAGAGAAAGAAAATCGTTTGATTTACCTAATCATAAAGAGACATTAGTAGCTATTGAAACAGATCCTGATGCTACCAGCTCTATGGTGCAGTTTATCATGAAAGATGCTGAAGCGTATAAACCGGATGTAACAGTTGAGCAGTACAATCAAAGTCTTGTAGAAAACCTTTCTACGACAATGTTAAATAACAGATTGAGAGAACTGATCAATTCTACTAATCCGCCTTTTACTTTCGGATCAGTGTATCATGGAGGAACTTATGCAAGAAGCAAAGAGGCTTTCCAGGGATTTGCCATGGTGAAAGATGGAAATCAGCTAAACGGATTGAAGGTGCTGCTGGAAGAAGTGGAAAGAGCAAAAAGATTCGGATTTACACAGTCTGAATTAGACAGGGCAAAATCTCAGGTTCTTTCCAATCTTGAAAGATCTTATAACAACAGAGATAAAACAGAAAGCGGTATGCTGGTGGATGAGTATGTAAGAAACTTCCTGGAGCAGGAGCCTATGCCTGGAATTACCTGGGAATATGAAGACACTAAATCTTTCCTTCCCAATGTTACCCTTGCACAAACCAATGATGTCATTAAGAAAATGGTGAAAGATGATAGCAGAGTAATCGTGATGACGGGTCCTAAGAAAGATAATGTTACGATGCCGACAGAAGCGATGGTTCTGAATACTTTTGAAACGGTGAAGATGGCAGACCTTAAGCCTTATGAAGAAAAAGCTGCCATCAAAAACTTAGTAAAGCCATTCAAATCTGAAGGTAAAATTACAAAAACTGAAACAGATGCCAAATTAGGAACTACCACCTGGACACTGAGTAACGGTGCTAAAGTAACTTTCAAAAAGACAGATTTTAAAGATGATGAAATTGTGTTTACGGCAAGAAGCTTAGGAGGAAATTCAATTATTCCGGATGCTGACTATAACAAAACACAGTTTGCGTTCTCTGCATTATCAGAGGCAGGGGTAGGAGGTTTTTCAAAAGCTGATCTTACAAACTATCTTGCAGGAAAGCAGGTAAGTGTGAACCCCATGATTACACCTCTTTTTGAAGGTGTTTCCGGCAGAACAGCTCAGAAGGATTTAGGAACAGCTATGGAGCTTATGTATGCTTATTTTACAAGTCTAAACTACAATCCGGCTTCATTTAATGCTTTCAAAGACAAGCAATCTGCAATGTTGAGCAACCTGTTGTCTAATCCACAGGCTTATTTTTCAAACGAACATGCTAAATTCATCAATCAGAAAAATCCTAGATTCATCGGTCTTTTCCCAATGGAGAAAGATTGGGCAAATACAGATTATAAAAAAGCATATGACATTTATAAAGAAAAGTTTGCCAATGCAGGGAATTTCCAGTTCTACTTCGTAGGGAACATTGATGAGACGAAATTTAAAAATGAAGTTTTGCAATATATTGCAAGCCTTCCTTCATCAGGAAAAACATCCACATTCAAAGACACGGGATACAGACCTCTGACCGGAGATTATACGAAAGTGTATAAAAAAGGAAAAGACCCTAAAAGTATGGTATCAATCACCTATACCGGAGAGGCTCCTTATAATGAAAAAGAAGCACTGGCTTTATCCGCTCTTGGAGAAGTGGCTACCATTAAGGTTATAGAAAAGCTAAGAGAAGATGAAAGTGGTATCTACGGAGGTGGTGCAAGAGGAGGAATGGTTAAAATACCTTACAGTTCTTACAGTTTCAGCATTAGTTTTCCTTGTGGTCCGGAAAATGCTGAGAAGCTGACAAAAAGCGCTATTACCGAAGTTCAGAAACTGATTGATAAAGGTCCGGAACAGAAAGACCTGGATAAGTATAAAGAAGGAGAGTACAATGACAATAAAACAGAACTTAAAGATAATATGTTCTGGATGAATGCCCTTGTTAAAAATCAATTGGACGGAAGTGACAAATACGAAATTCTGAACTATCAGGATAAAGTAAAGGCGCTTACTGTAAAAGACCTTCAGGATGTTGCTAAAAAGTATCTTTCTAAAGGTAAAATGGTGGCTATGCTGATGCCGGAAGATGGATGGGAAAAAGCTAAAAAAGAAGAAACTAAAGTTGAAGCAGTCAATGTAAAATCAGGAGCAGCCAACTAATCCTTTTTCTATAATATAAAAACCGCAGATCCATCTGCGGTTTTTATATTTTCTAAGAACCATATTCTTTTTTCCACTCATCAGCAGCTTCGCTTAGAACGGCATAGAAATCTTCTCCGTATTTTCTGGTCAGCGGAGTTTTCAAAAACTTATAAACAGGAACCTGAAGTTCTTTCCCTAGTGTACAGGCATCACTGCATACATTCCATTCATGATAATTCAAAGCGGTAAATGCAGAATATTCTGTAACACGAATAGGGTATAAATGGCATGAAATAGGCTTTTGCCAGTCTACAGCACCATCTTCATACGCTTTTTCAATGCCACATTTTGTAATTCCCTTTTCATCAAAGGTTACATAAGCACATTCACGGTCCTCCACCATAGGAGTAACATACATTCCGTCGTGTGGATCAGTAGTCCATGTTCCCTGTTCTTCAAGGGCTTTCACACCTTCCTTAGTCAGGTAAGGCTTTATTTTATCAAAAATACTGTCCAATATTTCAAGCTCGTCTTTGTCCAACGGAGCTCCTACATCTCCTTCCACACAACATGCACCTTTACACTTGGTAAGGTTGCAAACAAATTCTTCGGAAAAAATTTCCTCAGAAATCAATTTATCGTCTATCTGAATCATAATTTTTTAAAATAAATCAAAAACTGTACCTGCTTTAAAGGTCAGTAAACTAATAATTATAAGCCATAAGCTTACCTCCTGCATCCAGTATTTCGGTAAAAATCTCATCATTCTGCTCAGAATAATACTTGAAGGAAATGCCAGAAGCAGCAAATATTCATAAGTAGTATTCATATACAGGATGATGGTAACAAGCTGAGCTAAAGAGAAAACAAGCAGGAAAGTATATTTATATCTGCTTATCGGGCTTTTTTTGTTATAGTTCGAAAAGTGGTCATATACTGCATAAATAAGCATCAGTGTCACAGGGATCAGAGGAAGCAATTCTGTATAATCAGTGATTGGCTTTATTTTCCCAAATGGGAAGTAATCTATATTCCATGAGGTGAACTGAACGAAGTACATCACAGAAAAATAACTGAATGTAATCATTACAATACCCAAAAGAAATCTGAAAATATTCAAACCTATTTTGGCAGAAGTAGCAATCACGTGAATGATCACAAAAACAGCCATGGGCCATGTAGTGGGCAGGAAAATAAAATTCAGCGCAACAATGGCTCCAACCAGTACATAAGATTTTTTTCTGATGTCTTCATCTGCACTGGTCAGGAGAAGCATAAGAAAGGAATTCGTAAGCAGCGAAACCGCGATTCCTATATCAAGATTCCCGGGATAAAGCCCAAAAATGAAAAAAGAATATAAGAATAAGGGCAGATGCGTCTGATAATTAAGTGCAATACTGTGAAAACCAAAATATCCCAAAGCAATTCCCAGAAAAGTAATTCCGGCAATAATTGCTTCATAAGTGTTGAAATTCAGTATGTTAAATATTATTACTACTAATAGAAGAAAACCAATATAAACAGGAATTGAAAAAATATTGCTTTCTTTTGAAAGTAATTTAAACATTTTTTATAAATTTGTACAAAGTTAATTTAAAAAAGGAAAATAATGACGTCTTTCTTTCTATTCTTAAGCAAAGTTTTCAAATGGTCTTTTGGTTTCTATGATACCTTTGGAAATGTGTTAAACTGGATTCTATTTACCGTTTGTTGTGTATTGTTTACATACTGGTGCTACGTATTAGTGGCAAAACTAGGTGGAGACAAAGATAAAGACTATTATTCTCCTACGGAAGGTAAGAACCCTTACTATGATCCGAAAATCTATAAAAAAGAAGGTTAATTAATTGGTTATATAGTAAAAAGCCGATCAAATAATTTATTTGATCGGCTTTTTTATTACTAACGATTAAAATTTTCTTTTGTTTATTCGTGGATGGGTAATACCAGCACAGGGATTTTTGAACTCTTTGTAATCCCTTTTGTAAGGCTTCCTACAAATACATCATAAATTCCGCTTCTGCCGTGTGATCCCATGACGATATAGTCTGCATTTTTTGCTTCGGCATGCTCCAGAATAATGTCTTTGGCAAGCCCCTGTTTCAGCAGGTGTTCACAATCTATATTATGAGTGATAATTCTTTGTTCAATCTTATTCAGCTGAACCAGCTCCTCTCTGATTTCGTTCGCTTCTACTTCCGGAAAATATTGAAATCCCATATCCCCAATGGCAAAGCCGATATCTGATGGAGCTACATGAATCAGATAAATTCTTCCGTTGAGCTGTTTTGCAAATTTTATGGCACCTTCCACCAATTGCTCTGTTTTATCCCCAAAATCTACGGGCAACACAATATTTATCATAACCTTCATTTTGTTACCTAAAGATATGAAAAAATTGTTGGACTTTTATGTTAATAACTTATAATATTCGGACATCAAGGATTTTTTCTTCTTCAAGATAAGCTTCAAGAATGTCATTTTCTTCCACTTTTCCAACCCCTTTTGGAGTTCCTGTAAAAATAAGATCACCTACTCTTAGTGTGAAATACTGAGAAGCAAATGCGATGATGTCATCGAAATGAAATAACATATCTTTTGTATTGCCATCCTGTACCTTTTCTTTGTTTTTCAACAATGAAAAATGAATATTTTCAGCATTGTAGTTTTCTTTTTTAAAGAAATTGCCTACAACCGCAGAGCCGTCAAAGCCTTTGGCAAGTTCCCATGGAAGCCCTTTTGATTTCAGCTCACTCTGCAGATCTCTTGCGGTGAAATCTATTCCCAGACTAAGCTCCTCATAATGCTTATGAGCTGTGTCTTTCTGAATATACTTTCCTCCTTTTGATACTTTCAATACTACTTCCAGTTCATAGTGGATGTCATTTGAAAATTCCGGAATATAAAAATCATTCCCTTTTAAAACCGCTGTGTCCGGTTTCATGAAAATAACAGGATTTTCAGGAATTTCATTTCCTAATTCTTTTGCGTGCTCACTGTAGTTTCGTCCTATACAGATTATTTTCATATTTCTTATTTATATCATGGCAAGAAACAAACGAATCTTGCAAATTTAATTACTTTTTTTGAAGCTATTTCCCGCTTTCCGCTATATCTTTTGTTCCACTGCGTTGCACAAAAGGATGCCGCTGCAATCGGGGCTGGGGTTGAAGTCATAATTCTTAAAATTTCTTAGACCCAGTCATCCAAAAGGACCTTAACGTTTATGAATGATTAAATTCATTTCCGCAATAATAGCAGATAAACTTATGACTCGTCAGAAATGAAATACCAAAGAAACTGGTAGCTTTGTCATCCCTGTAAATATGATTGGAACCACATTTCGGGCATACAAAATCAAACTCCGGATCCTCAATGGTGTGTTCCACTTCCAATGAATATTGCTCATTGTCTTTATAGTTCTGGAGGGCCAGATTGGCTTTTTCCACATCCTCCTCAAAAACCTGCAGCTGAATTCCTCCTACAGCTTGCGAAAGCAGCCAGTCAGACTGGATCAGCTGTTCATTGGCAATAAAGCTGTTGATTCCGTTTTCAGCCAATATCTGTTTGTCCCTGTTGGCTTCAAGGGCAGTTTCATAAAACTTAAAACGAATCAGTTCAGACATCTTTTAAAATTTACCGGTCAATTGAATCTTTGTAAATACTTTCTTCGTGTACAAAGGGAAATCAGCATTCTGAAGCCACCCGAAGTAACCCAAATCTTTTTGGAATACCGCTTTTACCCCCTGACCTTTATACTTTCCAAAATTGAAAACCTCTTCCATTTTATCATTATACCCGATAAATCCTGCAAGGTCAGCATTTTTATTATGGAAAGTGAACTCACTTAATGGCGCAATTTCGTTAGGAATATCTTCATATTTTCCTACCTGTGCATCCAGTACTTCAAACGTTGCCATTACATCAGCTTCTGCTGAATGTGCATTTTCCAATGTTTTTCCACAATAAAACTGATAAGCGGCCCCAAGATTTCTAGGCTCTTTCTTATGGAAAATAGTTTGCGCATCCACCAATCTGAACTTACTTAGATCAAAATCCATTCCTACTCTTAAAAGTTCTTCAGCTAAAAGCGGAACATCAAATCTGTTGGAATTAAAACCACCAAGATCACTTCCCGAAATCATATCCATTACCTTAGAGGCAATATCCCTGAAAGTAGGAGCATCTTTTACATCTTCATCATAAATTCCGTGGATCTCACTGCTTTCTTTGGGAATAGACATTTCAGGATTGATACGCCATGTCTTGCTTTCTCTGGAAGCATCAGGATTTACCTTTAAAATACAGATTTCAACAATTCTGTCTTTTCCGATGTTTGTTCCGGTTGTTTCAAGATCGAAAATACAAAGTGGTTTATAGAGTTTTAAATTCATGTTGATAATTAATAATTTGAAAATGTGTTTATTCGAAAAATGAGATAATGCATTCACCAATATCTCTGAAGAGTTTATATAATTTCTATTTCAACTGTCCCTGAAATATCATTGATACGAATATATAATAAATAACAAGCATCGGAATTCCTACAATCTGAAATAGAGCAAGAATGGCAATACCGCCAACAAGCAGTACTATTTTTGGATAATTGTCTTTTAATTGCTTGGATTTAAACTTCATTGCCATCATTTTGACAGGGCTGATCAGAAGCCATGAGGTAATAATAGTAAGCAGAATCAGCAGCAATTCGCTGTCAAATAAAAAGCTGAAGGCTCCGGTTTCTTTGAAAGCATAATACAATCCGAAAAGAAGAACTGTATTGGTAGGTGTATTCAGTCCTTTAAAATAATAACGCTGTTCCTCATCAAGGTTAAAAATTGCGAGTCTTAAACAAGAGAATGTAGTCACTACTAACCCGAAATATTTAATTTCAAACGGAAGATGAAGTCCTGATAAGTCACTGCCAAATGGTTCAAGTGCTTTGTACATGACAAGTCCGGGAATTAATCCGAAGCTCACCATATCAGCAAGAGAATCAAGCTGAAGCCCAAGGTTGGAATTTGATTTTAAAGCTCTGGCTACAAAACCGTCAAAAAAATCAAAGACAGAAGACAGAACAAGGCAGATCGCCGTAGTCTGATAATCTCCTAAAATAAGGTGTATTGCACCCACACATCCTGCAAATAAATTAGCAAGGGTCAAGGCATTGGCCAGATTATTTTTTATAAAATCCATAACCACAAAATTACAGTTTTTAAAAATTCTAACTCGAAATAATCTGAACTAAAAAATGTATTAAAATGATTTTGATGTAAATTTGCCATATGAAATTTTTAAAAGGATTTAGAAAACAGGAAGTTCTGGCATTGTTGTACAGGATTTTTTTAGTATATGTTTTTTATCAGATTTCGAGGCTTTTATTCTGGTATTTTAATAAAGATCTGATAAAAGTTGATTCTGTTACAGACTATATAAAGCTTGCTTATCATGGTACGGCTTTCGATACGACGGCTATTTTATATGTCAATTCATTGTTTATTCTTCTCAGTCTTCTGCCTTTGGTAGTGAATACGAAGAAAGGATATCAGAAAATTCTTTTCTGGGTTTATTTTATCACCAATGGACTTGCATATGCTATGAATTTCGGAGATTTTATTTACTATAAATTCTCACAGGCAAGACTTACTTCAGCAGTATTTCAGGTGGCAGAACATGAATCCAATGTGTCTAAAACATTAATGATCTCTATCGGGCAACATCCATTTGTTCTGGTTTGGTATATTGTTTTGATGATTATATGGGTTTTCCTTTATAAAAAAGTAAAAGTACACGAAACAAACCCTTCTAAATTACTTCCTTATTTTCTTTACTCTATACTTACCTTATGTATAACAGTGGTATTGGTTGTGGGGGGATCCGTGGGGATTTTAAGCATAGCACAAGACCTATTAATATGGTGGATGCTACCCGTTTTGTAGAAAATCCGCTTCAGGGAAATATTGTTCTTAACAGTACGTTTTCTTTTTTCAGGACTTTGAATACCAATAATTTTAAAGAAGTACACTTTGTAGATGAAAAATTTATTAATGAAAATGTACAGCCTTATAAAGTCTATGACAGAAAAGTTGAAAACCGTCCCAATATCGTTATTTTCATTGTAGAATCTTTCGGTAGAGAATATTCCGGGGCTTTCAATAAAGATAAAAATATTAAAGATTACGTTTCCTATACTCCGTTTATGGATAGTCTGGCGGGTCAGAGTCTTATTTTTCCAAATGCTTTTGCGAATGGGAGACAGTCTATTCATGGAATGAGCAGTGTGTTGGCCGGGATTCCCAGTCTTACAGATGCATTTACCGGATCTCCTTATTCTAATCAGAAAATCCAGTCTATAGTTTCTGTTTGTAATGATCTGGGGTATGATACTTCTTTTTATCATGGCGCACCCAATGGTTCTATGGGATTCCTTGGCTTTGGAAATATCTTAGGTTTCAAACATTATTTCGGAAAGACAGAATACAATCATGATGAGGATTTTGACGGGATGTGGGCGATCTGGGACGAACCGTTTCTTCAGTATTTTGCGAAAAACGTAGGAAAGAAGCAGCCTTTTATGACAACAGTGTTTACAGCTTCTTCACATCATCCATTTAAAATTCCGGAGAAATATTCCGGGAAATTTAAAAAAGGGAAAATAGAAATGCATGAGCCTATCCAGTACACGGATTATGCGATCAAAAAATATTTTGAAACGGCTAAAAAGCAGCCTTGGTTTAACAATACAATCTTTGTATTTACAGGCGATCATACGAATCAGATATACTATCCTGAATATGAAAAAGCAATGAACAGATTTGCCGTTCCATTGATTTTCTATTCTCCCAACCCTGCCTATCAGCTTAAAGGAGTGAATCCTGAAATAGCACAACAGATAGATATCTACCCTACATTGGCCGATCTTGTCGGGTACAACAAACCTATCAGAAGCTGGGGAAGAAGTCTGGTGAGCGATAAAAAATACCCTTTTATCGTTGTTAACTCAGATGGAAGCACAGAACAGTTTATGATCGGAAACTATATTTACCGTTTTGATGGTAAAGAGGTCATCGGAGTATATGATCAGGCAGATCTTGGCCTCGAAAAGAATCTGATTAATCAACTTAAAACGCCTGAAGTAGAAAAAGGCAAGCAGACGGCAAAGGCTTGGTATCAGGACTATATGCACAGAGTGATCAACAGGAAATTAAATTAAAGCTAACTAAGCCAAAAAAATAAAAAAATGAAATAACAAAAGATTTCATTTTTTTATTTCCTAAATATTCTTCACTTTATGCTTTGTATAATAAAAGTTTTTGTTTGTTGAAAATTAATTTATATTTTTATCAATACGTAGGAAAGAATATTATATTAAAATTAAAACTATAAGAAATATGAAAAAAATATTGTTAACATTCGCGCTGTCCCTATTTAGTGTGCTTACGTTTGCACAGATCGAAGGGAAGTGGAAAACAATAGATGATGAAACAAAACAGGCAAAATCTATTGTGGAGATTTTTAAAAAATCGGACGGGAAATATTATGGGAAAGTTTCTCAATTACTGATAAAGCCGGCTGATCCGAATTGTACAGTTTGTAAGGATGACAGAAAAGGAAAACCAATTTTAGGTTTGGAAATCATCAGAGGGCTTACCAAGGAGAAAGATGAGTTCACAGGGGGAACCATTACAGACCCTAAAACAGGAAAAACGTATAAATGTACCATTACCAGAAGCGGAGATAAGCTAAATGTAAGAGGCTACTTAGGACTGTCTTTATTGGGAAGAACCCAAGTGTGGGATAGAGTTAATTAATCTAAGTTTAAATAGAATTTTAAAACGGCATTTCAGAAATGAGATGCCGTTTTTTTGAAAAATATTGTAACGAAAATAAAATCTCCCCACTTATGTAATATGAGCATAGAACAAGAGAAGAAATTTGTGGAGTTTTTTAAGCCCAATCAAAGACTTATTCACAAAATATGTAAAATATATACCGATAATGCTGAAGATCATGAAGATCTTTTTCAGGAGATCACCATTCAGTTATGGAAATCTTTTCCGGGATTTAAAGGACAAGCTAAATTTTCTACATGGATGTACCGTGTAGCATTGAATACTGCTATTACATTATTCAGAAATCCCAGAAGAAAAGCAATGCAGACGGTAGAATTTGACAGGATTTCTCTTACAATAGAATATGAAGCTTATGAAGAGGATGAGTATAAGCTTAAAAGAATGTATAAAGCCATCTACGAAATGTCTGACATAGAAAAAGCGCTCATCATGATGTATTTGGAAGATAAACCTTACAAAGAAATAGGGGAGATTCTCGGAATAACAGAAGGAAATGCTAGAGTAAAGATGAACAGAGCAAAAAATAATTTAAAAGCCCAAATAAGCACAAAATAATATGGAAGAATTAGAATTACTGAAGAAGGACTGGAATAAGGAATCAGATGATTTCAAAGAATATTCCGAAAAAGAAATTTATACAATGATACGATACCAATCGGTTTCCATCACAAAAACCTTATTACTGATCGGAATACTTGAAGTAATCTTATGGACTTTGTATGGGTATCTGAACAAACAGTTTCTTTTCGAAAGAGTAGGAATGTTTTTAGTTTTTACAGGAATTATAATCATCTTGTTCCGCAAAATGAAAACCGCACAGGATAGCATCGGTCTGATGAAAAATATTTTGAATCTGAGAACGCTAATTTTAGGGTATGCAGGACTTTCTTTGTTTTTAGCTGCCATTGATGGGATCATTCATTTTGATCATAATACAAGAGATTTTATGGCCGGATTTACAGATGGATGGAATACAAGACACCACATGAATGCAGCACCTGCTGACCCCGGGCAACTTCACCCTGTAATAGGGAATTATATTGTCTTTGGGATTTTTCTTGTCATAGGATTGTCTCTTCTGTATTTAATATATAAAAAGACCTATGGAAAAATTTTGCACGATCTCAGAAAAAATTATAAAGAGTTGAAGAGTCAGGAAGAAAATTAATAATTTAATGGAAATGGATTTTAGCGTTTATTTATGCTTCGTTAGATTCCTTCTTCTGGCTTCCGGTTTTCTCATTCACAAAATATTCATGTTTGAAATATTATTAATATTGAAACTTCTCCTTCAAATGAAAAGCCTTTTTATGATGTGTATAATAAAAAAACACTATTTTTGTAGTCTAAATTTTTCAAATAAATATGGCAGAATATACTTTTCGTGAGGTAATTGCACAGGCAATGAGCGAGGAAATGCGTAAAGACGAATCCATCTTTTTAATGGGGGAGGAAGTTGCAGAATACAATGGTGCATATAAAGCTTCAAAAGGAATGTTGGATGAATTTGGTTCTAAAAGAGTGATCGATACCCCTATTGCTGAGCTTGGTTTTACAGGTATTGCTGTGGGTTCTGCGATGAACGGTAACAGACCAATTGTAGAGTATATGACATTCAATTTCGCTTTAGTAGGAATTGATCAGATTATCAATAATGCAGCAAAAATCCGTCAGATGAGTGGAGGTCAGTGGAACTGTCCAATCGTTTTCCGTGGTCCTACTGCTTCAGCAGGACAATTGGGAGCTACACACTCTCAGGCATTTGAAAGCTGGTTCGCAAACTGTCCTGGATTAAAAGTAGTTGTTCCTTCCAACCCTTATGATGCAAAAGGATTATTGAAAACAGCAATTCAGGATAATGATCCGGTTATCTTCATGGAGTCTGAGCAGATGTATGGAGATAAAATGGAAATCCCTGAGGAAGAATATTACTTACCAATAGGAAAAGCAGAAATAAAGAGAGAAGGTACAGATGTTACTTTGGTTTCTTTCGGTAAAATCATGAAGCTGGCTATTCAGGCTGCTGAAGATATGGCTAAAGAAGGAATTTCTGTAGAAGTTATTGATCTTAGAACAATTCGTCCACTTGATTTTGATACTGTTTTAGAATCAGTGAAGAAAACAAATAGATTAGTTATTTTAGAAGAAGCTTGGCCATTTGGTTCTGTATCTTCTGAAATTACTTACATGGTACAGCAGAAAGCATTTGATTATTTAGATGCGCCTATCAAGAGAATTACAACTCCTGATGCACCTGCACCTTATTCTGCAGCATTATTTGCAGAATGGTTCCCCAAACTTGAAAAAGTAAAAGAGGAAATCAAAAAAGCGATGTACGTAAAATAGTTATAGAGAAAAACTTCCGAAAGGAAGTTTTTTCATTTATTATATTCATGAAGAATAATTCTTGACGTCATAAAATTAGTATAAATTTGCGCGTTTAAAATAAATTGGCTGACATGGCAGACGTTACAGAAGATGGTTATCATTTTGACATAAAGAAACTTTCTTTTATTGGAGTTTTAGTCTCTCTAGGAATTGTTTTTGGGGATATCGGGACATCACCGCTTTACGTAATGAAAGCGATTGTGAATGCAAGATCACAAGGTAGTAATATGCCTTTCAATGAATACATAGAAGGGGCTCTTTCCTGTATCATTTGGACGCTTACCTTACAAACTACCATTAAATATGTGATCATCGCCTTAAGGGCAGATAATAAAGGAGAGGGAGGTATTTTGGCCTTGTTTTCACTCGTGAGAAACCTTAAGAAAGGATGGCTGTATCTTATTGCTATTATTGGGGCGGCAGCACTTATAGCAGATGGAGTGATTACCCCGTCGCTTACCGTGATGTCAGCTATTGAAGGTCTTGAGATCTATAATCCACATACTCCTGTAGTCCCTATTACAATTGGAATTCTGATTGCAATTTTTGTGGTACAGCAATTTGGAACCAGCTTTATCGGGAAGTTTTTTGGTCCCGTTATGGTGGTCTGGTTTTTAGTATTAGGTGGTCTGGGAGTCATGCATTTAAGTGAGAATTTTGAAATTCTAAGATCTTTCAATCCTTATTATGCTTACAAACTTATAGCAAACTCCCCAAGTGCTATTGTTATTCTTGGAGCAGTTTTCCTTTGTACAACAGGAGCAGAAGCTCTTTATTCAGATTTAGGACACTGTGGTGCCAGAAATATCAGAGTAAGCTGGGCATTTGTAAAAGTTATGCTTATTCTAAACTATCTTGGACAGGGAGCTTGGCTTCTGACCAATTATAATAAACCTGGTTTTTCAGTAGTAAACCCATTCTTTGGGATTATGGAAGAATGGATGATTATACCAGGGGTAATTCTGGCAACAGCTGCAGCAATTATTGCCAGCCAGGCCTTAATTACAGGCTCATTTACAATTTTCTCTGAAGCAATGTCTCTTAACTTATGGCCTAATCAAAAAATTGATTATCCTTCAGGAGTTAAAGGGCAGATGTATATCCCTAGAATTAATTGGGGACTTCTGATTTTGTGTATTATTGTAGTTCTCCACTTTAGAGAATCAGGGAAAATGGAAGCAGCATATGGACTTTCCATTACTGTCACCATGCTTATGACCACTGTACTGTTGGTTTTCTGGTTATTAAAACACAGAGTAAGCAAGGTATTGATATTGTTTTTTGCTTTAGTTTATATGGCAATAGAGCTAGGTTTCTTCAGTGCAAATATTATCAAATTCATGGAAGGTGGTTGGATCACGGTTGTACTAGCAGGTTCTATCGGAGTTTCTATGTATGCGTGGTATAACGGAAGACTAATAAAAACAAGATTTATCCAGTTTGTAAAAATAGAAAAATATGTATCTATTCTTAAAGACATGAAGCTGGATGAGACTATTCCAAAATATGCGACCAATCTGGCGTACCTGAGCAGAGCAAAAAGAAACGATGAAGTAGAATCTAAAATTATCTATTCCATTATCAAGAAACAGCCGAAAAGAGCAGATCATTATTTTATTTTAAGTATTGTAAACCAGGAAGATCCTTATACTTTCAGATATACAGTAGACGAAATTTTACCGGGTACGGTTTATAAAATCAATTTCCTTTTAGGATTTAAAGTAGACCGTAGAATCAATGATTACTTTAATATGGTCTTGAAAGACTTAATGGCTGACGGGACTATTCCTTCAAGAAGCAGTCACCCTTCATTAAGAGCCCATGATATACCACCGGATCTGAAATATGTGATCATAGATAACACCTATATCAACGATATACTTTTAACTGTAAAACAAAAGATTACCCTTAATATTTACAACTTTGTGAAGTATATCGGAAGTGATGACTTTAAGGCTTGGGGAGTATCTTCACACAACGTTGAAGTAGAGTCTGCACCTATTACAGAGCTTACTGTATATGATAACAAAATAGAGCAGTCAGGGTACTTTCGCCACAACTCTTAAGTCATATAGTACTTAACCATAATATCTATTTAAATAAAAATCGATAAATTTGTAGATAATTTTTTTAATGGATACGATACAAAAAGAAAAAAATATAGCTTTAATCAAGGACGTGCTAAGGAACTACTTATTAGAAAAGGGGTTTAGAAACACACCTGAAAGATATACGATATTAGAAGAGATTTATAATATGGATCATCACTTTAATGTAGATGATCTGTATCTTCTGATGATGCAGAAGAAATATCATGTTTCTAAAGCTACCATTTACAACACTATTGAGATTTTCCTTGATGCAGGCTTAATCCGTAAGCACCAGTTCGGAGAAAAAACACTGACCTCTTCATCTTATGAAAAGTCTTATTTTGATAAACAGCATGATCACCTGGTGATCTACAAAAAGGACTCTGACAAAGAGATTGAAGAAATTATTGAATTCTGCGACCCAAGAATCCAAGGAATCAAAGAAGCCATTGAAGAAGCATTTGGCGTAAAAATTGATTCTCATTCGCTATATTTCTATGGCACTAAGAATGACTAATTAATGAGAAAAATCCTTTTTCTGTTTATCCTTATTTCCACGCTAAGTTTTGCGCAGGATAAAACCCCCGTGAAGAGAGATCCGTATTTACAGGCCCCTGCACCGCCCAGGCAGCAAGCACTGAAACCGGAAGATAAAGTGAAGATTATCAACGCCGATCAAATCATTAAGGACCCTGCAAAATATGATGGTAATCAATATTTCACAGGTCATGTGCAGATTGAGCATCAGGGGTCTATACTCACGGCTGATGAAGTTGTTTTATACAACGAAGAAAACTTTGTAAAAGCAATCGGCAATACAAGGCTTCAGAATACTGACGGATCTGTAATTACTGCAGGAGAAATGGAATATGATGCCAATACCCAAAAAGGTGTTGCCAGAAAAAATGTGGTCCTTACTGACCCCAAGCAAACTATAAAAACAGATATTCTGTATTATGACAGACTTGCAAGTCAAGCATACTTTAATACTGGTGGAACGATTTCTGACGGGCAGAATGTGACCTATGCCAAAGTAGGGACTTATTTCCTTAGTACAAGAGTAGTAGACCTTACCGGCAACGTAAAGATCGATACTCCGCAGTACATCATAGAAGGACCTAATATCAAACAGAATCAGAATACTAAGATTGCAGATTTTTCCGGACCTTCAACCATTACCAACCGGGCTAATCCTAAGAATAGAGTATACACCGAAAAAGGAACTTATAAAATGGAAACGAAGGAGGCTTTTCTCACCAAAAACCCCAAAATTTTCTATAACGATAAGATCCTTACCGGAGATGATATTTATTACAATCAGATTACCGGTTTTGGGAAAGCAACAGGAAATGTAACCATTGATGATCCTAAGGAAAAGAGGTATATTAAAGGAGGCTACGGAGAAATTTTCGAGAAAAAAGACTCGTCAATGATGACAAAGAATCCTTATGCTGTTAAAATAATGGAGAAAGACTCCGTCTATTTTGCTGCAGAAAAGATTATTTCCTACCAAAGACCGGATTCTCTGGATATCAAAGTAAAGAAAAGCTATTTAAGAGCCTATAAAAAAGCCCGTATTTATAAATCCAATGCACAGGGAAGAGCAGATTCTATTGCCTTTAATGAAACAGATGGAATCATGCATATGTATACCAAGCCAATCCTTTGGAGTGGAGAAAAGCAAGTGACAGGGGATAAAGTAGAAGCTTATTTTAATGTCAAGAACGAAAATATAGACTCACTGAGAGTTATTGGAAATGCTTTTGCCATCAGTAAAGTAGACTCACTGAATCTGAAAGATGAATTCAATCAGGTGAAGGGGAAGTTTATGACGGTATATTATGATAAAAATGATATTAAAGAAGCCAGAGTCGTAGGAAATGCCCAGTCGATAGTCTATGTAGACGATACCGATCAGGAAACTAAAAAACCGGAAAGAATTGGAATTACTCTTTCGGCCTGTGGAATTATCGGTGCTTTATTTGAAGAAAGAGCTTTACAGATTATTTCTTGTAGTATAGGAGCTACTGCAGATACTTATCCCATGAGTAAAATAGAACCTGCACGAAGAAAGTTTGCTGATTTTAACTGGAATACCAAAGACCGGATCAGAAAATGGCAGGATATTTTGGTGGACAGTCCTAATTACGAAGAAGTGAAATATACAGCAGATAATGAACTCTTTGATCATGCACAGGAAGCTGTAGAAAAAGAAAGAGCTAAAGAAGAAGCTAAAAAGCCTAAACGAACCCGAAAATAATGAAAAAAGACCAGATATCACTGGTCTTTTTTGTGGATTAATTTTAACGTTCAATGAATCTTTTATAGCTTTGCTGAAATTTTTGGAGACAATGGAAATGCAAAAAGATTTTTTTATATATCAGGCTCAAACCACAAAATTTGCAGCAGGTTTTGAAGTTGAAAAAGCTGAGGGAAGCTATATTTACGGGACAGACGGAAAGAAATATCTCGACTTTGTAGCCGGAGTTTCTGCCAATACACTGGGACATTCACATCCCAAAATCGTGAATGCGATCAAAGAGCAGGCAGATAAATATCTTCACGTAATGGTATATGGTGAATATGCGCAGGAAAAACCTATCGCATTGTGTAAACTGCTTGCAGAAGCTACTCCTGATCCCCTTGAAGTTACTTACCTTGTCAATAGTGGAGCAGAAGCTATTGATGGAAGTTTGAAATTGGCCAAGAGATATACAGGGAGAGAAGAAATTGTTTCCTTTACAAACTCTTATCATGGGAATACACATGGTGCTTTGAGCGTTTCAGGAAACGAAACCCATAAAAGAGAATTTCGTCCGTTATTACCGATGGTCTCTTTCATTGAATTTAATAACGAAAAAGATTTTGATAAGATCACAGAGAAAACAGCCTGTGTCATCCTGGAAACCATTCAGGGAGCTGCCGGATTCCTTGTTCCTGCTGATGATTATCTGATCAAACTTAAAAGGAGATGTGAAGAAGTAGGAGCTCTTTTGATTCTGGACGAAATTCAGCCAGGTTTTGGAAGAACAGGAAAGCTATTCTCATTTGAGCATTTTGGAATCGTACCTAATATCCTGGTGATGGGAAAAGGAATGGGAGGTGGAGTTCCTGTGGGAGCTTTCATGAGCTCCGTAGAAATTATGGAAAGTCTGTCACATTCGCCAAAACTCGGGCATATTACCACTTTTGGAGGAAACCCATTGATTGCAGCGGCCAGCTATGCTACTTTGAAAGAAGTATTGGAAAGCGGACTGATGAACGATGTAGACGAAAAGGAAAAACTGTTCAGGGAGCTTCTGGTACACCCCAAAATTAAAAATATTAATGGAAAAGGGCTGATGCTTGCCGTTAATCTCGGAACACCTGAATATACACTTGAAGTTGCTAAAAAATGTATGGAAAACGGGCTTGTTGTTTTTTGGCAGCTGTATAGAAACGAATACCTGAGAATCTCACCGCCTCTTACATTATCTATGGATGAGATCAGAGAAGGATGCAAAATAATTCTTGATATACTGAACGAAAATTAATAAAAAAATCTCTCTGTTCCGGAGAGATTTTTTTATGCTTTACATCGCATTTTTTAACGTTTGGACTTAACATAATACAGATCGGGATCCGGTGATAAATATCATGCAGATCATTTAAAAATTTAATTGTTTTTTTGCATAATAAAAAAATTAATTTATATATTGCGGGACGATAAAACAAAGATTATATGGCGAAACATAAAGTCCATTACGAATTTCCAATGCACTGTTTATCAGAGATTTTATACGAATATCTGGCAACTGCAGAAGGATTGTCTGAATGGTTTGCGGATGAGGTAACAGAGAAAGGCGATGATTTCTTTTTTAGCTGGGGTGGAGGCCCTGCTGAAAAGGCCACTTTGATCAGATATAAGCCTGAAGGTTTCGTGCGTTTTAGATGGGAAGAAGATGAAGGAACGAAAAATTTCTTTGAAATGACTATCACAATAGATGATATTACAGAAGATTTAGCTCTGAATATTACAGATTTCTGTGAAGAAGGAGATGAAGAAGAAAACGCAATGTATTGGGAAAATCTTATTGAAAACCTAAGAATAAAATTGGGTGCTGCATAAGGCCGGACTGTATTAAATGATAAAACTGATGAACGATTTATCGTTCATTATTTTTTTATAAATAAATCACATCAAAAATTGAAAAATCGATATTTTACATCAGACGAATTAAATGTAAAGAATAGAGCCTTTCTTTTCGGAGACTCGGTGAAGGTTTCTTTCTTTGTGAAAAATGGTAGATTGATCATGGATGAAGAGTGCTATTTTTTCCTGATGGCTTCCATGAGAAAGATGAGAATGAATATTCCTTTGACTTATACACTGGAGTTTTTCCAGCTGCTGTTTCAAAAAGATATTATTGATGGTGAAGGAGTGAAGGATGGCATTATCAATTTCCAGGTGTTTAGGAATAATGACGGACTGACATTGGCAAAATCCACTATTTCCTACTTTTATGAAGTTGTGGAAATGGATGATGTGTTGGCAGTTCATCAGAGACCGCAGGAACTTGATCTTATTAAAGAGATTAATGTAAACAATAATCTTTTAAGCAACCTCAGAGTACATTGTCCGGAGAATATCTACGGAGGAATCTATGCGCAGGAAAATGACCTAGATGATGTAATCCTTTTGAATCCCAATAAAAGGATTGCACGTACAACCACGGGGAATCTTCTTTTTCTGGAAGGCAATGTGATTAAAGTTCCAAAACAGACTGAAGGGGCTTATATCTCTCCCTTAATGGAAAATTTTGTTACTTTTTTACATAAGAACAATCTTGCTGATATTCAGGAGCACGAAATAATTGCTTTTGAATCTCAGAAAGCCGAAGAAATTTTAATGATTTCAGATGAGAAAGGAATATTTTCCGTAGGAAAAATAAGAAATAAAACTTTTGAAAACTCCCGTTTTTTAGAACTGGTAGAAAGCTGGAAAAACAGCTTTAATTCATAAAATTGACAAACCCGGTAAACAACAAAGTTCCAAAAGTCCTTTACCGGGTTTTATTCTGATTAAATCAGAAATTGTTTCTTTATTTATATTCGTTGATTACTTCAATGAATTTCTGTGCGATTTCTTTTTGCCCTTTTTCACTGGTAAGAAACTCCCTGTCTTTTGTATTATTGATGAATCCAAGTTCTACCAATACAGCAGGTGCTTTTGTCTCTCTTAAAATATGAAAATTACTTTCCTCTATTTTATGGGCATTGAATTTTTTATAAATCTTTCCGGCAAGTTCTTTTGAAACCTCAGAGTTTTGAACATATACTTCACACCCATTATTAGGGGTGTCTTTTTGAGCCGAACTGTTCACATGGAGTGAGATGACCATTTCAGGATTAAGCTTGTTAATTTGAGCCGTTCTAGCTGACAGAATAGGGAATATGTCCGTGTCTCTGGTTAAAACCACTTCATACTTATCCTGACTTTCATTAAACTTTTGAATTTCTTTAGCAATGCTTAATGAAATTTCCTTTTCGGTAACATGACCATATACAGCTCCATTATCATTTCCGCCGTGACCAGCATCTATGACAATATACTTTTTGTTCAGAGGAGTAAATGATAAAAACGCAGTAGAAAAAATAGATAAAGCAAAAAGTCTAATACCTTTCATATCAGTGGTTTTGGTTTTCCAAAGAACGGAAAAACTTTCTTTAAAATTGGTTAACAAAATCTTAAAGTTTGTTAATTGTATCAATCCTGACAAAAAGGCTTCTAATTCAGAGAAATATCCTCAGGAGAATTAGCCCAAAGAAGAAATTCTCCACCCAGATTCTGCATTATTGATTTCCAAAGCGTCTGATCGTTTGGAAGTGTATAATCCAGATTGTAAACATCTACTACCGTCCACATTTTCTTTTGAACCTCTGTATCCAGTTGATTGGGAGACCACCCGGAATACCCTGAAAATATTTTTATGTTCTGAATATCCAGCTCACTGCTCAGAACAGCATTAATGATGTTTTCAATGTCTTCTGTAAGATAATACTCATCGGCAATATCTGTATAAATTTCGGTAACCTTTGGACCCTTTACAATAAAGAATACCTTGTCGTTTTCTACAGGCCCTCCATCGTATACTTCGATTTTAAAATCAAAAAAGTCTTTGAATTTACTACTCATCTGGCTATTCTTTTTATTTAATATCAAACCAAATGCACCGCTTTCATTATGTTCAATAACTAATACGACCGATCTGGAAAAAATATCACCGGAAATGTCAGGCGTCGAGATTAATATTTTACCTTTGTATGAGTGATTCATACTCAAATTTAATAAAAAATATTTATGGAAAACCTGCACGACAAAAGAAAAGTGTACGAGAAATCCCAACTTATTGAAAGTGAGATAAAACAAAATCCAATTGAGCAATTCAGAGACTGGTTTTTGGAGGCAAGTGAGAGTCCGATGATCTCGGAAGCTAATGCTATGGCTGTTTCTACTCTGGAAGATGACGGTTGTCCACGGACCAGAATGGTACTGCTTAAAGCATATACCCATGAAGGATTTATTTTTTATACGAACTACGACAGCAAAAAAGGAAAGGCAATAGAAAACCACCATAAAGCCTGTCTGCATTTTTTCTGGCCCAACCTGGAAAGGCAGATTATTATCAAAGCTGATCTGGAAAAAATAGCTGAAAATCTAAGTGACGGATATTTTCACTCAAGACCAAAAGGCAGCCAGTTGGGAGCGGTCGTTTCTCCGCAAAGTCAGGAGATCCCTAACAGAGAGTTTTTGGAGCAAAAATTAAAAGAGCTGGAAAAAGAATACGAAAACAGTGAGATACCAAGGCCTGCCAATTGGGGTGGATACCTGGCAAAACCCTACGAAATTGAATTTTGGCAGGGAAGACCCAACCGTCTTCATGATCGGATCATTTACCGGCTAAATGGGCTCGATTGGGAGGTTTCCAGACTGGCACCCTAATCTTTTTTAGTTCAAGTTGAAAATGGAGTGCTGAAAGTTATTTTTAGCATCTGTTTACTAAAGATTTATTTCTATAACATAAATAGTAAAGACTATTAGAAGCGGGCTTTTAGCTCGCTTTGTTTTTTTGTTTATTTTATGTTCCAGACAAAAAAGCTTTAGCCGAAAACTTAGATTCTCTTACTATTTTAGTTTTTATAAGGGTTGGATTTAAACCTTTATTTTATGAGTTTGCCTTGAAGGTTGAATATAGAGTGTGTAAATCGAATCTGTTGTTCTGTAGTGATCTTAGCTGAAATTAATATTTAAAATATCCTTATTGGGATTAAAGATTTAAAATTTTTGCATAAAAAAGGCCGTTTCGTAGAAACAGCCCTTGAATTTTCGTAATCTGAATGATTATTTTTTCTTAACTCCAGAAACTGCATTAGATAAATCAGCTCCAGCTTTAAATTTAGCAACTTTTTTAGCCGCAATTTTGATTGGTTTCTTAGTTGCAGGGTTGATACCTTGTCTAGCTGCTCTCTCTGCTACTGAGAAAGTACCGAAACCTACTAAAGACACTTTACCGTCTTTTTTCTTTAGAGTAGTAGTTACGTTACCAATGAAAGATTCTAAAGCGGCTTTTGCTGCAACTTTAGTGATACCTGCATCTTTTGCGATTGCGTCGATTAATTCAGACTTGTTCATAATTTTTAATATTAAAGTTAGTTCGTAATTATAGCAAATATAATACTATTTTCTAATTGTGCAATTTTTTTATTAAAACTTATATAATTTTTTTGCTTTTCGCTGAAAATAGTTAAAATATGATAATTCGTGTTTTCACGAAAAACCTACGTTACGCGTTACTAAAATCATGCCAAATGCTTATGTTTATTGACTTTAGCAAAAACTTAATATTATTTACTGTATTTATTAAATCCTAAATTGGATATAAAGTATTGATATTTTTAAGCATATGATTATTAAGTTTATAAGCAAAATTAAAATTCTTTATGTTTTGTGAAATTAAACACCTGTGTTGGTGGGAGTTTTTTAATACTAACAAAGACCTGATTTATTAATTTTTATTAATAAATTTGCACCATGTTAATAGAAGTTTTCAAGTCTAAAATCCACAGGGTGAGAGTTACAGCCTCTGACCTTAATTATATAGGAAGTATAACAATAGATGAAGATCTTATTGAAGCTGCCGGATTGGTAGTGGGAGAAAGGGTCTATATTGTGAATGTAAATAACGGAGAGCGTTTTGATACCTACGTTATCAAAGGGAAAAGAAAATCGGGGGAAGTGTGTCTGAATGGGCCTGCTGCTAGAAAAGTACAACGGGATGATATCATCATCATCATTGCGTATGCACAGATGACTCCGGAGGAAGCAAAAGATTTCCAGCCGAAAATAGTTTTCCCGGACGAAAAAACAAATCTTCTTACTTAGTACATGGAGAAAACATCAAAAAGTCCATTAAAATCAATACTTACAATAGTAATATCGCTTGCTTTTGCAGGCTTTTTTTTATGGCTGGCCTTAAGGGGGCTCGATTTTAAAGTGATCAGCCAGTCACTGGCTAAGGCTAATTATCTTTGGGTATTGTTTGCTTCTGTATTTGGGCTCCTTGCTTACTGGTTCAGAGCAATTCGCTGGAACCTGATGCTGGAACCAATGGGACATCGTATTTCAAATTCCAATTCTCTTTGGTCCATATCATTTGGGTACCTGATGAACCTTACCATTCCCAGAAGTGGTGAGCTGGCGAGAGCTACTGCTTTATATGGAGTGGAAAAAGTGCCGGTAGATAAATCTTTTGGGACAATTATTCTGGAAAGAGTGGTAGATCTTGTATGTATGATGGGATTTTTACTTCTAACAGTGATTTTTAAATTTAATGCAATACTTGCTTTTTATCATTTTGTAATGGATAAGAAGGACGAGAAAGAAGAATTTGTTCCTAACTTTTTTGAAGAGCAAATGATGAAATTGGGAGTAAGTGATTTTGATTCATTTTATTTATGCGTTAAAATTGCTATTGCGATATTGGTTTTAATTGGGTTAGGCCTTCTTTATAAATATAAAAAAGAGAAACTTATCAATTTTGGAAAAGGAATTCTTCAGGGGCTCACTTCTATCTTTAAACTAAGAGAAAAAGGAAAATTCATCATTTATACATTAGGAATCTGGGTTTGCTATTATCTAGCAGCTTATCTTGTCTGTTTTGCGCTTCCTGAAACATCGGGCTTCAGCGCTGCTGACGGTTTCTTCATTATTGTTGTGGGGACATTGGGAATGATTATTCCTGCCAGTGGAGGAATCGGCGCGTATAACCTGGCAATGAAGTTTGGTTTTATGGCACTATTTATTTCGGTAGGGAAAAATGCTGACCTGGGTGGTGAAATGGGGCTTACTTATTCCTTTATTTCTCTGCCGTTACAGATTGTTATTATGCTTGTGATGGGATTGATTTCTATACCTATGCTGGCGAAAGCAAGAAATATTGCCGCTTCAGAGAAGGATTTTAAAAATTAATACAATACATTTTGTAAAATATCAGGTTCAATTTTTTAATTGAGCCTTTTTTATGGTATACTGCGGTCTGCAATGATGTCATTAATAAACTTTGAACAGTAAGACTGGAAATTTAGAAACTTAAGAGAAAATAGCCTGAATGGAAGTATTTTGATGATTTTTCATGAAATAAATTTGGTCAGTTCGTAAATCAAATCTATCTTAATGCAAAAAATAAATCATAATATAAAACACTATGGCAATTAATCTACAGAAAGGGCAGAAGATCGATATAGGATTGACGAAAATGACGATTGGATTAGGTTGGGACCCTAATGAAGGAACCGGTTATGACTTCGATTTAGATGCTTCTGCAATCATGATCGATGCTGACAGAAAATTAGTAAGCGAAGAGTATTTTGTTTTTTATAATAACCTTCATTCTCCGGATGGAGCTTTAAGTCATACCGGGGATGATCCTAATGGTAAAAATAGCGATGGAGATGATGATGAGGCTATTGTTGTCGATCTTGAGAAAGTAGATTCAAGAGTAGAAGAAATTCTTTTTGTGGTCACTATAGAAGATTTCGAAAGAAGAAGACAGAATTTCGGACAGGTAAGAAACTCTTATATCAGGGTCGTGGATAATAATTCAAACCAGGAAATTGCAAAATATGAACTGGATGAAGATTTCTCTATTGAAACAGGAGTTGAGTTCGGAAGACTTTATAAAAGAAACGGAAGCTGGAAATTTGAAGCTTCAGGAATAGGGTATAGAGCAGATCTGGGCTTCTTCCTTGAGAAATACTATAAAGGGCAAATCATCAAATAAAAATCAAATAACACAAAACGACAGATATGGCAATTAATTTACAGAAAGGGCAAACGATAGATCTAAGAAAGAATGACAGTGGAGAAAGTGTGTATGATCTTTCAAAGGTGACGATTGGCTTGGGATGGGACGTAAGAAAGCAAGGAGGTTTCTTTGGTAAAATATTCAATAAAGAAGCTGAGTATGATCTTGATGCTATCGCTTTTCTTTTAGATGGTAACGGGAAAGTGGCTAATCTTGGAAGAACAGTACAGACGAATGACGGAAGACAGATGGGGCTTTATCAGGGAGATGTTGTTTTCTTCAATTCTATGCAGCATCCGAGTGGAAACATATGGCTGACGGGAGATAACAGAACCGGTGCGGGAGATGGAGATGATGAGCAGATCATTGTAAAACTGGATCAGCTGGATCAGAGCTATCAGAAAATTGTATTTGTTGTTACCATTTATCAGGGGAGAAGCAACAATCAGCATTTTGGAATGATTGAAAATGCATTTATCCGTGCTGTGGATGCTAAAGGAAAAGAAATTACAAAATACAGTCTTTCCGGAGATTCAAGTATGAACGGAATGTGTGCAATGGTTTTTGCTGAAGCGTATCGTCATAATGGTGACTGGAAATTCCGTGCCATTGGAGAACCCCATAATACAGATAATTTTATCGATATTCTGAGACAGCAGTACTCTTATTCTAATTAGATTTTACATTTCTATATAATATACTATAAGCCGGCTTGAAAGTCTTCGACTTCCTCCGCCGGCTTCAGAATTAATACCTGCCTTATAAAATGACCAGAAGATTATTAGCCTACTTTTTATTAGACACTTCCGGTTCTATGAACGGAGAACCAATTCAGGCACTCAATAACGGATTCAATGGATTGATCAGTATGCTTCGTGCAGATCCGCAGGCAATGGACAGTCTGCATCTAAGTGTCATTACCTTCGATAGAGAAGTTAAAAATACTGTACCATTGATAGACCTTGCCAGTTTCTATCCAATGGAAATTACCTGTCCGGATAGCGGCCCCACTCATACGGGAGCAGCATTGGAAATGGTGTCAGAGCTTGTCAGGAAAGAGCTTGTGAAAGAATCCGCTGATGCAAAAGGAGACTGGCAGCCGCTGCTTTTTATCTTTACGGATGGGAAGCCTTCGGATATTCAGAAATACAGACAGATGATCCCTGTGATCAGAGGACTTGAATTTGGAGCCATTGTAGGATGTGCAGCAGGACCTAAAGCAGATGAAAAATTCCTTAAGGAACTTACAGATCACGTCGTAAAACTGGATACTACAGATGCTATTACCCTTTCTTCTTTCTTCAGATGGGTAAGTTCTTCCATTACACAAGGGGGACATTCACAGCACACAGGAGAAAACATTCCACTTCCTCCACCACCATCGGAGCTTACTATTATTATTTAAAAAAATTGCCTTTACCATTATGAGAAGATTGCCCATTTATTTTTTAGTAGACGTCTCCGAGTCTATGGTAGGAGAGCCTATAGAACAGGTACAGGAAGGTATTGCCAATATCATCAGAGAATTAAAAAAAGATCCATATTCATTGGAAACGGTTTATATCTCAGTGGTAGGATTTGCAGGAGAAGCTGAAGTGATTATACCGCTTCAGGATATTATCAGTTTTTATCCTCCGAAAATTCCAATTGGAAGCGGCACCTCACTTTCCCAGGGATTGATACAGGTAATGGATTGTATAGACAGGGATATTGTAAAAACAACCTACGAAAGAAAAGGAGACTGGAAGCCTATTGTTTTTCTGTTTACGGATGGCGTTCCTACTGATGATGCTACAAAAGCGATCGAAAGATGGAACAACAAGTATAATGGAAAAGCCAATACGATTGCCGTATCAATAGGTGAAAATACAAACTATAAGCTTCTGGGTTCTTTAGCAGATCATGTACTTCTATTTAACAATTCTGATGAGAATTCATATAAAGAATTTTTTAAATGGGTTACAGATTCTATTAAAACTACCAGTCAGAGCGTTACCGAAGCGAAAAAAGAAGGAATCAACCTTTCAAAGATTGACTCTCATATTCTGGAAAAGATAGATCCTGAAATGGAACAGAGATTTCCTGACAATAATTTTGTTGTGCTGAACGGAAAATGTTCAGAAACTCAAAAATTATATCTGATGAAGTTTAAAAAAACATTTGCAGAATCCAGTATACCGGGAATGTCTACCAGATATTACAGACTGGATGGCGCTTATAAAATCGATGAAAAAGCGTACTACCGGTTATCCTCTTCTCAGAAGAATAATCTTAAAATATCCATAGAAGAACTTCAGGGAGGAACTTCGTGTCCGCATTGTGCAAACCCTGTTGCACTGGCAACCTGCTCTTGTGGAGGAATTCATTGTTTGAACGGGGAGGGTTATAATAAATGCCCGTGGTGTGGAACATCAGATTACTATGGTTTCTCCAGTGAAGGGTTTGATATCAACAGAACGTTGGGATAAGGGAAAGAATATGAAATAAAAAAAGAGCTCGCTTATGAAAATACCTTCATTCTATTTTGGAACTTCAAAAAAAGCTATGGAAAAATCTGTTGTTTACAAAGAAAAAGAAGAATTTAAAGAAGTGCATTGGGTTTTAAAAAATGCAGCTTCAAATAAGCTTTATGAATTCAGTTTTGACATGGAATATTTTCCGAATATAAGAATTCAGAATATCGGGAACCTTGATGAAACCGGACTTGTATTTAAAGATAATAAAATTTCAGGAACTCCCGTTGTTAGTAATGTTTATCACCTGGATATTGAATTTTACCATATTGATGATGAAAAAAATATTAACATAAAAAAAGTAGATTTGTTTGTCAATGCAGATCCTAAAGATTTGTGGAAAAATATACCGTCTGATCAAACCGCAGCCTTTTATAAAGCGGACGAAGACTCATTTAAAGGAGCTTTTTTAGACAGAAAGATTGTTGTTGCTTCAAAAAGAGGCCGTGCTCATGCCCATGAAGGTAAATTCCGGGAAGATGACTTTGCAGTGAGTAAACTTCCTTTGGAATGGAATATTATTTCTGTTTCTGACGGTGCGGGTTCCGCCAAATTTGCAAGAGAAGGTTCCAGATTAGCAACCATTTCAGTGAATGAATTTTTCAGATCAGAAGAACGACTGAAAGAAATTGAAGACCGTCTAAAAATTCTTTATCAGACTGAATATTCAGAGGAAATCCATACACAGGTAAAGAAAGAAATTATAAACCTTTTGTATAAAGGTGTTTTATACACGTATAGTACACTGGAAAAAACGGCTGCAGATAATGATTTTGCAGTCAGTGAGCTCAATGCAACTCTTATTTTTGCCTTAGTTAAAAAGTTCAGCTTTGGATATGTAATGCTGACTTTTGGAGTGGGAGACTGTCCGATTAATCTGATCAATACTGATTTTTCTGAAGTGGAACTTTTAAACAGAATGGATGTCGGTGAGTTTAGTGGCGGTACCCGTTTCATTACCACGAAAGGAATTTTTAATGAATCAGTTGCTACCCGTTTCGGAATTACCTGTGTAGAGAATTTTTTATATCTTGTTTTAATGACGGATGGAATTTATGATCCGAAACTGGGAACAGAAAGTAAACTGGAAGATATAGAAAGCTGGAAAGCATTTTTCAATGATCTTTCCGGAAATAATGAAGACCGTGTTCAAGTCGATTTTATGAGAGAAGCTTACATTGATAAACAGCTTTTACAATGGACGGATTTCTGGAGCCGGGGAAATCACGATGACCGTACACTGGCGATAATCTATTAATACCCATGAAAAAGACCATTAAGGTTGTTTCTGTTCTGGATACAGCCAAATATTATGAATATGTAGATGAAAGCCCTATCCGGGGTGGGGTGAAAGATGTTTATTTTTCTCCCGATAGAGACTATGTGGTGGCTTTTTACCGAAATCCATTAGATGAAGGGCAGAAAGAAAGGATTATGAGAATTGTTTCCACATATCTTCAGAATATACAGAACGGAAGCGCTTCAGAATACTTTTTGAATGAAATATTCAGATGGCCTTATGATATTGTTGAAAAAGGAAAACTGACGGGAATTGTAGTACCTGTGTATCATAAGAAGTTTTTCTTCAGCAAAGGCTACATTGGTTCAGATAATATTCAGGGACAGGATAAAGTGGGTAAATGGTTTACGGCTCCTATGTTCAGAAATCCGCAATATCCCTTAAGGCTGGATCAATCGGAATTGGGGGACTGGCTGAGTTATTTTCAAATTGCCATTAATATCAGCCGTGGAGTGAAGAAACTGCATCAGATGGGACTTGCCCATTCGGATCTTTCCTACAATAATATTCTGGTGGATCCCGTTACCAAATCTGCCTGTATTATTGATATTGATGGATTAGTGGTTCCTAAATTATTCCCTCCGGAAGTGATCGGAACTGCTGACTTTATCGCTCCTGAAGTTTTAAAAACTCAGCATTTAAGTCTTCAGGATCCCGAAAGGCACCTTCCCAACCAGAAAACTGATTTACACGCTCTTGCAGTTCTTATTTATATGTATCTGCTGAGAAGGCATCCTTTAAGAGGAGGGAAAATATGGGACCTGGATTCTGAGAAAGACGAAATCATCTCAATGGGTGAAAAAGCCCTGTTTGTAGAACACCCTGAAGATCCTTCCAATCATGTAAAAGCGGATCATCTCAGGAAATGGGATGCTTTTTGGGGAGATCCTCAGAAGATTTCTTATACCGTAACGGGGCCTTATCTTTCCGAACTGTTCAGGAAAGCTTTTATTGAAGGTCTGCATGATCCTATCAGGCGCCCCACAGCCAATGAGTGGGAAGCAGCTCTCCTGAAAACGGTAGATCTTATACAGCCCTGTCACAATACCGGGTGTACAGAAAAATGGTACGTCTTTGACAATACCAGTAATCCGCACTGCCCTTTCTGCGGGACACCTCATCAGGGTACATTACCTGTTTTAGATCTCTATTTTAAATTTGATGATGAAGTATGGAAACCGGAAAATCACAGACTGATGGTTTACCATAATCAGTACTTATTCAAATGGCATGTTTCCAGAAAAGTCATCCGTAATGAGAATCTTACGATGCAGGATAAAATGCCTGTAGGATATTTCACTTTTCATCAGGGGAAATGGGTATTGGTGAATCAGGCTTTAAGAGGGATGAAGGATATTACAGAACAAAAGGAAATCCCTCCGGGGTCTATGGTAGAGCTAACGGATGGAAAAAAAATATTACTCTCCAGTGAAGAAGGAGGAAGGCTTATTTATGTCACAATGGCAAATAAGTGAATAATTATTATATAGATCAATAGGAACGGGCTTTAGCCCGTTTTCAATTAAATACACATTCAACGGCTTTAGCCAAAACTTAAATCATCGTCAATTCTATTGCTTTTCAGTTTCCATAAAATAAGAATTCTGATCTTCATCCACGATTCTGAAACCTAGACTTGTATAAAGATGTTGGGCTTTATTGGTTTTCAAAACACTTAAGGATACTGTTTTTCCTACTAATGAAGCTTCCTCCAGGATATCAGTCAAAATCTTTTTTCCCAGTCCTTTGCCCTGTTGAGCAGGATCAATCTGAAGCTGCAGGATATCAATATTGGTAAATGTTCTGTCTACCTTTAGCAGCCCGATGGGTTGATTGTCTAAAAGAATAATGTTGGCTTTTTCAAACTGATAGAGAATTCTTTGCATCGTTGTTTGCCTGTCGGTAGAAAGCCCTGATACTTCATAATGAGGAACCATGGTTTTCGTTCTCAGATCAAAAAGGAAATCAAGGTCTCTTTCGGTTGCTTGTCTGTAGGTAAGTGAAGTATTCATATTTTCTTGAATTCTAATTTCAGGCCAGATGATCAGTCATTCTGAAAAAAAATTAATAAGAATCTAAGATAACGATTCTGGGATTTTTTTCGACATTAATTCTCATCTTCATTTCAATGGCTTGTTTAAAAAACGAATAAGCATAATAGATCGTCTGTGCATAAGGACCTTTTTCATCAACGGAACAGTCTTTTATGAAATCACACTCACTTTCAATTTCTTTAAATAGGATGAGTTTATTTTGATAATCAGCCGTTATATGCCGGATGACATCCTCTTCACTTTCTGTAAACTCATAATCATAACCGTCCATTTTTTTATCTAAGATCATTTTCATCAGTAGAATCATATAATCATTAAATTGTAAAAAATCTGTTGAATCTATATTAATACCGCCGTCACTTTGTCCTGATTTGTAATTTTCCAATTCATAAATAGGGAAATAATGAGTATAATTTCCATATTGAAACATATAGCTGGTACAAACCGTTGAGGTAGGAAGTTCATACAAAAGGATGAGCCCGTAACGGTCATACAATTCTTCAAGATATTTTTCTCTTATAGAATAATCCCTTCCTTTCAATTCCGAATACACCTCCTCAATGAGAAAAAGAACAATCTCAAACAGTTCATCAGCCGTTATGGTATTAATATCATTTTTGACTTTTTCTAACACTTTTTCAAAGATAACATCATAGGTTCCTATTTCTTTTTTTCTCTCATCCAAAAATGCCTTGAATGTTTTTGTATGAAAGGTTTTATGTTGAAGATCCGCATAAAGGAAAGAAGAGGCTTTTTCCTTATTAAACATATAAATTGAAGTATGTCTTCCCATTTCCCTGTTGTAATTCTTTATGACTGCTTTAGCTCAATGTAATATTTTTCTGGTTGATGTAGGCTTCATCAACAATTTCTTTTTCAAAATGATCCGGATACAGGGTGATTTTTATAAATTCTTCATCACTGTAGAAGCCTCTTAACAGAAGCTCATTACCCACTATTTGTATTTGGGTTGTGAGATTTTTAAGAATGATTTCCTCGCAGTTCAGGGTTTGAATATTAAATATAAATAATCTTTCTCTGTGCTTATCCTGATATTTAATGATCAGATAATGCTCGTAAAAATACAGGCGCGCATTGCTGTAAGGGTTGTTAATAGGAGGTCTCCACATAATCAGTGTTCTTTCATTTATTCTGATATAGACTTGTTCTTTTCCTGCCTCATTATACTGCCACCAAGCTAAAATACCGTAAGAGTTGACAGCAGTTTGATAAACTGATACTGAGTTTTCTGCTCCAAAATTATCTGTCCATACAATTTTTTCCTCTGTAATTTCGGTTTTAATATTGTTCATGAACAATTCTTCATCAATCAGATTGAGAATTTCAGCCTGCGTCATTGTTGTGGTATTTAATAAAGACGAAGATATTGAAAATTATTATCTCTCAATAAGAATAGCAAAGTGAATTGTAAATGATCCAGTCACTTTGTTTTCTGTTTTTCTTGAAAATTTTCTGATCGTGAATTTTTATACCAGCTTAAAAAACTTTCGTTTCCCCATCTTTATTTTGATTCCCTCCACAACTTCAATCATTTGCTCAGGCTCTACTATTTTAATGGTATCAATCTGAACACTTCCGCTTTCAATAAGTCTTCTCACAGCCGATTTGCTGAGGTCATTTCTAAGGTGATGACAAAGCTCCAGAACCGTAGTTCTGTTTTGTTGGAGTTTCAATGAATGAATAGGTACAGGTTCAAAAGTTTTACTATCAAAATTTTTATTCTGAAACTGGTTATTAAAGAACTGCTCAGCATTTTCAGCATCTTCATGATGGTGATATTGGCTGATGATGTTTTTGGCAATAAGCTTTTTAATATTCATGGGATTTTCACCCTTTTCCATTCTGGCTTTCAGACTCTTTTTCCTTTCAGCCGAAAAATCTGTGGCAAGATCAATAAATTCATCAATAAGACTGTCCGGAATCGACATCGTTTTTCCGAACATTTCATTAGGCTTATCAGTAAGTCCGATGATGTTGTTTAATGATTTGCTCATCTTTTCCTTTCCGTCTATACCTTTCAATAAGGGCATACACATCACAATCTGAGCAGGAAGATGATGGACCTCCTGAAGCTGCCTTCCCATCGTACAGTTGAAAAGCTGGTCTGTACCGCCCATCTCAATATCACATTCGATTTTTACAGAATCAAAACCCTGAAGAATAGGATATACAAGCTCATGCACAGCAATAGGAGTATTCTCTGTAAACCTTTTATTGAAGTCATTACGATGCATCAGTTGGGCTACTGTCACTTTAGAAAGCAATTGAATTACTTCTGAAAAATCAAGTCTGTCCAGCCAGTCAGAATTGAATACGATCTTTGTTTTTTCAATATCAATCACTTTAGAAAGCTGATCGATGTAAGTCTGTGCATTATGCTTTACCTCTTCAGCACTCAATGGTTTCCTCGCTTTGTTTTTTCCTGTGGGATCTCCAATTCTTGCGGTAAAGCTGCCTACCACAATAATAATCTGATGCCCCAGATCCTGGAACTGTCTGAGCTTTTTAAGGACTACAGCATGGCCTAGGTGAAGGTCCGGAGCAGTAGGATCAAATCCTAATTTGATAGATAACTTTCTGTTCTCTTTGTCGGCTTGAGCTAGCTTTTCTTCCAATCCATTTTCAGGAAGGATGATAGCCGTATTTTCTTTCAATGTATGAAGCATGCTTTTAAATTTTTAAATGAAAAAGCCCGGACAGTACCTGTCCGGGCTCTATATATATGTTAGATTATTTTATTGTTTTACAGATATAGAAAGTCTTCCCGAACGATAGTTCGGAGTATAATATTCACTGAAGAATGGAAGACGCAATATGCTGTTTAAATGTTTCATTGTACTGCCAGTATAACAGGGATTTCCTGAATTCCAATATTTAAACCATTAAGACGCAGTGCTGGGTTATAACAAGATTTGTTTTTTTTAAAAACTTAACCGTTTACGAATCTCAATGGTTTAAAATAAAGGTTCAAAACAATTTTACTTGCCATTCCTGAAGCTAATTCCATGCCATAAATCCTTTAAATGCAAAATATAAAATGAAGATGTAAAAAACACTGATTTATTTTTTTAAAATCAACTTATAAGTTGTAAACCTAAAAGAGATAACGGTTTGTTTTTCAGATGTTATACCTGTTGATGATTAAGAATTAAGACTCACTTCTGCGTATATATTTCTGATCCGGTCTTTCCATATCTCTAAATTTTCAGAAGATGCTTTATCAGCTTTATCAAAAAATAAGTGTTGAATGATTTCCAATCCGGAATATATAAAAATCCCGTGGTCAGAAGTTAAAGTTAAAGCTTTGTCCATTCCCATTCGTTCATACTCTTCATGAGATTTTCCATGGGTATTGATAATAACTGTTTTTTTTCCTTTCAGAAGCCCTTTCTGTATACCCTGATCATAGCGGTAAGCGAAGCCGTAACTGAAAACGCGGTCTATAAATCCTTTCATAATAGCAGGCAGCCCCGTCCACCAGATAGGATAGATAAAAGTAATCTGTTCTGCCCAGGAAATATGTTCCTGTTCCCGTTGTACATCTTCAGATACTTTTCCCATACGCTGTCCATGCATATCAGCTAAAGAGAGAACGGGATCGAAACCGATCTTATACAAATCCCTGATCACCACTTCATGATTTTGGGATTGAAGGTTCTCAACAACAGTATTTAAAAGACTATGATTTAAACTGTTTTCATTGGGATGGGCGTAGATAATTAAATGTCTCATTGCTTTGTTTATTAAAATTAATGAGACAAATGTAGAATTCTGAACTATTCGGAAATTGTAAGAAAACGAAATGAATTATTCAGACTTTGGATTGCAGATTTCCTGCTGAAATTTCAGATATTGTGAAGGGGAAAGGTTGATGAAATGTTTAAAATCGTGGATGAGCTGGCTTTGATCATAGTAGCCGCACTGATCGATAACAGTAAACCATTTTAACTTATTTTGCTGTTTTGTTTCTTCTTCAATGATTTTTATGGCTTTTAAAAAACGTTTATACCGGGCAAGCTCTTTCAAAGAATAGCCAAACTGTTCTTTTTGTTTTCGTTGAACATTTCGTTCCGTCTGATGGGTTTGCTCTGCAATGACCTTAACAGGACTTAAAAGATCATTTTCAAAGCTGCTTAAAAGATGACTGGTAGCGTCCTGATACTGTAGATAAGGTCTGCAAAATTCTAAAATATAACTTACCTGCTCAACCGTAGAATTTATTTCAGAAAGCCGATACCACAGATCAGTAAAGCAGTTATCATTCAACAGTTCATCGGGATGCTTTATCAGATTTTCGACAGATACTTTTCCAAAAAATCTGAAGAAGGAATCATCTTTGAAATTGGCCACAAGAATAGAGCTTCTAGCCGGAAGGGTATATTCAAAAGCTTGCCTTACAGGCCCGAAAACAATAGATTTATCAACATAGATTGTCGTTTTTTCATGGGCAGACATAGAGGCATTCTCTCCAAAACAGAATAACAGAATTGTTTGATATGTGGGAAGCAGTGTTTTGGTAACCGGAATGTCAGAAGTATTTTCAGCAAAATAAAAATGAGTGAATACATTTTCAAATTCCGCAGGAACTGAAATTCTGAAATCATTGTATTGCGGTTGTGGCTCCATTACTCAGATAATGATGAGGTTAGTTTTTTAGTCATTTTATAGTTGGTGAGGCTGATCCCTTTTACATAGACAATCTGCTCTTTGATTATTTGAAATCCTTTTTTTTTAAAAAATGGACGGGCCGTTTTGCTGACATCCGCTGTAAGGTAGAGCTCATTTTGTTCCAAAGCTTTTTGTTCGATATGAGTATACAGCCTGGATGCAATTCCCTCATGTTGATGATTATGATGAACAAATAGTAAATCAATATAATTTCCCTGATCAAGTGTACAGAAACCAACCAGCTGATCATTCAGAATGGCAACTAAAACATATTGATCTTTGAGGACACTCAGCCATCTTTCTTCATTTTCTGTACCTGAGCTCCAGGCTTTGCGCTGCATATCATCATAATCTTTCCTGCAGATAACATCTATTGTATGAGTAAACAATAGCTGCATCTCTTTCAGGTCGTTTTCATTTCCTTTTCTGATGATGATTTCCGGATTATTAGATGTACTGCTGCTCATAAAGTTTTTGTTGTTCTTTGTTGAGAAGAGGGTAGAAGAGATTCATCTGAAGAAGAGTATAATGCTGTATTGCTTTTTTTTGATCCAGTTTTAAAATGAGCTTATTGTGGCTGAGCCAGTTATCGGCAATGATGAAAATCTGTTCAGTGAGGCAGTCTACAATAAAATCTGGTACTTCAGTCTGAAAAACAGCACTCTTTTGAAGGTTGGTAAATATCTGTTGAAATTCTTCCTTTCTGTTAAAATTAATCACTTCATATTGTGCCTTTATTTCGGGAATTTTGTTTAATATATCAACAAAATTGACAAATATAAAACGATAAGAATAAAATATACTGGATGTAGAAAAAGTAAACTGATAAAGGTCTTGAAGAGTTTTATTCTCCGTCGCTTTCATTTGATTCAGGAGTTCATCCATTTTCAGGGTAAGTTCTGAAAAAAGAATTTTGATAATGTCCTCAGAATGTCTGAAATGATAATGCAGATTCCCTGCACTTATTTTCAGTTCAGCAGCAATATTCCTTGTGGTGACATTATTATACCCCTTTTCATTAAATAGCTCCAGCGCTTTAGACAAAATCTTTTCCTTTGTGGTCATCCTTCAAAGATAAGAATAAGAGTGGTAATAAATCATCTTCTTATTATTAGAACAATTGTTCTAATGATGTATATTTGCAGTATCAAATCTTATGATAATGGAAGGAAAACAAAAGTTTGATTACGAATCGGCGGAAAAAAAGGGAACATCTGATAATACAGACTTTCAGGAGATTGTCGTGAAGGTTCTGCAGGTGATTTTGGGTATTATTATGGCAGTGCTTCATATGTAATGAAGAAGAAAATTCCATACTGGTTTTGGGTGGGAATAGCTTCATGGGTACTTATTATTCTTCTGAGAAGAAATGACATTTATATACCTGTGATCAATGATCATTTTACAGATTTTATTACCATTCCTATGTATTGCTGTCTGATAGAATATATAATGAATTCCTTACCAGGCTGTCATTGGAAGCCTGATTTGAAATTTGTACTCACCTCAGTTCTCTACCTGTCTTTTTTATTTGAAGTACTTTGCCCAAAGCTTTCTGAAAAGTTTACAGGAGATGTTTGGGATGTACTGGCTTATCTGGCTGGAGGACTCATTTATTATATTTTTCAGGTTAGGAGGTTTCAGGCAGAAAAATAAAAAAGCCGGCAGCTCCACATCGTAATCGGAGACTGCCGGCCGGCGTTATAGTTTTTATCCTGATTCAATCATAATCCATGTACATGAAGGTCTAGCTGCCGCCACCTGCTCTGTTGGATTCTTCAAATTTCACTTGCTTGGTAGCTCCTTTCACATTATTATTCCCAAATTTATAAGTAAGAGAAAGATTTACATTTCGGGTAATTCCTTTATACTGATAATCGATATTGTAAGTAGGGTAGTATTCAATCCCTTTTTCGCGGTTGGTATTTAAAATATCATTTAAATAGAGATTTACGAGAAGTTTTTTATCCATGAAAGCGAGTTTCACTCCTGTATACAGTGAAGCATTGGTATAATAATAGGTATTTCCGTTTCTGTTTGGAAGACTGCCCCATAATCCAAGCATCAGGGTTACCGTTTTTTCTTTATTAAGGAAGAAATTGTTGTCGATATTAATATTGGCACTGTACCCTGCCGGAGCTGGAAGAATCAGAGGATCATAAGATTTTGACTTGGCATAATATCCATTGACAAAAATAGTGGACTCCAGCCATTTCAGTTTGTTGTAATTGTAGCTGATATTGATTCCGGCCTGATCTTCATTATAAAAATTCTTAGCAACCGTATATCTGTAATTTCCGTCTACCATTTGAATCCTGTCCCAGTTGTCTTTATTGTAATTATAATATAAAGTGATATTGAGATTATTTTTTAAGACATAACCAAATTCAAAATTGTCAGAAAATGAAGGAAGGAGATAAGGATTTCCTGTACTGTATTCATAATCGGAGGTAAAATATTTGAATGGATTCAGATTTCCGAAATAAGGACGTGAAATTCTGCGCGAATAGTTGAGCGAGAAGGCATTATTCTCATTAGGTTTATAGCTTATATAGGCGGTAGGGAAGAATTTTCCATATTTAATCTTTGCTGAATTGTTGTCATTCATTGAAATTCCTTCCAGCGTAGTATATTCATAGCGAAGCCCGGCTTTTGCATCCCACTTTTCACTGATTTTAAAATTAGTAGAAATATAGGCTGCATAATTTTCTTCATTATAAAAGAAGGTATTTGTTTTCCCTTGATTAAGTTCGTAATCTCCGTTTTTTATATCAAAAAAATTAAATTCAGAATCATTTTTAATCTTAGTATACTTTAGCCCGCCTTCAGTTTTAATCTTAGCAAAAGTTTTTTCCATATCAGCCTGCCCCGAGTAGATTCTGTATTTACTGATAGGATTAGCCATTGTAGAAGTTGTTCCCGTAGTAGTGGTATTGGAGAAATTCCTGGCATTGGAGTTATTAATCATCATATTGGCAGTAAGGTTCAGTTTACTACCCGCGCTGTCTAGTTTTGTTTCATAAAAAGCCGTTGCATTATGAACATCCCTGCTGTTTCTGTTCCTGTAATCAGACATAATATCCAACAGTCCTTCATCATTGAATCTTTTTGATGTACTCTCTCCTTTTTCCAAAGGATTACTGTGGGAGTAATTATAATTAATTCCAGCAAGATTTTTATCATTGATCTTGTATTCGGCCTTTATATTTCCACTTTTATATTTATAATTATTAAGAATCTGAGTATCTCTGTTCCAGTAATTATTGCTGGTGGTACCTGTCAGATAATTCTTATTGGTATAGTACCAGTAATTATCCCCTATAGACAAATTGGTACTTAGAGATAATTTATCTCCCTGATAGTTAAATGTTGCTCCACTTCTTGAAGAAACAGTAGGTCTTCCCCAAAAATAATTTCCGGAGGTCTGAAGAGATCCGTTCCAACCCAAATTGGCATTTTTCTTAAGAATAATATTGATGAGCCCGCTTTTTCCTTCCGCGTCATATTTTGCAGGAGGAGTGGTGATCACCTCAATTTTAAGAATATCGTCAGAACGGAGGGTCTTCAGATAGTTGATAAGTTCCTGCCCGTTAAGGTTCAGTAGTCTGTCATTAATCATTACAGCTACGTTACTTTTCCCGGCAATACTTATCGCATCATCACTGGTTTTTACCATCGGCGTTTTGGCAAGAGCTTCTATAGCATCAATTCCCTGAGAGGCTACAGAATTCTCGACATTGAAGACCAGGCGGTCTACTTTTCTCTCGAATAATTTTTTCTTTGCAGTAACGGTTACTCCCTCTATTTTCTGCTCCGCAGCTGGAGCTTCTTTTATCTGAATATCTTTTTTGGCATTACCGTTTACTGTAATTTTTTCACTGTTGGTTTTTACCCCGTCTTTTATAATCTCAAGCAAATAATCTCCGTTTTCCTGTAAAAGAATTTTAAATAATCCTTTTTCATCGGTGATGGCAGAAAATTTTTTCTCATTTTTCGTAATCAGGACCTCAGTTTCAGATACTGGCTTATTATCTTTATCCATAACTGTTCCTTCTACACTTTGTGCAAAAATGAATGATGAAGAAAAAAGGCCTAAAAGGTAGATAATCTTTCGATTCATACTTTGTTTTTATATAAGACAACTATTTAAATGAACCTATTACATCAGCTTGTGAAAATCTTTTAAAAATATTAATCAATACTGAAATTTTCTTTTGGTATTTTTGTATCATACTCAAAAATATCCATTTCTATGCACGACAAGCTTTTACAATACCTCTGTTCAGACCATGATTTTTCACAAAGAGAACTTGAGGCTGTAAAGCTGTATTTCGAACCCATTATATTTGCGAAAAATGAGATAATAGAAGAATCCGGAAGAGTTCCTGGTTATCTTTATTATATTGTTTCCGGATATCTCAGACTCTTTTATACGGACGAGAATGGGAATGAGATAACCACCCATATCAACTGCCCGCCGGGATTTTTTACATCATATTCTGATTTTATCAACAGTATGGTCTCAGAAAATAATGTGGCAAGTATTACAGATTGTGAACTTTTGAGGATTTCCAAAGAAAATTTGGATCATCTGGTGAATGAAAGTCAGACGATGAAGGACTTCTGTATTTCTGTTTTCCAGCAGTCTATTACCTATAATGAAAACCGTTCCAGAGAACTATCGGGTTTGAATGCAGAACAGCGCTACCTGAAGCTTATGAAAGATTTTCCTGAGATTATTCAGAATGTTCCCATTCAGTATATCGCTTCCTTTCTGGGAATGAAACCCGAGAGTCTGAGCAGAATCAGAAGAAAAATAATTAACTAACAAAAGTCAAGTGATTCCGGAGACAGGAAATAGAACTTTGTCGTAGTAAAATCAATACAATGACAAAGAATAATTGGAGTCTCGTTTCTGGGGCTAACGGGCATCTGGGAAATAATTTAGTGAGATTTTTATTAAAAAAGGGACTTCCGGTACGTGCTGCAGTGAGAAATACCGGCAACATAAAACCTTTTGAAGGACTGGATTGTGAGCTGGTGCAGGCAGACATTACAGATAAAGCTTCTTTTGTAAAAGCTCTGCAGGGGGTAGAAACATTTTATGCTGTAGGTGCTTCATTTAAACTATGGGCCAAAGATCCTAAAAAAGAGATCTATGATGTGAATATCAACGGTACGCGTAATACCATTGAAGCTGCCGCAGAAGCTGGAGTAAAGAAAATTGTTTACGTAAGTTCTATTGCAGCACTGGATTATACTCAGCTCCCGACTAAAGAAAGCAATGGATATAATCCGGACCGGAGGGATATGTATTATAATTCTAAGAATGATGGGGAAAAAATTGCCTTTGAACTGGCTGCAAAACTTGGAATTGTACTGGTTTCTGTGATGCCCTCTGCAATGATTGGAAGTGAAGCATTTTTACCTTTAAATGTTTCTTACGGTGTATTAAAGCTTATTTTAAATAAGAAAATTCCGGTTGATACAAGGATTACCCTGAACTGGGTAGATGTGAAAGATGTTGCCGAAGGATGTTACCTTGCCGCTGAAAAAGGACGTCCGGGAGAACGTTATATTCTTGCCAATGAAAAGTGTATGACGATTACAGATACCACCATTCTTGCCAATACCCTTTATCCGGAACTGAAACTGGAGATTCCCCGTTCTGTTCCCAAAGGAATTTTGTTTACAATTGCTGCTATCATGGAGTTTACAGCAAGAATGAGTGGAAAAGCACCGGTGCTTACCAGAAAAGATATTTCCATGTTTTCCGGATTACAGCAGGATTTTGATATATCCAAATCAAGAAATGAATTGGGATTCAATCCTAAAAGTCCTGAGCAGGCTGTAAAAGAGGCACTGCAATACCTGATGGAAAGGCCTGAAATTTTAAAAGAGAGTTAGAAATCTCCTTACTGATACTCAAGCTTGATAATAGAACCTTTGTAAAATTTGGTTAAATCATATAGATCTGCAAAATAACGTTGAAGATCTGGAATGATTTTTTCATCAAAATCCAGTAAACTGAATTGGCTTTCAGCCATTAAATATAAGGAGTGGTTATCTGGTTTCAGATAGTCGCATAGTATATTTTCACAGCCTTTTTCCTTTTTGAAGATCTCAGTAAGAAATATTCCGTAGACAATAAATTGATTGAAAATTTGAGCATCCACGATATAGTTCATATCCTGCTTTATGAGTTTTTCATAGCTGGCAAGGATCTGCTGGAATTTTTCCGAACCATCCGTAGCGGGAATTTCATAAAAAATATCGATACCATTGATGAAGAGCTGTGTCTTTATTTCTTCATGATCTGAAGAATAGGCTGTACTGAACCATGAAAAAATTTGCAGAAATTCTTCCCGGCTGAGATTTTCTACAGAATCCTTTATTTTATCTTTAATAATTTCAAGATTGGATTTTGCATCAGGTTTTAAGAATTTCAATACACTTTCTTCCTCACGGCAGATCTTATTGTACAAATTAATTTTGGCAATATTAGGATTGGTTTTTATGAAATAAAGTTCTTCTGCCATAGCTATTTACCAAATAATTTTTATTAAAGATACGAAATATGCAGTAAGTTTATCTAAAAAATAATATGTATTGAATGGTAATGGTGAAATTGTTTCTTTTTTAATAATATAATCCGTTACTTAATTGTAAAAACTATAAAAAGTAATCAATTTTAAGACTTTAAATGCTGTTTTCATAATTTTTTCTGGGAGTCTTTTTAATTAAAAAAAATCTTAAAATAGAGTATTGTAAATGACAGCATTTCCCTGAGTCATAGTTTGCAGTAAAACAGACAGTTTTATTAATCTTAAATAAAGATTTTCTTTATCATTTAAAAATAGATAGACTTATCTATTTTTTTTATGTAGCTTTGTAAAAAATTTTCAGGATGAAAAAAGAGAAAGTGCAGGACAGGATTCTCAGAGTGGCGTCTGACTTATTCTACAGACAGGGCTATAATTCTACGGGGATTAATCAGATTATTGCAGAAGCTGATATTGCAATTGGTTCATTGTACAATCACTTTTCTTCAAAGAATGATCTTCTTCAGGCTTATCTTATCAGAGAAGAATTGAACTGGTTTGAAGGCTTTGAAAATAGAGTTGCCAAAATTTCAGATCCAAAAGATAAATTATCAGCCCTTATTGACTACAGAAAAAAATTACAGCATTCTGCTCATTTTGCAGGATGTCAATTTATCAAGATTATTTCCGAAATAGGAGATGGAAATCCGGTGATCTCTGACTTTGTTAAGAAACATAAGGAGAAACAAAAGGATCTGATCAGAACCTTAGTGAAACAGTCGAATATAAAAGAAGAATCTATGGATTCTGATCTTATAGCAGATACTATTTTCCTGCTTATAGAAGGGGCAGTAGTAACCTCTACCATTAACAAAGAAAATGATTCTTTTGATCAAATTAAGAAAATGATTAAGGGATTAATTCCTTAATTTTTTTAAACAGTAAAAAATAGATATATCTATATAAAAATGAAACCTAATTATCTGAAATTAATTATTATACTGTTTGGACAGTTGCTTACTATTATGGATATTTTCATCATTAATGTATCCATTCCTTCCATACAGCGGGATCTCAATGCTTCCAATGGAGAAATGCAGTTTATAATAGCGGCTTATCTTATCGGTTTTGCTTCTTTTCTGATTACAGGAGGCAGGCTGGGAGACTTATACGGGCGGAAAAAGATGTTTATTACAGGATTATTATTTTTTATGCTAAGCTCTATAGCCTGTGGAATTTCATCCGGAGCTGTTCAGCTTATGATTTCAAGATTTATACAGGGAATCAGCGCGGCGGTGATGGCTCCCCAGGTACTTTCTATGATACAGATATTATTTTCAGAGCATAAAGATCGTACTAAGGCAATGGGATGGTATGGGATCACCATTGGGATAGGAACTATTCTTGGACAGTTTCTAGGAGGTTATTTTTCTTCTCTTACAGAGATGGACGAGCCGTGGAGACTGATTTTTCTGATCAATATTCCGGTCTGCATTATGGCTGCTTTTTTCAGTACAAGCCAACTGGAAGAATCCAAAATAAATGAAAAGCCATCTTTTGATATTGGAGGAGTACTGATCCTTTCTGCAGGATTATTCTGTATTACATATGCTCTTACCGCTTCTGAGCAGGAAGGACTGAATGTTCAGAATGTATTGCTGATCATTATTTCTGGCTGCATATTATTCTATTTTATGAAGAGCCAGAAAAACAGGCTGAAAAGTTCAAAATCTTATTTGATTGATTTTGAACTTTTCCAATATAAGAATTTCAATTTGGGGATTGTGGCTGTTTCTTTATTTTTCATTATGCTGGATTCCTATTTTTATATTCTGTCGATATTTTTTCAGGATGGCTTGAAGATAAATCCGTTACAGGCAGGAGTTATCATTGTTTTTCAGGGTCTGGGTTTTATAACAGCCTCGGTTTTCTCTGTGAAACTGGTTTTAAGATATGGAAAAAATGCTTTAATATCAGGGCTTATTCTGATCATTATGGTGCTTATCCTTCAACTGTATTTTTTCAGAATGCAGACTGATTTTTACCTGTTCTGTGTTCTTTTATTTTTACATGGAGTAGGAGTGGGCTCTGTCATTCCTTCCTTAGCTAATATTGCGTTATCCGGAATGTCCGAAAAGCTCATAGGAAATGCCTCCGGGGTCTACAATACCCTCCAGCAGGTTGCCGCCATTATTGGGATTGTTGCTGTAGGAAGTATTTTTTATTATTTTCTTGGAGACAAACCTTTAGCAGAACGGTATTATTTTGCTTTTTCAATAGCTGTGGGGATTAATGTTCTGTGTCTGATTTTAGTAATTAATACTGTTTTTAAAGTACCGGACTATATTTTACCAAAGATCAATTCAAAAAAATAATGAATAGAAATTATTGAACTGTTCATTGGATAAATCGGTTCATGGCTTCCGTCCAGTGAGGTTTATCATGATTGATCTCTCCGTTTTCCACTTCAAAGAAATTGTGCTCAGTATTCAGGTATCTTTTATAAGTTAAATTGTTTTTATGGGCTCTGATTAAAGAATGGGGTTCACGAAAATAATTAACTATTTTTTCAATTACAGATTGTTATCAATGATGATAAATTCATTCTCCGGCAACGTTTTCTTCATAATTTTTCGGTTCATTCTTCAGCGCAACAGGTATATAATGATTTCCTTTTTTCGTGTAAACATCAGCACGGTAAGGGTGTTTTTTTATAATACCTGTGATTGATTCAAATAAATCTGATTGGCTAGACCACACGGTTCCGCATTCTCCACAGCCCCAGAATTCTTTCTGACCGGACACATGAGATATCAACCCATAACAGGAACTGCATGGACATCTTAATCCATCTTCGGCTGTTTTTCTTATAGCGTCTGGAGCATCCATGGTTTGTGGATTCAAAGAGAAATCTTGATAGCATGAAGGGCATTCCAGCATGATGAATTTCATTCCTTTTTTCTGTGAATCAAGAATAAATGTAATTTGGGACTCAGAGGCTGCAGGCATCGTAAATTTATTTATGATCTGAGAACTTTTTCGTTATAAACTTCCATAAAAACATCAAAACTCAAGAGATGTCCGTATCTGAACTTTAAAATTACCTCACCTTTTACAGTTTTTATTTCAAAATATTCTCTATTGCGGTACAGAGGTCTTAAATCTTCATAAGCATAGGAATGACAATCGATCTCAATATTTTTTGAGCTCATAGTGATGACATTGGCCGTAAGATCTTTTATTAAAAGATTAGGGATATGGGCAGGTTGTTTCTTATCCCTCCTGACCAGATAATAAAAAGTAATAACTTTTTTCTGTTCCAGTTGCTCTAATAAAAAGGGAGCTCTGTAATATAAATAATTTTCCAAAAAATAATCTGTGTTTCCGGAATAATCAGATGAAATGGTGTACCAACGGTCTTCTTTGGTTCGAAAAGCCAGGTTGTTGTGTCCTCTTTCAAATTTTTTTCCTGATGGAAAAAGAAATACATCTTCTATGCTAGATAAAGAAATTATTTCATGACCAGTATTTATTTCGTTCCCTGCCAGGTGGAATACCGGTTTTTTTAGATGCTTGAAAAACAGATACCCAAAAAAAATACAGGTGGCAAAAAGGGCATATATTGCCATATGCTCTATTTTTGTAGAGTAAGAGAAATTAATATACCATAAGACAGTAAACAGGGAAAGGCTAAGGAAAATCCCAAGCGCGTATAGGACACTAAGCAAAGGCGAGGGTCTGTAAGATATAATGGTTTTCATACCTGTTTAAGCTATTTTGAAGACATGTGATAATAATATAACAAGGTTTATTATGGGCAGAAAATGTCCTGACTTCCATGATCAAGTCTTTTCGTAAGATTTATTTTTAATAAAATGGAGACAGAAAACAGAGGTAAAAGAATCTGCCGTGATCGGGTAGAAATAAAATGTAAGCTTTTCACCTTAGCCTATGCTTGAAAATTGGAATCATCATTTGTGTTTTTAGAATCGTTTTTTACAGGTTTATAAGTCGTATACCGTGAATATTAGTTTCTACTTTGAGAATAAACCGAAGCACAGGACATAGGTGATATTGTTAATTTTTTCATTTTTTCTTTGTAATAATTGTATACTGATTTTCCATATAAGATCAGTCATTAGGGAATGATGCAAAGCTATCCCGAAACAATATAATTGACAAGGAAAAGGGTGTCATTATTCGCGAATATTAACAGGTATTGTATTTTATTTATTTGATTTTTAGATTTTTATTTGGTTTTATTAAAATTGTTTTTTAGTAGAAACTGGAACTAAAGATTTATTTTATTTGCTCAAAAAGAATAAATTTCCTTTTTTTAATAGAAATATTGATGAAAATCTAATCTTGAAAAATAATCAGATAATTGGCTTTCAATAAAGGCTGTCATTATTCGCGAATAATGACAGCCTTTATTGAACAGCTTTCCGTCTCATAATACTTTTTCGACAGGATGAAAAATAATGATATTTGATCTATAATTGATCATTTGAACAGAAATATAGCTGATCCTTAATGAAAGTAATATGATAACGAGTATTGCACGAACTAATTCATTACAGTATATAAGTAAAGCCCGGATAAGAAATCCAGGCTTGTTGCTATATAGTCTCAAAATGTGTATATGAATACTTATTTTACTGATATTCTTAGTTGAATTTGTAGTTCAATTATTTCTCTACAGAAATCAATAGCATCATAGGACGCCGAAGCTCATCTTTCATTTCCGGAATTTCTTTCAGCATTTCCTGCCCGGGCTCCGGTTCTGTGATTTCTTTTATTTTGAAACCGATCTTTAATAAAGTATTTATATAAGAAGTTAAAGTTCTGTGATATTTGATGACATTTTCACCTAAAAAAGTCGTATTTCTTTTTCCTTCTATGAAATAACGGTCAACCGGCCAGGATGTTTTGTTACCATCTTTGTCATAAGCCCAGTCCTGACCTCCTTCTGCTGTGAAAACAGGATGTTCCACTGAGAATATAAAATGACCTCCGGAGGTTAGCCATTGAAAAATATTCTGAGCAATGCTTTCAAAGGATTCTACATAATGTAATGTAAGTGAGCTTAGCACAATATCAAATGTTTCAGCAGGATAATCAACATCTTCCAATGCTTTTCTTTCATATCGAATGCTTTCCAGATCATTAATTTCCTTTGCTTTTGCCAGCATTTTTTCTGAAAGATCAATTCCAATGACGGATTTCGCCCCATTTTCAATAGCATAGCGGCAATGCCATCCAAAGCCACAACCAAGATCAAGAATATTTTTTCCATTAAAATCAGGTAACATCTTTTTCAGGGTATGCCACTCTCCGGCACCTTCCAGGCCTAACTGTGACCTCAGCATTTTTTCGTACTGGTCAAAAAAAGAAGGGTTATCATATTTATTTTCTTTCATAAGCTGATATTTTTGAATGATGATGGATCAGGTAGAAATAAGAATTTAATACAGTTCGTAACGCAGGGCTTCTTTATCGTTATTTTTCATAATAACAAATTTCCCGTCATAAACGTATTCTGTTTGTAATGATGTTTTAAATTCATTTTTAATAAGTCCTTTTTCCCGGTCATAAACAGGATTTAATGAGAGTGCTTTAGTGAGCAGGTTTTTATTATTGTACTCAAAAACTTTCTTTGCCGTTAATTGAGTATTAGCATAATATTTTACTTCCGTCATGAGTCCGTTTTTATAGGTATACTCTTTTAAATATTTTTTGGGAGAAGAAGAGTCCCCTGAAATTTCTGATATTTTTATTAAAAGATTTTTATCATAGACAAATTCTGTTCTTTTGTTCTCTTTATTATTATAAAAATCAGTAACTGAAGCCAGATTACCGGATTTGTCGTAGGTATATTGGCTGAAGTCTTTTTTCCAACCGAATCTTATCATTCTGTTTTTTTGATCATAGGATACAGAATCTCTGATCCCTGAGCGCTTTTCTGCAATTTCTCCATTTCTGGTAAGTTCCTCTTTGTACCGGATAGCGATCAGGTTTTTGTTTTTATCATGAAGAAGCTCTTCTGTTGTTTTCCTTTCCTGAAATCTTTCTGTTACCTGCGATTCTCTTTTTACCAGTATCCCGTTTTGATAGAAATACTGCTGTCTGCTGTCAGGAGATTGTATTGTAGATATTTTGCCATCCTGATAAGTTATATCCGTTTTTTGATCAGAGGTCAGTTTTTTACTTTTTTCACTCAATTCAAATTCCTGAGAACGATAAGATGTTACCTGATTTTTACTGTTTAATGTTGCGGTGTAAAGACTTTCTGTACTGTTGGGTTGTTGATAAGATACATCGATTATCCCATCATTGCTGTACTTGGCCCTCGCTTCTGCCTGTTGTAAAGCTTGCCGGTTAGAGGCTTCTATTTTATCTTTATCAGCAATATACACGAATTGCTTTTCAGTAAGAATTCCATTTGTATAGGTGCATTTCAGGTTTTTTTGGGTACTGCCGGTTTGTGTATTTTTTATAATGTTGCCATTTTTATCATATTCCGTAATACTGGTAGATGTGATTTTTTTTCTGATAGGTAGCTTTTTTAAATTCTGGTTTTCGATCTCCATTTCAGGATATGAAAGAAACTGTATTTTTTTAATGCTTATTTCAGGAGTAACATAGGTAGGGCATGTATCTACCTGTGCAGAAACAGGTATGGAAGCAGCTAAAAATAATAGGAATGAATATCTCATGGTTTTAGGATAAAATAAATAGGAAGACAGGATGTTTTTTGATAAGCCATAAAATTACAATTTTCAGAAATAAAAATCCTTTACAGAAGTAAAGGATGAGAATATAGAGGTAAAATAATTTTATTTCTGACGGTCACGCACTGCCCGAATTAATTTCTCATTCCGTTTATTGGCTCTTTCATTATTCAGCGACATTACTGCCCAGATAGCAGCAGGAAGCCAGCCTATAAGCGTAATCTGCAAAATAAAACACAGAATTCCGGTAAGGATTTTTCCACGAATCATAAAAGATAAAAAGGGAAGTAAAATGGCTATTAACATGGTTTTAATTTTTGAAGTTAATATTTAAAAATACATCAGTGTGAATCAATGCAATTTACAAATTAATTATTCATGCGTGTATTGCACATTTTTCTGCGTATTTCCTGAAAATTATTTATATTTTCGGCAGCTATACCAATAAAAGCTGTTTTTAATGATTTATTAAAAACAGCTTTACATTTCTTTAGTTCTTCAATGAGAGCTTATCGCAATACTTTTTTTTAAAAAAATGCTGCTCTGCTTTGCCAAAAATTTTTATACATTCTCGTGGATCTTCAGGTGCACATGAACAAAGCAAATGCGTATATATAATTTTAATGGGATTGTGGATCAAAATACGCTTTAAAGGTAAGCGAATTCTCAACTTTCTCTTCAGCTTCTTCGAGATATTCTAAATATTCTGCCTGATGCTTTTCCATATAAATCATAACAATAGCCAGATTTACAAAAAGGTTTTTATCTTCTGAACCTAGGTTTAAAGCCATTTTTAAATAGTGCAAAGCTTTTTCATTTTCTCCCATATCAGAATAAATAGCCCCAATGTTAATTAAAGCAGAGGTATTTTTAGGTTCAATAAATAAAATTTCATCCAATTCTTTAATCAAAAGATCGTTTAAAGTATCCCAGTGATCTTCATTCTGCCATCTTTTTGCCTGAAGTTTTTTTACGTTTTCAAGTCTTTGTACTATGTTATTCATTTGTTTTGAAGTGTTGAATCTTTCCAGATCTTATCTATAAGTGAGGTTTTAGTGTAATATTTAAAATGTTGTCCTATCCAAATGCCCTCTTCAACAGACTTTCCACTTTCGGCTCACTACCTCTGAAGTTTTTATATAATTCCATAGGGTCTTTTGTTCCTCCTGAAGAAAGAAGTATCTTATACTTCGCAGCAATCTCCGGATTGAAGATTCCGTTTTCTTTAAAATACTGGAATGCATCAGCATCCAATACTTCTGCCCATTTATAAGAATAATAACCTGCAGAATATCCACCCTGAAATATATGTGAAAAGCTCGGACTCATTGCTGTTTCCGGGTTTACAGGATAAAGGCTTGTAGCTTTGGTATATTTATCCTCAAAGTCTTTTACACTTTCATGATCCAGCTCATCTACTTTTGTGTGGTAATTCATATCCATAAGTCCGAAACCTAGCTGTCTCATGGTCTGATAACCTTCCATGAAGTTTTTAGACTGCTCTATTTTTTCTATTTTTTCATCAGGAAGTACTTCTCCTGTTTTATAATTTTTAGCAAATGTTTTTAAGAATTCAGGCTCATAGCAGAAATTTTCTAGGAACTGTGATGGAAGTTCTACGAAATCCCATTTTACAGAAGTTCCCGAAAGAGTAGGGTATTGGGTATCAGCCATCATTCCGTGGAGTGCATGTCCGAATTCATGGAACAAAGTAGTTACCTCCTGAAATGTCAGTAAGCTAGGCGTATCTTTGGTCGGTTTGCTGAAATTACAAACGATAGAAATATGAGGACGAGAGTTTTCACCATTTTGTTGGTACTGGCTTTTGTAGCTGGTCATCCACGCTCCCGCTCTTTTCCCTTTTCTTGGGAAATAGTCCACATATAAAAGAGATTTGTAAGTTCCGTTTTCTTTTACTTCGTATACCTTTACATCCTCATGGTATTTCGGAATGTCATTTCTTTCTTCAAAAGTTAATCCGAAAAGTTTCCCTGCCAGGCCAAAAACAGCATCCTGAACCTGATGTAATGGAAAATAAGGTTTGAGCTCCTCATCATTAAGATCAAATTTCTGCTTACGGAGCTTCTCAGCATAAAAAGTATGATCATAGCTCTGCATATCTTCAATTCCGTCTGCTTTTGCAATGGATTTTAGCTCTTCGATTTCCTTATCTGCGTAGGGTTTTGCTTTAGTTAACAGCTCATTTAAAAAATCAAAAACTTTTACCGGAGATTTTGCCATTCTTTCTTCAAGTACATAATCTGCGTAGTTTTTATAACCTAAAAGAACCGCTTTCTGCTGTTTTAAATTAAGAAGTTCCCTGATCAGGTTTTGGTTATCATATTCTCCTCCGTCAAAAGATTTTTTGCCATTCGCCAAAGCCAGTTCTTTTCTCAGTTCACGGTTTTCCGCATAGGTCATGAAAGGAATATAGCTTGGATATTGGAGTGTAACTACCCAGCCTTCGAGGTTTCTTTCTTTTGCTTCTTCTGCGTATTGTTCAATAATAGCTTCCGGAATTCCTGCAAGTTCTTCTTTATTCAAGATATGTTTGAAATAAGCATTGGTGGAAGACAATACATTTTGTCCGAACTGTAAAGATTTTAAAGAAAGATCCATACTGATTTTCTTTAATTTTTCTTTCTCCTCTTCATTCAGCAAAGCACCGCTTCTTACAAAACCTTTGTAGGTTTCATTCAAAAGCATTTCCTGCTCACTATTGAGGTTATATTGCTCCTTTTCATCATATACTTTTTTGATTTTATTGAAAAGGGCTTCGTTTTGAGATATTTTTGAAGAATATTCTGTTAAGATTGGAGAAACTTCCTGAGCAATCTGCTGAAGCTCGTCACTGGTTTCTGCTGAATTTAAATTGAAAAATATATTGGATACCACATCCAGCTGCTTTCCTGAGTAAGCCAATGCCTCAATTACGTTTTCAAAAGTAGGAGCTTCAGTATTGTTGACAATGGCATCAACTTCTGCTTCGGATTTTTGAATCAATTCTTTAAAAGCCGGCAGATAATCTTCATTTTTAATGTCACTGAATGGGGCTGAGTGATAGGGAGTATTAAATTTTTCTGTTAAAATATTCATTTTTAGATTTTTTTATATAAAGTAAATGTAATGATTCACTGGGGATCTGGCTGAAAGGGTCAAAAATAATGCCTGAATAACATGGTATGACAAAAATACCTTATCTTTAATAATCTTGTCATATGGAAAGTGGAGGCGATGCCGGAATATTTAATTTTGAGGACAGATTCAGTAATGATCATTGAAATAAAAAACCTTAAAAATATAAACTATGAAAACATTCTTAAAAATCATTGGTATTATCCTTCTTCTGCTTATTGTGTATGCAGTAATTGCTGTCCTGACTTTCAGTAAAGATTATCACTATGAAAAATCTGTTGTCATTAATGCTCCCAAAGAAAAAGTATGGACGTATGTAGGTTCATTAAAAGGGTATAATATGTGGGATCCCTTTTCCAAGGAAGTGAGAGATATTTCAATTACGTATTCCGGAGACGGAGATAAAGTAGGGGATTCATATCACTGGAAAGGAGATGAAAGTGAAGGTGAACAGTCTATTACTGCAATTGTACCCAACGAAAAAATGATGACAAAGCTTCATTTTATTCAACCTTTTGATGGAAGTGCTAAAGCAACTTTCATTATTACACCGGAAGGAACCGGAACAAAAGTGACATGGTCCATTGACAATGAGTTGAGCCCTATGATGAAAATTATGAAACCTCTGATGGATAATAATATGGGTAAAATGTTTAATCAGGGACTTGCAGATCTTAAGAAGCTATCTGAAAAATAAAATAAAAGCCTTGTCAATTGACAGGGCTTATTTATTAAATTTCTTTTTTACCAATCTCATTAATCGAATTATAATTTCCTTCTCCTTTCGGGTTAGGACCGTATTCATTTGGCCCGTGATCACTGTCAGCAAATATCATCCATAATCCATAAAATGGTATCAATTGAAACCAACCGGAGTTTCCTCTGTCATGGCATCTTTTAGCACCTTGTGCAATAAGAAACCAAAGAAATGGAATAAGTAAAATAAAGAAAATTACAGCAACGGTTCCTGATGGTTCGTTATTTTGGAAATAAAGATTGAAAGGTACAGAGAGTGCAAGATAGATAAGATATGACAGTCCGTATTCTGTTCTTCTGATTCTTCCCTCAAATGAAAAGGGGGCTTTAAACATGATTTTAGTTTTTATAAATGCAAATCTAGGAACAATTTTTAAAAATGATGAAGAATTCCCTTTTTTTGTTATTTACAACTGCAGCGCTGGCAGCCCCAACGTCTGCAGTGCTGTGGGTTGTGCTTCATATTACTTATTAATGCATTCTGAAAATCATCTGTTGTGGTATTGAATGTATCATTTCCTTTTCCTTTTGGATTAGGGCCATATTTATTGACTCCATAATCACTGTCGCCCAGCATCATAAAGAAGAAATAACCGGGGATAAACTGATACAGGCCGCTGTTGCCCCTGTCATGGCATCTTCTTGCCCCTTTCAGCAGAATAAAAAATAAGAAAGGGAACATACAGAGACCAACGATTCCTTTACCATCTTCTGACAGTTCATAATGTTTCTCAATTAACGTTAAAGGATAGGTGAGTGCATAAAATATAATAAGAGAAATAATATAGTGGCTCCTTGTGATTCTGCCCCTGCGGGAGAACTGATTTAAAATTCTATTGATCATTAGTTTATTTTAATATATGACGAAAATATTAATTATTATTCTAAAAATATTATCTTTATATAAAGAATCGATTGTATGGAGAAGACCGTATTTGAAAAAAGTGCTATCAGAGACTTTGTAAAAATTATCATTGCAGAGAAAATTGAGAAACTTAAAAATTTTATCGAATTTACCCTTGAGGCCAGCCGTGACATCAAAAAAACTCCAAAATATGACAGCATGAGAGAAGAAATGCAGGAGGAGATTTATCAGATGCAGCGACAGCTTGGTGCTTTGAATGATCTTAAAAGCAATATGGCAAAAGTACTCAATAAAGCTACTGAAAGAGTTCAGCTGGGGTCAATTGTTGTAACTAATAAAGCAAGGTTTTATATTTCTGTTTCATTAGGAGAGTTCTTTTTTGAAGGAGACCGGTTTTACGCGATCTCTCCTGAAAGCCCTATGTCTAAAAAAATGATGGGCATGAAAGCAGGAGATGAATTTACACTGAATAAGATTCATCAGAAAATCATAGAAGTACTTTAGTATGAATACTCTTTAATAGTGAATTTTGTTTCACAATTAAATGATGAGCGGAATAAATAATATAAACTTCAAATGTATTTGGAGTTTTCTTTTTATTTGGAACTCTTTGGTTTTTGAGCAATTATAAAGCTTATAAAAATCTTAAACGAAGGGGGAATTCTTAACATTTTAAATGAAACAGATTGAATTCCATATTGTAAATTTGCAGTTATGAACAAAGCATCAATTTTAAAAGAAATAATAGAGCAGAGAAGAAGTATTTTTCCAAAAGATTATACCGATACAGAAATTTCTCAGGAAGTTATTGATGAAATTTTACATTCGGCTACTTTAGCTCCCAATCATAAACGTACAAAACCTTGGCGTTTCAAAATATTCAAGGGAGAAGAAAAAGTAAAACTGGCTTTAGAAATGCAGACAATATACAAAGCCAGTCAGCCCGAACAGCTTTTTCTGGAGAAAAAATACAATGACATCGGTTTTAAAATCAATAAAGCAGATGTTGTAGTTTCCATCGTTGTCAACTTCAGTGGGATGGTTCCTGAATGGGAAGAAATTGCTGCAACTTCAATGGCAGTCCAGAATATGTACCTTACCTGTACCGCAAATAATGTAGGATGCTACTGGAGCTCTCCAAAGATTGTGGACCATCTTAAAGAATCTCTGACTATTGAAGAAAATCAGAAATGTTTAGGGTTATTTTATATGGGGGCTGTTTAATATGAAGAATATTTACAGAAATTATAATGAAGAAGATTTGATCATAGCTTATCTTTATATGATGGATCACACAGGTAAAATCAATGATGAAATGCATGATGTGATCAGCCAGAAGTTCAATTATAATGAATTTGTAAAGAAAGCTGAATATAGAAAAACTCTGATAAAAGAAAAGGGAAGAATTTCTTTTGAAGTTCATAACTTAGTGCAGAAAGGAGAGGGCATTGACTTTATTAGTGAAAATATTTCTTCAGGAATTATAGAAAGTAATGAATTGAAGAAATTTATTTTTGACAAGTTTAGTCATTTTTCAAAGGTAAAAGAGAACGATAAAATAGATAAGAAAACAGTTTTTAAAAGTCTTTTAGGAATTGTAATAGCCTCTGTTATCGGAATGATCTTTTTGTATTTGGTGATTGAATCCGCTGGTGGATTCTCGTTCTTTTTACTGATACCTGTTTATATCATCAACTATTTTGTGATTAGGCTGACTACAGGAAAAACGAGAGATAATCTTATTGTATTTCTGGCTGTTTTTATTTCTGTACTTATTTCTACAATATTGCCCTTTATAATGATAATTTGAAAAAATGTTAAAATATATCATATTCAAATTACCTAATTGAAAAAAATATATTATCTTTGCACTCTTAAATATTTAACTGGGACGAGTTCCCATAAAATTCAAACATTATGTCAGTAAAAATCAGATTACAAAGACACGGTAAAAAAGGAAAACCTTTTTTCCACATCGTGGTTGCAGATTCTAGAGCAAGAAGAGATGGTAGATTCATCGAAAAACTAGGAACTTACAACCCAATTACTAACCCGGCAACTATCGAATTGAACGTTGATTCTGCTGTACAGTGGTTAAACAACGGTGCTCAGCCTACTGATACTGCTAGAGCTATCCTTTCTTACAAGGGTGCCCTTTACAAAAAACACTTACAAGGTGGTGTAGCTAAAGGTGCTTTTGATCAAGCTGAAGCTGAGAAAAGATTTAACGCTTGGTTAGAATCTAAAGAATCTAAAGTACAAGGTAAAGTAGAAGGTTTAGCACAATCTAAAGCTGATGCTAAGAAAGCTGCTTTAGACGCTGAAGTAAAAGTAAACGAAGCTAGAATTGCTGCTGCTGCACAGGTTGAAGCTGATGCTAAAGCTGCTGAAGAAGCTGCTAACGCACCTGCTGAAGAAGTTGTTGAAGCTACAGAAGGAGAAGCTCCTGCTGCTGAAACTGAAGAAAACACTGAAGCTTAAGAACAAATTCTGTTATGCGTAAAGAAGATTGCTATTTTTTAGGGAAAATCACACGCAGACACGGACTTGCGGGTAACGTGATCCTTAAATTGGATACCGACCAACCCGAGCTTTACAATAAATTGGAATCAATATTCGTTGAAATCAACGGATTATTGGTTCCGTTTTTTATTGAAAAATCATCATGGAGCAAGTTAGATGCTCTGAATCTTGCATTTAAAAATGCCACTGAGGCCATTGTAGATCAGGTTTTGGGTAAAAGTGTTTACCTGCCGCTTACTACATTACCAAAACTTTCTGGAAAACAGTTCTATTATCATGAGATCATAGGATATGATATTCTTGACGAAAATGGGAATGACTGTGGAGTAATCAGATCAGTAAACGATCAGACCGCACAGAATTATTTTATTCTTGGATTTGAAGGTAGAGAAATTGTTATTCCTCTTATCAAAGACTGGATTCTGGAAGTGAACAGAGAAGAAAGATTCATAAAAATGCAACTGCCGGAAGGCCTGATGGACGTATTTCTTGTACCATCTAAAAAAGACGAATAAACTTGCATTAAGCAGTTTTTTCATTCGAATTTTTAGTACACTTTCCTCAAAAATTACTCATTACCCAATAATGCGGGTAAAAGATATTCCTGTACCATTTTATCAGCCTGTGAGTGAGCATAAGGTTTGTTATAGGCTTTTGCTGTGATAACCATCACAAAAGGAATGTCCTTAAATACAATGATTTTATTCCCACCGTTACCGCTGCACTGATAAGCCTCAAAATTTTTATTTCCAACCTGATATACTTTTCTCCAGAATAAATAGCCATATCCTTCAAAGTCCTTATTATCTGTGAAGTAATTGGAGAAAGACTTATGGACCCAGTTTTTATCTAAAATTGCTTTGCCGTTCCAGATTCCGTTATTTTTATAAAGCTGTCCGAATTTTGCGAAATCCAGAGCGCTCATTCTCAGTCCGCCTGCCAGAGAAGGTTTTTGCTGGGGAGTGAATTGCCATTTATACTTAGAGATTCCAAGTGGCTGGAAAAGCTTCTTATCTGCGTAATTTTCTAATCCTTTAGGGACTGACTGGTTTATAATATCTCCCACAACCACTACTCCTGCAGTGAAATAACTCCAGTTTTCACCAATTTTATCTTCCGTCATGGGTAAATCCAATGTGAATTGGACCCAATTATCAGTTGGATACATATTCTCTTCATTTCCGGGAGAATCGGAATTGTCATCATTGCCGTCAAAACCGGAACTCATAGTCAGCAGGCTTTTTATGGTAACGCTGTCTTTTTTAGAGCTGTAATTTTTAAATGATTTTAAATTATAAAAATCTTTCAGACTTTGATGCTCACCTTTGAGGTAACCATCCTGAATTGCAATACCAGCCAGGGCAGAAGCAAATGACTTTCCTACAGATCGGGTATCCTGTAAAGAATCTCTTCCGGATTTATTAAAGTACTCTTCCAGAAGAAGTTTATCATTTTTAATAACAATGATTCCTGTAATTTCTTTAAACCTTTCTTCCGCAATCTTTTTGTTTAAAAGTCTTATCTTTTCAGGGCTGAACTTGTCATCAGAAACTTTCCATCCGCTGTGTGGTTGTATGGGCTGAAGAGCAATTTGAGTTTCACTGCTACTTTTTTGGGGAACATTTAAGTTTATTTCTCCAGAAGCAATAATATTTCCTGTTTTTAATACCGAGGTTTTTAGATAAGGGCGGATCTCGATTTTTAAAATATGATTTCCACTTTGCAGTGCGTCAATTCCGTCGTGACCAAAATAAAAACGCATCCATAGATATCTTCCCCATGAATCCTCATTATTACTGCTTACAAGAGGAATTCTAAAGGTGGTCTTGAACTTCTTATCATCCGGAATCCCTGCTCCTTTGTTAAGATTTTCCTGATAAATCATTTTCCCGTCTACGTAAAATGAAAATTGGTAATTTCCTTTTTGAAGAAGCTCATCCGCTGTTAAAGAAGGATCTAGCTGGTGCAGATAATTAACCAAGGAATTGTCCGTAAAAACGCGCAGATCGAGATTCTGACTTTCCTGGAATACCATACTTTTAAGGATGTCAGATTCTTTGAGATTTTCAATAGATATCGATTTGTTAAGAAAAATAACCTTATTGATATTTTTCTTCTGGATCTGGTTTTCAATTTTATCTGCATTCACAATATCCCGGTTCTGTCCGGAGTAAAAACAAGATATGAGAACAAAGGCAAAAGTTGATGTTATTTTCATCTCAATAGAATTTCAACAAAAATAGTCAACTTTCTCATTGCAAAATAGAATGAAATTAACATTCCATCAATTATATTTTTTTAATTAAACAGTTTCCTGAATTCTCCGGGGGATTGATTCGTTTTCTGCTTAAACAACTTGCTGAAAGATTGTGGATGCTCAAATCCCAGTTCATAAGCAATTTCGCTCACTGATAAATGCGTGGTGCTTAAACGCTCTTTGGCAGAATCTATTAACCGGTTCTGGATATGCTGCTGTGTATTTTGCTGCGTATGAATACGTAGTAAAGTCCCCAGATAATTGGGAGAAATATTCATTTGCTCGGCGATGATTTTTACAGATGGAATACCATTTTCAAGGAGCTTTTCATTGTCAAAATATTGGGAAAGCACTTCTTCAAACTTATGCAGCAACTCATGACTTGATCTTTTTCGGGTTAGAAACTGACGTTCATAAAAACGCTCAGAGTAGATCAATAGTAATTCAATTTGTGCAATAATTAATTCCTGAGTGAATTTATCAATATTGGATTGATATTCACGTTCTATATTTTTGAAAATATCAACGATGATTTTCTCTTCCCTATCGGAGAGAAAAAGGGCTTCCTTTACCTGATAACTGAAAAAATCATAAGACTTTATCTTTTTAGTTAAAGATGTATTCCACAGAAAATCAGGATGTATCAGTAATAAAAATCCTGTAGGATTTACTTCAATATCCTGTTTTACTTCAAGGCTTAAGAACTGTTGTGGAGAAACAAAGCATAAAACCCCAGAATCAAAATCATATTGCTGCTGGCCATAATTGAACCTCGGATAGACATTTTTTTTCAGGCCAATCGAATAAAAATTCTGAATCCATTTCAGCTCAGCACCTTCTACAGGATAATTGACTTTGCTATAATCTATCAGACTGATGAGCGGATGATCCGGATTCGAAAGATTACAGAAAGAGTGAAAATCTGAAATAGAATTAAAACGGATTGGTGGTTTCATAATCGCTAAATTATTTAATTAATTCGAATATTGAATTGATTCTGAATGAATAAGATTTTATGTAAAGAATATTTATAAGACAAATTCTCAGTATTTTTCACTCCTTACATAAAATCTTAATAATTCATATAAGCTTTGAGTTTTTCGTTCTCTTGCTTCAATGCAAAAGGACAGCATAGAAAGGATAATTAAATCGCAGTCGAAACCGTCAGGCTTTCCCATTTCTCTGAATCTTTCTTCAGAATATCAATCTTATTATTCAGAATTTCAAGGGTTTCCACTCCCAATAACAAATGTACAGGTGGATTTTTTTCTTTACTGATCTGGATCAGTACTTCTGCAGCTTTCCCGGGATCATTAGGCTGATTTCCATTAATATCATTAAGGTGGGCTTGCTCTGAAGTTCTTGCAGCTTCGTAGGCCTGAATAGGATTGGAGGGAGTTCTCACAGAGTCTTTCGTTAAGAAATCTGTACGGAAATATCCGGGATAAACTACCGTAGCATGAACTCCGAACTCTTTGGCCTCTTCAGCCAGTGCTTCTGTAAATCCGGCAACTGCAAATTTGGTTGAACAGTAAATTCCCCAACCTGGAAAGTTAGCCGAATAACCTCCAACAGAAGAAATATTAAAGATGTTTCCAGATCCTTGCTCACGAAGATAAGGCATTGCATTTCTGATCACATTTAACGTTCCGAAAACATTAACCGCATAATTTTCTCTTGCTTCCTCATCGGTAAGTTCTTCAAGAGTCCCGATTTGTCCGTATCCTGCGTTGTTCACGACCACGTTAAGCTGTCCGAAATGTTCAACTGTTTTTTCGATGGAAGATTTTACATCATTATTATCTGTAATGTCTACACTCAGCGGCAGAAAGTTTTCAGAAGTTTCTCCAATCGTTGAAATCAAAGAATCAACAGTGCGGCTTGTTGCAGCTACCTTGAATCCTTCGGATAATAGTTTTTTAACCAATTCAAATCCTAACCCTTTGGAAGCTCCTGTTACGAGCCATACTTTTTTAGTTTCCATTTTATATTTTTTTTGCTTTAAATAGTGGTACAAAGATGGAAAGTTAAAAGAATTGAAATGTAGCCTAATCGGGGAATGATGTATCCAAATCGTGAATAACGATTTTTTTCATGTATTTTAAGTTTAGGGAATTTTTAGAAGGTTCCTGTATTTTAAGGGGGTAATCCCTATATTTTCTTTAAAACACCGGATGAAATGACTCTGATCTGCAAAGCCGCATTCTAAAGCTATATCCGTGAGAGGAGTATGCTTTCTGTTGATCAGTTCCAGAGATTTACTGATCTTCAGTTTCCTGATATATTCACCCAAATTACAGTGGAAATGCTTTTGAAAGTCTCTGCTGAGATGGATAGGATGAATATTTACGGTTTTGGACAGTTCTTTGAGGCTTATTTTTTCTGTGAAATTTTCGTGCAGGATTTCATCCACCTGGCTAACCCATAACGGTTTCTTCTCGAAGGTACTATTCCTGGGAGCCAGTTGAGAAAAAAGATTCAGCAGAAGTTCATTAGCTGCCACCTCAAAAGAAGTATCATTGAGTTTGGTTTCTTTGAAAATTTTATAAACCAGTAATTTTAATGCTGGATTTTTAATGTTGAAACTGCCTTCTGCTTTGTTTTTCTGAAGATTAAAAGCGTCAAACCAGTCTTGTGTAATTTCAATATGAAATCCCCGTGTGAAAAGATCGGGCTTAACATTATAATGTGGGTCTTCCCAATGATGATAAAGCAGGGTGCCGGGAGAACATCCGTAAATTTCTTTTTTATTGCCTTCTGTCATATGACCTTGAAGTAAAAAAGTAAAGTAAGCATTTTCATGATAATGCCAGTCTACATAAGGATGGGTATATTCTGTATCGGTGATGATCAGCCCTTCAAAATGTACGTTTTCATTAGTGAGACCAAAATATTGGCCGTTTTGAAGAGTTTTCATGATAAATCCTGTTTTAAACAGTCAATCTGCTGATACATTTTATTGAAAAATATTTTCCTCTCCCTGTTTCCGGATTCATTCAATGATTTCGAGTTTTTAATCTGATGTTCAAAATAGCTCAGAGAATCCTCACAGGTCAGTTGATCATTGGTCATCATATATCCGAACATACTGAAAGGAATAAAAAAAGAACATTGCTGCTCATTTTTAAATAGGATACTGTTATTTAAAATCACGAGATCATTTACATAAATCTGAAAATTGGATTTTTCCAGTGTCTTATTTTCAAGTTCTTGTAATAGGTGTTTCAGATCTTCAAGAATCAGATCAACATCATTACTCCTTAGCAGTCCCATTTCATAATAAAAAGAAACCTGTCTCAATGCACTCATTATTGTGGTATCATTCCATATTTCTGTAACATTCTGCTTGTCGTACAAATCTTTAAGCATTTCATTTTTCACAGAATGATACCCAAAATTAAACTCATGAAACGGGCTTAAGAATTTATCCTGATTCAATAAATTCATCCACACGTAAAACTTGAAACGGGACAAAACTGAATCTGAAATCGTATAGAAAAACGGGATGTCTTTTGCTGAATAAAATACTTTAGAATCCGTAATATTCTGAAAAACGTTTAAAATCTTAAGTGAACTTTCAAAATAGTTGAAAAGATCTTCAGTTGTTTTTACAGGCTGAGTTCTTTTGACAACCAATTGATTTTCTGTTCCCAGAAACTGATCCAGAGAGATCTGATAATATCTGGCAAGCTCCAGAGCCTCTTCAAAACTGAACTTGGCTTTCAGAGAAGTTCTCCGATGAGCCGCATCATAGCTGATGTCAAGAATATTAGCGATCTCATCATTTAAGGATTTTTCACCAATTTTTCTTCGGATTTCCTTCAGTAAAGCTTCCTGGTGCATAGTTTTGTGATTTTCACAAATGTAGTATTTTTTTTAATTTTTATTCACATTTATAAGTGTTCTTTCTGATGATAATTTTGAAATATAATTTTAAAACAATGAATTATGAAAACACGAATCTTATTATTAATGGTCCTTTTATTCCATAGTCTGGCGTATGCGTCAGATAGTTTAAAAGTAGATTCTCTGAAGCCCAGAATAGTTGCTGCTTCTCCTTCAAAGAATATCAGAAACGTCAATGGAATTCTTTTCAAATATTTCGATGAAGAGGAGAATTTTACGCCTAAAAAAGTAAATGGGCTGGGTATGGGTTTCAATATTATTGGAGTTTTTCTTCCACCGCTTATGCTTGTTAGTTTACCATCAGTACAAGGTTGGGACCTTGATAATGATTATGCTGTTATTTCCAGACAAAAAATGAACAGAATTAATGGAGTACAGCTGTCACTCATCAATATGGAGCCTACTGTCACCAATGGGTTAGAGATTAATGTTTCCAGTAATATCAGTACGTATGCTGTTACAAATGGAGTTTCTGTTTCGCCGTTTTTCAACCTGCATCACGAGATGAACGGGGTTTCTGTGGCATCTTTTGCTAATGTAGGGCAAAAATGCAGGGGAGTTCAGATTGGATTGTATAATAAATGTAAGGATTTCAGAGGAATACAGATCGGGATGTGGAATGAGAACGGAAAGAGAAAATTGCCTCTGATCAACTGGAATTTTAAGAAACAGAAGACAAAATAAAGAGTTATGAAAAGATTTGTTTTAGAAATTACCATGTTCCTATACAGCTTTGTGAGAGATCAGTTTGAAGAAATAAAAGAAAAAAGGTCTGCTGAAAAAGATGAACCTGCTTTTAGCTGAAAAATAATTGAATTATGAAAAATTATAAACTGATAGTAGTATGGATATTGTTGTCCGGAAGGTTTTTTCACAAAATACAGAAAATGACACATTGGAAACCAACAGAAAAGAGCCTTTTGACTATAAACAATATTATGATTGTGATTACGGTGAAGGAAATGTTTTAATTGTTATCAGGAAAGGAAAAACATTTACAGACCTTAGCTGAAGAAATCCAAAACTGGTTTTGCCTTGAAAATGGAAGCAATATACAGTATGGAATTTAATGATGGGAAAAGATATGAAACGAGTGTGTTGAAAAATATTACTCATGACAGTATTTCAATGACTAATTTTTTTAACGAAAATGCGGCTGCATAGGCAGGAAAACCGTTTTCATTGATTGTCTATCCTCTTTCATCCCTAAAGTATATTCGTTTTATGGATGACAGGATGCTGTCTATGTACACTAAGAAAAATATTCAGAAGAATTATGATTTAATAGTGAAGAAAATGGATCATGCAAAAATGTGCCCTGCCGTACTGGATTTCAAAGATAGAAACGGTGAGACCAAGGTCTGTCATTTCTATCTGCCGAGCCAGGGATATGATCTTCTTTACGAAGACAGAGGTAAGGTATATTACGTAGAAGGAAAAGTACAATGGGAATGATTTTTGAAGAGCGTACAACTCCATGCTGTATGCTCTTTTTATAATTTTATCAGGATTAATTTTAATGCAAAGACTGATCAATACAAGAAAAAAATAAAAAGAGAAATGAATGTACTGAATAAAAATAATATTTTTGTAAGATAGCCTGAATAAGTGATGAAAATAAATTATTTGATCCTATTATTAATTGTGTGTAATATATTCCAAGCACAAACCAATAATATAGAAAAGGGCCTTTCTGAAAAAAGGACTTATCAGGAATTGGAAAAGGAATTCTATAACGGAAAAACCTGGGATGTTGGGAGTAAACGTAACATCGCAAAATATTACCTGAAAAAAGCCAAACTGGAGAAAAATAACACCCACATTGCTGAAGGTTATGTGATGATGCACTTTGATGAAACCTTACCCAATGCCTTAAAATATATTGACAGTCTTCAGCTGATCACCAAAAATTCCACAGAAAATTATTACCCTGCAAGAATCTATCTGTTAAGAGGCAATCTGAATTTGAGATTTGACAACCTTCAGGCTTCCCTCAATAATTATATCTTAGGTCTAAAATATGCCAAAGAGAAAAGAAATAAAAAGCAGATTGCCATGGCGCATATCAGTATTGCTTCTCTGAATAATTATATCGGGAAGCACGCTGAAACAGCTAAAACTTTTAGACACTATTTATATAATGCCGATTATCTGGATGAAACTGAACATGATAACCTGAGGTTCAACTTAGCGGATGCCTATATAGAAATTAATAAAATGGATTCTGCATATACATTAATACAGGAGGGTTTGCAGTCTTCTAAAAAAAATGATAATGTATATGCCTATCATCAAAATTTGGGACTACTGGGCTATTATAACCTGCAATTAAAAAATTATCAAATGGCCATTGATAATTTGCTTCAGTGCCAAAAATATTTCTTTACCACCTATAACCCAAGTAAGAGAAACGAGAATTATACCCTTTTAAACTTAGGAAAATCCTATGCAGGGCTTAAGGAAAAAGATAAAGCGATAACCTGTTTTAGAAAGATAGATTCTATGGTTTTTAAAACCCATTATGTATATCCGGAGCTTAGAGAGGTGTACACCTATCTTATCAATTATTATAAAAGTAATAATGATAAAGAAAATCAGCTGTACTACGTCGAACGCTTTTTAGAAGTTGATCAGATTCTTGACACCCAGTTCAGGTATATATCCCGGGAACTTCCCAGGCGCTATGATGCCCCTAAGCTGGAATTGGAAAAAGAACTGATATCCAACGAACTTAAATATAGAAAATCACTTTTTTATATTGTTATCAGTTTATTATTGATATCACACCTGCTGTTTATCAACTTTTATTTTAAATACAAAAAATCCGAAAAGAAGTATAAAAAGATTGCTCAGGACCTTATACAGTCTGTGAGTGAAAATAGAGTCAGTGAAGATATTGAATTAAAGAATAGAGCATTGCCCAATAATCTGCCGGTGGAGGATGCAGAAAATACATCTTCCAAAATAATTTCCGAAGATATCGTTCAGAATATTTTAAAAGAACTTGAAATCTTCGAAAGTAAAGATCAGTTTTTAAACAAGGGAATCACACTAGGGAGTTTGGCAAAAAAAATAAAAACCAATTCCAGATACCTGTCCGAAACTATCAATACTTACAAAGGGAAAAATTTTGCAACTTACCTTAATGACCTCCGTATTGATTATGCCATCAGCAGATTGGCCAGTGACAGAAAATTTAGGTCTTACAAGTTACCTTTTATCGCCGAAGAATTAGGCTATAATAACGAGCAGGCTTTCACTTTAGCCTTTAAAAAACGAACAGGAACACCCCTTTCTGTCTATCTGAAAGAAATTGAAAATATAAAGTCAATTTAGATTTAATTTACTTTATGTCAATTGTTTAAATAATATAAATTCATGATTTTATGTCTATAAATTTATGAATTTATAGACTATTTACTTGTTTCAATATTCTCTTTTGCCGCATCTTTGCTTCAGAGGTAAAAACACAATTATCATATTTTGTATGTGCACATTACAAGATGAAGAGAAGCCAAATGCGAATCAAGTTGGAAATGTTTAATAATTAGAAAAATTGACTGATGTAATTCATAAAGTAATTATTCAGAAAAGTTAGAAACGTAGAAGTAATGATCATTTAAAAAAGCACAAAGTAATTAAAGCAAAATTCACAGAATACATTCGGAATATAAAAAAGTATCACTGAAAACTAATAACCATTTCTATACATTAAAAACTATTCCATGAAAACTCAGAATAAATTTATTTATTCTTTTTAAAAGTGATAAGATGAGTGTATTCAGTTCAAATTTATGTAGATTTTTAGATCCCATAGAATTGAAATTAAACTATAAAAGTGAAGGAGGATCAGCAGCTGAAAAAGATAGTTTTCTTGAACTGGAAGTTTAAATACTTGATAAATGATTTTTAAAGACGGCGTAACCATTAAGTTGCGCTGTTTTTTTGTAACTTTGCCAACATTAATTTTTACATAAAAAATTTATCATCAACAAATGAAAAAGCAAACGATTAAAGAAGTCCTACAGGACTACAAAAAAGTATTACATCATGACATTACAGTATACGGATGGGTAAGATCTTTCCGTGCCAATCGCTTTATAGCACTTAATGATGGTTCTACGATTAATAATTTGCAGATAGTTGTTGACTTTGAAAATTTTGACAAAGAAATTATCGGTAAGATAAGTACTGCAGCTTCTCTAAAGATTATTGGTGAAGTGGTAGAAAGTCAGGGAGCAGGGCAAACTGTAGAAATTGTTGCTAAAAAAATTATTATTTTAGGGGATAACTTCACGGAAGACAGGGATAAAACGATTTTACAGCCGAAAAAACACTCATTAGAGGTTTTAAGAGAGCAGGCGCATTTAAGATTCAGAACCAACCTGTTTGGTGCTATTTTCAGAGTACGTCACGCAGTCAGCTTTGCTGTTCATTCATTCTTCAACAAAAATCAGTTTTTCTATATCAACACACCGGTAATTACGGGAGCAGATGCAGAAGGGGCAGGAGAGATGTTTGGGGTAACCAACTTCGATCTGAATAATATGCCGAGAACCGAAGATGGAGAGATTGATTTTGCTCAGGATTTCTTTGGAAAGAAGACCAACCTTACTGTTTCAGGACAGCTGGAAGGAGAAACTGCAGCAATGGGATTAGGAAGAATCTATACATTCGGACCTACTTTCCGTGCTGAAAATTCAAACACAACAAGACACCTTGCTGAATTCTGGATGATTGAGCCGGAAGTAGCATTTAACAATCTTGAAGACAATATCGACCTTGCGGAAGATTTCTTAAAATATGTAATTCAGTATGTATTGGATAACTGCAAAGATGATCTTGATTTCTTAGACAATCGTTTTGCAGAAGAACAGAAAACAAAACCGGAAAAAGAAAGAGCAAAAGAAGGTCTTATCGAAAAGCTTCAGAATGTAGTTGCTAAACGTTTTAAACGTGTAAGCTATACAGAAGCAATCGAGATTTTACTGAACTCTAAAGAAAACAAAAAAGGAAAATTTGCTTACCCTATTGAAGAATGGGGAACTGACCTTCAGTCTGAGCATGAAAGATATCTTGTAGAAAAACATTTTGAAAGCCCGGTAGTCTTATTTGACTATCCGAAAGAAATCAAAGCTTTCTATATGAAACTGAACGATGACAATAAGACCGTTGCCGCAATGGATGTATTGTTCCCGGGTATCGGAGAAATCATCGGAGGATCAGAAAGAGAAGCAAGATTAGATGTATTAAAACAGAAAATGGCAGATATGCATGTAGATGAGCACGAACTTTGGTGGTATCTTGATACCCGAAAATTTGGTTCTGTACCTCATGCAGGCTTCGGTTTAGGGTTAGAAAGACTTGTTCTTTTTGTAACGGGAATGACAAACATCAGGGATGTAATTCCTTTCCCAAGAACGCCGAAAAGCGCTGAATTCTAGAGTAATAAAAAAAAGCCTTATCTGATGATGAAGGCTTTTTTTATTTTTTAGTAGTTTATTATGTAAGGAGTATAATGCAAAAATCATGCTAAATGTATTTTTTATCAAATAAATTTATTAAATTCGTAGAATATGTTATGTTAAAACGCAAATAAGAATATGCTTAAACAACACTTACAACTCAAATTAGGACAGAAGCTGGCCCCTCAGCAGATCCAGTTGATGAAGCTTATTCAGCTTCATACTCTTGAATTTGAAGAGGAGTTGGAGAGAGAGTTAGAAGAAAACCCTGCTTTGGAAATTGCCAAAGAGGATTCTAAAGAAGATGAGTATTCTTCTTTGGAGGACGCTTATCAGGATGAAGGTACAGAAAGTATTGAAACGGATTTCGACGTTAATGATTATATCTATGACGATGAACCAGGCTATAAAACCGCATCCAGCAACTACTCTCCGGATGATGAAGAGTTTGACAATGAGAGTCTCTTGACAGAAGGACAGTCGTTATATGATTATTTGATGGAGCAGATCCATTTGGTAAATATCAATAATGAGGATCTGAAAATTGCAGAATACCTTATCGGAAACTTAGATACAGACGGATATCTGAGAAGAGAGATCAAATCTATTGTAGACGATCTGGCTTTCTCACAGGGAATTTATACCACCAAAGAAAAAATTGAAGATATCCTTGAGAACTATGTTCAGAAACTGGACCCGTCAGGAGTAGGAGCAAGAGGATTACAGGAATGTTTACTGTTGCAGATCGAGAAGAAAGTAAGCTCTGATAAAGCAGTTTCTCTGGCCGCCAATATTTTAAGAAATCAGTTTGATGCTTTGACAAATAAGCATTATAACAAGATTATTCAGAAATATGATATTGAAGAAGAAGATCTTAAAGATGCTCTTGATGAAATCTCTAAGTTATCACCTAAAGTAGGCGGGAACTTTGATACACAGACGATTACAATTAACCAGGAAATCATTCCGGATTTTGTAATTCAGGTGAAAGACGGTATGGTAATTCCAATGCTTAACAGTAAAAATGCACCTACCTTAAGAGTTTCTGAAGAATATAAAGACATTCTGACAACTTATTCTCATGATAAAAATTCATCAGAGCATAAGCAGGCAGCACTATTTATCAAACAAAAACTGGATGCGGCAAAATGGTATATCGATGCTATTAATCAGCGTCAGAATACCTTATTACAGACGATTACAGCTATTGTGAAGTTCCAGAAAGATTATTTCATCACAGGAGACGAAAAATCACTGAAACCAATGATCTTAAAAGATATTGCAGATATTACAGGATTTGATATCTCAACGATTTCAAGAGTTGTAAAAAGTAAATATGCAGATACCCCTAATGGTATTGTATATCTTAAAGATTTATTCTCAGACAGCTTAACGAATGATGATGGAGAAGAGGTTTCTACCAAAGAGATCAAAACTCACCTTCAGGAAGTAATCAGTAAAGAGAATAAGAGGAAACCACTCACAGATGATGCCTTAGTGGTCATTTTAAAAGAACAGGGGTATAATATTGCAAGAAGAACGATTGCAAAATATCGTGAACAGCTTAATATTCCTGTCGCAAGATTAAGAAAAGAACTTTAAAGTATAGAAAGAGAAAAAGCATTTCAATCTGAAATGCTTTTTTGTTTTTTTACAGGTTAAAAAGTGCAAATGCCGCTGGTAAAGCCTTCGTTTACTATTCTTAAACGCGTATCAGTACTTTATGCAGAGGGGCTAGACTTTATTAATTTCCATTCCGAGTTCTTTCATAGAAATTTCCCGCATTTCCACTTTTCTTATCTTTCCGGAAATCGTCATAGGAAACTCATCTACAAATTTCCAGTATTTTGGTACTTTATAATGGGCAATTCTTCCTTTACAGTATTCCTCAAGTTCTTCTTTCGTAAGGGTGAATCCTTTCCTCACTTTTACCCAGGCCATCACTTCCTCTCCAAACTTTTCACTTGGAACTCCGATGATCTGAACATCCAGAATGTTGGTATACGTGTAAAGAAAATCCTCAATTTCCTTAGGTGAGATGTTTTCTCCACCCCGGATAATAAGGTCTTTAATCCTGCCGGAAATCGTAATATATCCATTTTTGTCCATGACAGCCATATCTCCGGTATGCATCCAGCGGGCATCATCCAGTACTTTTCTTGTATTTTCAGGATCATTCCAGTATTTTAGCATCACAGAGTAGCCTCTTGTACACAGCTCACCATGTTCACCGCGTTCAAGGATTCTGCCGTTTTCATCAATAATTTTTATTTCCAGATGATCCTGAACAGTTCCTACAGTACTGACCTGCTTTTCCAGCGGTGTTCCAATCAGTGTCTGGGTAGACACGGGTGAGGTTTCTGTCATCCCATAGCAGATGCTCATTTCCTTAATGTTCATAAGATTCTCCACCTTTTTCATGATTTCCGGTGGGCAGACAGATCCTGCCATCACTCCGGTTCTTAAGCTTGAAAAATCATAGGTGTTGAAATTCTTTACAGCCAGTTCAGCGATAAACATCGTGGGAACACCATATAAAGAAGTACATTTCTCGTCTGAAACAGCTTTTAATGTAATTTCCGGATCAAAACTGTCATTAGGAATTACCATACAGGCACCATGGGCAGTGCAGCACATATTTCCAATCACCATTCCAAAGCAGTGGTAAAAAGGAACAGGAATACATACACGGTCTTTCTCTGTATATTTCAATCTTACACCGATGAAGTAGCCGTTGTTTAAAATATTATGATGAGAAAGAGTAACCCCTTTTGGGAAACCCGTAGTTCCTGAGGTATATTGAATGTTAACAGGATCGTCAAACTGTACATGCTCCTCAAAACTGTGAAGAACTTCATCCGAAATTTCCTGTCCGTTGTTGACAAATTCTTCCCAGTTATCATCGAAGAATATTTCATGCTTCAAAGTGGGGCATACTTCTTTTGCATATTCTACCATTTCCCTATAGTTGCTGGTTTTAAAATGTAAAGAAGAAAAAATAAAACGAATTCCGGACTGATTGATTACATAAGTCAGTTCATGAGTTCGGTAGGCAGGGTTGATATTAACTAAAATACTTCCTATCCTGGCAGTAGCATATTGAAGAAGGACCCATTCATAACGGTTGGAAGCCCAGATTCCGATTCTGTCACCTGCTTTTGCCCCTAAAAATAAGAGAGCTTTGGCCACAGCAGTGGTCTGATTATAAAATTCCTGATAAGTAGCTCTGTAATTCTGGTGAACGGAGACTAACGCTTCCTGATGGGGATATTTTTCGACAGTACATTTAAGATTTCCTCCAATGGTCTGTCCTAATAATGGAACCTCTGATGTTCCATAAACATAAGATAAGGGCATAGTTTAAGATTTGGTGGAATAAAATTAATAATTATATCCTGAACTACGCCTATGTGGATCAATTTTCCTGAGAATCTATTTCTTTAAGCTGTTTTAAATTCTTATCAAGTTTTTTAATAATGATACCATATACCAGTCTGTAATAAAGCCAGATCATAGATATGGCAAGCAGTGTGCTGACAGCAAGGCCAACAATAATGATCGTAAGATTGGAGTTGGTAGGCTGTATATTTTGAGAATTTAAAGTATAAAATATAAAAGCAGTCAGTACAAATGCGAATGCAATAAGCAATACAATACTAATCAGAATAAAGGCATTAACGGTTGTTTTGAATTTGATGATCCGGGTTATAAGTCCTTTCAGATTTTCCTCAATCTTTATTTTTCGGTAATTCTGATAGAATTTCAGGACAAAATAAGCCGTAATCAATAAACTTAATATTTTTATAGCTAAATAAACATGACCAAAATTGCTTTCTACTTCAGGAGCTTCTTGTGCACCCACTCTTTCCAGCATTTTTCGGAAACTGTCAGATTCTTCCTCCTGGAAGAAATAGAATAATCCCAGTACAGAAAAGAACAGGAATTCCACAACACTGATCCAGAAAATATACTTTACATAGTTGCGTGATTTTCTATTCAACATCTGAAGAATCTCACTGTTGTCATATTTAGGCTGCACAGGTTGTTCCTGCCAGGTTTTCTTAAAGCTATCTAAATCAAATTCAGGCATATTTTTCCATCTGTTCTTTAAGGGTTTTCTTTAATCTGTTCATTTTTACTCGTGCATTGACTTCAGTGATACCTAGATTTTCTGCAATATCCTTGTAAGGCAGATCGTCCAGATACATCATGACGATGGCTCTTTCTACATTAGGAAGAGTCTTGATTACAGTATACAAAAGCGATATCTGCTGCTGTTTTTCATCATCATCCTCCACAAAATCTTTGTGGTTGATGTCCAGTTCATTAGTAGGCAGGCTTTTGCTTTTTTTTCTAAAGAGCGTAATGGCTGTATTGAGCGCTACACGGTACATCCACGTGGAAATTTTAGAATTCCCTTTGAATGAGTCGTAACTTCTCCAAAGTTGTAACACAATCTCCTGAAAAAGATCTTCCTCATCCTCCAGAGAATTGGTATACAGACGAGATACCTTAATAATCAGACCCTGATTATCTTTGATAAGCTGCGCAAATTCTTTTTCTCTGGAATTCATAGATGTATAATGGCACGAAGATAATAATAATGTACTAATAGATGAAGAATTATAATTGTAAAATTGTAAAAGACTAAAAGAGAAAAGAAAATACAGCGTACGTATTTACTTATTTGTATTTCAGTCTTTCCCGCTTTCTTTGCCTGTTTTACAGCTTCCCTTCCTTAAATTTATGTATCTTTGCAATCGCGAGAAAATCGGCTTGTTGATTTCCTGTTTTGCAGGAGGTAGGAAAGTCCGGACACCATAGAGCAGCAAAGCGGATAACATCCGTCACCCGTGAGGGTAGGACAAGTGCAACAGAAAGCAAGTACAGTTCGGCTGTAGTGAAACCAGGTAAACTCTTTGCGGTGCAATGGTAAGTATATCGGTTCTTTTCAGCAATGGAAATAGGGGCGGCTCGTCCTGAAAGCCGAGGGGTAATCAGCTCAAGCTTTGCAGCAATGTAAAGCGTAGATAAATAACAGGCACTTCTTCGGAAGTACAAAATCCGGCTTATAGATTTTCTCGTGATTTTTTTACCAAAAGAAATAGAAGCTTGAAGTTAAAAATACAGATTTATTTTTCTTCAAACTTCCATTCTCTCTCTTTCTTTATACTATTCGTTTTCCAGTTGTTTTTTTGCCTTCTGAAGATCTTCTTTATCTTTATCGGAAAGCTGAGGATATTTCAGATTCATTTTTTCTAAAGTGTCTATAATGATCTGTACTGCTGCTACTCTGGCAAACCATTTGTTGTCGGCAGGAAGTACATACCATGGAGCATGATCTTTTGAAGTTTCATTGATAGCGGTCTCATAACATTCCATATATTGATCAAATAATGCTCTTTCCGGAAGGTCAGCGGCAGAGAATTTCCAGTTTTTTTCCTGCTCGTTAATTCTGTCCAGAAGTCTTTTTTTCTGCTCATCCTTAGAGACATTTAAAAAGATCTTCACAATGGTTGTTCCGTTTTGTGCAAGGTGTTTTTCAAAATTTCGAATGCTTTCATACCTGTTTTCCCAGAATTCATTATTGAACTCTTTTACAGAAGACCAGGTCTTTTCGCTTAAATTATACTCAGGATGCACCTTACATACCAATACATTTTCATAATGTGAACGGTTGAAAATTCCAATCATCCCTTTTTGGGGTAATGCAATATAGTGTCTCCATAAAAAATCATGAGAATATTCTTTGGGACTTGGAGTTTTAAAGCTGGTTACATTACAACCCTGTGGGTTTACCCCTCCGAACACATGTTCTATCATGCTGTCTTTTCCGGCAGCATCCATGGCTTGTAAAACGACTAAAAGAGATTGACTTCCGTCAGCATATAATTTTTCCTGCAATTCACGCAGTTTTTCTTTTTCCTGAATTAATAATTGGGCTCCTTCATCTTTGGTGAGTTTGCCTTTATATGAAGTTGAGGATTTCTTTATTGAGAATTTTCCGTTTACTTTAAAATCATCTGAGAAATTGGTGTCCATATATTTTTTAAGATTAAATTATTAAGATTTAATAAGAGCAAAATTTAGTCCGCTTTCAGAAATAACTAGAATTCCTCCCGGCTTTAGCTAAAACATAAATAGGTTCCGGGAAAATTTCAATGCTTTATGATATGCAATCAGAGATCCATTCCCTGAAACATGTTATCTGCTGTCTATTACTGATATAAATGTAATAAAAAAACCGCCTCTGTAGAGACGGTTCCTTTATTTTTTTGAGTAGAGATTAATTTGCGGCAGCCTTTTTAGCTACTTTTGCCGCTTTTTTCTCAGCTTTAGCAGCTTCTTTCTGTTCCGCAGGAGTCAATGGTTTTGGGTCAGGGGCATTAGCATCTACGTTACCTTTAATGTAGATTACGCTTCTGCTGTTTGCAGGGTCGTTAGAGAAAACCTCAATCATTTTGTTGAAACCTCCAGGAATAGAAGTGTTGTATCCTACTTTAATTTTAGCAGATTTTCCAGGCATGATAGGATCCTGGCTAAATTCTGGCGTAGTACATCCACAAGAAGGTTTTACATTTGAAAGGATCAAAGGCTTATCACCTGAATTTGTTACTGTAAAGAATCTTGTACCGTCTGAGCTAGGCTTGATAGTACCATAGTCAAAAGTTGTTTTATCAAAGGTAATAGTTTGTGCAGATGCAAGAGCAAATGTTCCGAATAATGCAATTCCTGCGATTAATTTCTTCATATTCTTGAATGTTAATATGTTTGTTAGATAAATTTTGTGAAACAAAGTTAAAAATTATTTTAATTCATGGTTAAAATTTTTTTTCTTTAGACTATTTTTGCAAATCGTAAGTCAAAGAAATAGAATTTATGCAGATTTCAGAAAAGTACAATCCACAGGAAACAGAACAAAAATGGTACAACTTCTGGATGGAAAATAAATATTTTCATTCAGAACCTAATAACAAGCCGCCATATACCGTGGTAATACCTCCGCCAAACGTGACGGGGATCTTACACATGGGGCATATGCTGAACAATACCATTCAAGATGTTCTGGTCCGCCGTGCAAGAATGCGCGGGTTTAATGCCTGCTGGATTCCGGGAACAGATCACGCTTCAATTGCTACTGAAGCTAAAGTTGTTGCTAAATTGAAGTCTGAAGGGGTCAGCAAGTCAGATATTACCCGCGAGCAATTCCTGGAACATGCCTGGGAATGGACAAATAAATATGGAGGAACAATCCTTGAGCAGTTGAAAAAGCTGGGATGTTCATGTGATTGGGATAGAACCCGCTTCACAATGGAAGATAAATTGTCTCAGCAGGTTATCAAAAGCTTTGTCGATTTATATAATAAAGGGTTGATCTACAGAGGATACCGTATGGTAAACTGGGATCCGGAAGCCAAGACCAATATTTCAGATGAAGAGGTAATATTTAAAGAACAAAATGGGAAATTATATTTCCTTAAGTATAAAATCGAAGGTTCAGAAGAATTTCTTTCCGTTGCTACAACGCGTCCTGAAACTATTTTCGGGGATACTGCCGTATGTATCAATCCTAATGATGAAAGATATGCCCACCTGAAAGGTAAAAATGTAATAGTACCTATCGTAAACCGTGTAATCCCAATTATTGAAGACGAATATGTTGACATTGAATTCGGAACAGGAGCTTTGAAGATTACTCCGGCACACGATACCAATGATTACGAAATCGGACAAAAACATCAGTTGAAAATGATTGATGCTTTGGATGATGACGGAAACCTTAATGAACATGGTCTTCATTATGCCGGTAAAAACAGATTTGACGTAAGAAAGCAGATTGCAAAAGAGCTGGAAGAAAAAGATCTTTTGTTAAAAGCTGAGGATTATGTAAATAAAGTGGGAACTTCTGAAAGAACAGGAGCTGTAATTGAGCCTAAAATTTCAGTACAATGGTTCCTTAAAATGTCTGAAATTGCTAAACCTGCACTGGATGTAGTAATGGATGATGAGGTGAAGTTTTATCCTGAAAAATTCAAAAATACTTACAGACACTGGATGGAAAACATTCGTGACTGGAATATTTCCCGCCAGCTTTGGTGGGGACAGCAGATTCCTGCTTACTATTACGGTATAGGAGATGAAGATTTTGTGGTAGCTGAAACTATAGAAGAAGCTTTAGAACTGGCAATACAGAAAACAGGAAATCAGGAATTAACGGTAGAAAGCCTGAGACAGGATGTTGATGCATTAGATACATGGTTTTCATCATGGCTATGGCCGATGTCTGTATTTGATGGATTACTTGACCCTGAAAATAGGGATATCAACTACTATTATCCAACATCTGACCTTGTTACAGGTCCGGATATTATTTTCTTCTGGGTAGCCAGAATGATTATGGCCGGATTGGAATACAGAAAAGAAGTTCCTTTCAAAAATGTTTATTTTACAGGTATTGTAAGAGACAGCCAGAGAAGAAAGATGTCTAAATCTTTAGGAAACTCTCCAGATCCATTAGAGTTAATCTCTGAATTTGGAGCTGATGGAGTTCGTGTTGGTATCTTATTAAGTTCAGCTGCCGGAAATGACCTTCTTTTTGATAAAGACTTAATGCTTCAGGGAAGAAACTTTGCCACAAAGATCTGGAATGCGTTCCGTTTGATCAATATGTGGAACCACGAAGATAAACCAGCCAACCCAACAGAGACTCAGACCATCGAATGGTTCGAAAATAAATTAAACAAAACGATTGTTGAAATTAATGATCAGTTTGAGAAGTTCAGAATTTCTGATGCTCTTCATTTGATCTACAAATTAATTTGGGATGATTTTTGCGGTTGGTATCTTGAGGCGATTAAACCAAACTATGGTGAAGGAATCTCTAAAGATGTTTATAACAGAACAATTGCGTTATTTGAAGAATTAATGAAATTACTTCATCCGTTTATGCCTTTCTTAACAGAAGAATTGTGGCAGACTATTTCGGAAAGAAGTATTGAAGAAGCGTTAATGATTTCTCAGCAGAAAACAGGAGGAGAATTTGATGAAACTATCATCAAAAACTTTGAAACGGCAGCAGAATTCATTTCCGGAGTTAGAAATTACCGTCAGACAAAAGGAATTTCACCTAGAGAAGAAGTTGAGATATATACCAATGCTTCTGAATTTGCAAATGAAGCAGTAGTAAGAAAATTAGCAAATGTCTCTGATATCCATTTTGGACAGAAAACAGATAAGCCAAGCTTTACTTTCCTGGTAGGAGCAACTGAAGTTTCTATACCTTTAAGTGAAAACCTTGACTTAGGTGAGGAAAAAATAAAAACTGAAGAAGAATTGAAATATTTAAAAGGATTCTTAATCTCAGTGGAGAAGAAGCTTTCCAACGAAAAATTTGTTGCCAATGCAAAACCTGAAGTAGTAGAAGGGGAGCGTAAAAAACAAAAAGACGCTCTTGACAAGATTACGATTTTGGAAGAGAAGCTGAAAAGTTTGTAGATTATCCAGATAAATTAGGGCTAATTTGTTGGAGTGTCAGGCTGAGCACAGAGTAAAATCTGTGAACGAATGTTCAAAAGCCTTTTTAAAATAAGATGAAATACTATTTCATGTCTATTTTAAGATGTTTCCATGAGTCTTATTATAAAGGAGTTATCAGTGATGCTGAATTGAGATTTTCTCAGTATCAGACAGGCAGATTTCCTGAAAGTTATACTCATAAAAGAAGACCAGTTGAACTCGTCTTCTTTTATGTATTTAATGACATCAATCAAACAACTGCGTTTGAGAAACAAGTGACAGGTGGGAGAAGAAAGAAAAGAAGCCCTTATAAATGATTATTGGGATCAGTTAAATCAAAATCATTTTGATCATGTTGAACAAGAGATTAAAAAGATTTCAGCTCCATTCAGCCTGACGCGGAAAATAAAGAATAAATTAAATGACACATTTAGAAAACATAAAAAAACTATTCTCGAAAGACTTTGTAGAAAGTCCGTTATTGGAAAGTTTTGAAGTAGGGAAGATTTACCTTTCCAGTGGAAAGCTGGTTGCTTGTGATCCATTAATCACAAATGATATGCTTTCTTTTACTGCAGAGTTTCCGAAAGGAGATTTTTCTGTAATGTTACATAAAGAAAGAGATAGTAACTGCGTGGCATATGCCGAAATAGTATTCAGTAATTCAAAAATTAAAGAATGGAAACTGGCCACCACAATGGGGCAGAATGTAAAAGAGCTGGCAGAAGGAGAAGTCTTTGGATACCCCGTAGAAAGCGGAATGGGATGTTTCATGGATGTTGATACTCAAAGCAGTCTCAACGAGCTGGAACTAAAATTATATAATAGCAAAGGCGGAGATTTCATGGGGATCTATGAAGAATTTTTCCACGGGCATTTTTTTGATAAAAACGGAGCTATAGATCAATATGCTTTTCTAAAACCTTCAGAAGAACATCCTGGAACTATATTTGCCTTTGAAACCGGATATGGTGAAGGCTTTTATGCCAGCTATATCGCTTATGATAAAGATCAATCCCCGGTAAAGATAATTACTGAATTTATTGAAATAAGTTAATAAAAAAATAGTTACTTTTGAAATACCATTTTTCTTAAAATATTAAACTTAAAAGCCAATATAAAACACAATGCATTTCTCATCAGAACAACCCCGGATTATTGTTGTAGGAAGCTCATCCATAGATTTGGTATTAGACACCGAAAAACTTCCTTTACCTAATGAAACGGTTTTGGCCGTTAATTCAGACAGCTATTTTGGAGGTAAAGGAGCTAATCAGGCTGTAGGTACGGCCAGATTGGGAGCAAGCGTGTATTTTATAGGATGCGTAGGAATGGATCCTCTTGGTCAGCAGATTATGAGGAATCTGGTGGGCGAAAATGTAAATGTGGGCTTTGTATATGAAACAGACAAAGAAGCTACAGGGACTGCCTATGTGACGACCTCACACGGAAATGCTGCCATTGTAGTAGTGCCTGCCGCCAATAAATACCTTAATAAGAATCATATAGACGAAGCAGACCGCTATTTTCATACTGTAGATCTTGTATTGGTACAGCTAGAAGTTTCTATGGAAGTGGTAGAATATACCATCAGAAAAGCCAAAAAATATGGCAAAAAAGTAGGGCTGTATGCCTCGCCAGCAATGAGAGTCAGCGAAGAAATCTTAGAGAATGTTGATTTTATTGTAGCTAAAAGCAGCGAACTGTACATTATTTTTGGCGAGGAGAAAAGAGAAGACGTTCTTAAAAAGTACTTCAATAAGGTCTTTGTAAGAGATGATACCAACTCTACTATCTATTTTGACGGTACAGAGATGAAGTATTACAGAAATGATAAAGATGAAACGGTCTATAAGATGGGAATGGGAGATGCTTTTACCTCAGGCTTTGCTATTGCGCTTTGCCATGGAAACACCATTGAAGAATGTGTGAAATTTGGAAATGAAGTATCATCAAGGGTATCAGGAGGGAAAGGATCTCAAACAGGATTACCGAGAATATCAGATTTCCGTTCCTAAAACTATTGAAGGCATATCGAAAGTCCAGAATTTAACTTAAAAATAAATGTAAAATGTCCACTTTTATAGTGGATTTTTTCTTTTATAATATGGAAAAACTAATACTTACTACAGAAGACCATGTTTCTCTGACTGCCCATCTTTTTCAGCCTGAAAAAAGTAATGCAAAACTATTACTCATTAACTCAGCAACAGGGGTGAAGCAGCAGGTCTATTTTTCCTTTGCCAATTATTTTGCAAAACAGGGATTTACTGTTATTACCTATGATTATAGGGGTATAGGGCTTTCCAAACCCCAAAAGATAAGAGGTTTTCAAAGCTCTATGAGAATCTGGGGCTCAAAAGATTATAAAACATTAACTCAGTATATCACCCAAAATTTTCCTCAATACAGAAAGTATTGTCTGGGACATTCTGTAGGTGCGCTTATTCTTGGGATGAATGAGGACTCTAAAATGTTTGAAGAATTTGTTTTTGTAGGAACACAAAATGCCTTTGTCGGTAATCTTAGATTGAAAACAAAAATTGAAGCCTACCTTGGTTTTGGAATTGTTCAGCCATTAACCACTTCATTATTAGGGTATTTTCCGGCACATTGGTTTGGACTCGGAGAAAGTCTTCCAAAAAATTGTGCATATGACTGGAGAACCTTAATTTTAAACAAGAAATCAACCAACAGATTGCTGGAGAAAATTGATGATTATTCTAAGAATTTAACGCAGAAAGTATTCGTAATTCGGGCTGAAGATGACGTCTGGTTAACAGAAAAGGGAGTGCTGAGTTTGCTAAATGATACTTATCCTAATCTTAAACCCACTTACCGGTTGGTAAGAACTTCTGAATCTGATAAAAAAGAAATAGGACACGTTAATTTTTTTAGAAGCTACAATCATAAGCTCTGGAATATTATTTTAAATGAACTGATAGATCAATGAAAAGTACGATTAACAAAACAATAGAATTTGTAAAAGAAAAATTAGAAGGAGCAGAAGCGGGACACGACTGGTTTCATATTGAAAGAGTCTGGAAACTTGCCGCAAAGATTGCAGAAACAGAAGATTGTGACAGGGAAGTAGTTGAATTATCTGCATTATTACATGATATCGCAGACCCTAAATTTCATAACGGAGACGAAACCATTGCCCCAAAAATCTCAAGAGAGTTCCTGGAAAGCCAGAATGTTTCAGAAGAAATCATTCAAAAGGTCTTATTTGTGATTGAGAATATCTCATTCAAAAACAGAAGCCAGGCTCCGGAAAATCCATCCATTGAACTTAAAATTGTACAGGATGCAGACCGTATTGACGCCATAGGTGCTATTGGAATTGCCAGAACATTCAACTTTGGAGGATTCAAAAATAACCTGATGTATGATCCTGCTCTAAAACCTAATTTAGGAATGTCTAAAGAAGAATATAAGAAATCCAACGGGACTACCATCAATCATTTTTACGAAAAATTGTTACTTCTGAAAGATCTGATGAATACTGAGGAAGGAAAAAGAATGGCCGAAGAAAGACACCAGTATATGCTGAATTTCCTCGACCAGTTTTATAAAGAATGGAATGTAGATTAGAAAATATTATATCCCAGGATTAAAGAGAAAGATTTAAGATCTGCGTGAGGAAGGTCCTTATAAAGGATGTTTGTGCTGCTGCTAAATCTTGCCTCTACACTGAATTTGTTATGATAATTGAATCCTGCCCCAAGAGACATACCTCTGAAGCTTTGAGTGGAAGCAAGAGCAATCTTATCAAATACAGCATTATCGTAATCCACATCTATTGAAGCTGATGAACTTGTTCTTACATTCAATACATTGGTAGCGACATTAACGAAGATTTTTGATTTTTCATTCAAAAACATAGAATATCTTATCCCTACAGGAATACTAATAAAAGAATAGCTGTCCATTGTCATATTATACAGATTATCATCTGTGCGGATAGTTGTTTTTTTATTGGTATACTGAGCATAGGTAGGCTCAAGGATCACAGACCATTTATTCTTATTAAACGGTAAAACCAATTCTGCTTCCACACCAATTCTGAAGTTAGATTTTGAAGGGAAACCGGGATTGCGGTAAGATTCCTTCAACTCCAATGGCGCATAAAAATTAATCCCCGGTCTGATACTAAGGTTGAATTTTGGCTTCTTTTTAGTTTCAGTGAAAGACTGGTCGCTGTTCTGAGCTGTTGATCCGTCAGAATTTTCACCATTATAAGTTTTAAATATTTTCGTTAAGCTGGAAGCTGTATACTGTGTTTTGTTTACTAAAGACTGAGCATTGGTGTTATCCGCAAAAATAGTTTTTAACTGATCAAGATACTGTTCATTGGTAGCAACCTGAGAGCTGTTTCCGTTAAAGAAATATTTTTTATAAATCAAAGGTTGAATGGTTGAATCTGATTCTGAATAGAAATACCTTGTAATATGACCTTTGTAGGTGTATAAATTTTTATTTCCGGCAACAAGCTCTTTCAGGAATACTGAGCTTTTGACGAACTTAGGTTCTTTGGTGTTGGAAAAACTGGAAATGTCATCAGATGAGTAGTCGATATTTCCATTATAGGTAACATATTTGGAGTCGTTATAGATCCCGAATTCCTTGATTGTAGATGGCGTTCCTTTATCTTCGGCTGAATTCTCATCTGTTTTGAAAACGAAATTGTCAGGATTGCTTACCCATCCTTTATTTTTGATGAGAACCTCTTTTTTTACATTATTCTGGTCTATAATATACCCTTTTTCGAATTTTACCTGTGCATAAAATGAAGCTATACTAAACAAAATAAGTCCTGAAAGTGTTTTTTTCATGGTTAGTTTAAGTTAAAATTTGGTGGCAAATATAGATAAAATACAGAGAAGAAGTATCTTTGTAGAATATGACACTGATTATTTTTATAATATTTCTCGCTTCTATCTTTTCCTTGGTTCTATTCAAGGTAAAATCGGGGCCTATAGCAAAATGGGCCAAGCTGTTTCGCATTGTAACCGTAGTTTCTTCGATCTCTGTTTTTACCTATTGGTTTATTAAGAAAAGTGCTGTTGCATTTGTAGCCAATTCCGTTGGACTGCAGGTAGTCAATAAACTTCCGCAGACCCTCGATTTTTATCTTATTAATGTAAGCAAGACAGATAAAACAACAACGCTGGAACCGAAGCACATTGGTAAAATACGTCCGGAATATTACAGAATAGAATATCTTAAAATGGATAAGTCTGATGAATACTGGATCGCAGGATATCTTGGGAAAAAGAACCTTGTCTACTTTTCCCAACACTCTGTGCCCAATAAAAATATTGATCAGATTGTAGAAGTACAGAATTATATCAATCAGAGTATGAAGCTTTCCGAAGCGGCAAAAAAACAGGTGGATGCCTATAATTATGAGAATACAAAACTGGGGATCTGGATTACTTTAGACTTTCTGCTTTTATTTCTTAATCTCGCACTTCTGCTGAAAAAAAATAAGACAAAATAATATATTATATAGGTAATGAATTGTTTTTATACTTCTCATTACCTATCATTTTTTACTAAGGATAATTCAGGATCTGCATGATCTGTTCCTTAAATTCTTCCGGGCAGCTTCTTACCAGCCTGTCTTTATTCTGTTTGCTGATCTGCTGAGGTTCCAGCCATTCAATTCTGTTAGAATTCAGGCTGTGATTGTCATATACTCTTTTTATCTTAGAGTTATCATAAAAAGTATATTCATCACCAAGCCAGCTGCTGGTAATACTGATTTTGCAAATTTCCTTTTCCATCATATTTATTTTAAAACATACCCTATTAGTGAAATAAGGTATACTCTAATGTAGACATTTTTCTGCTATGAAAAGGATTTATATTTTTTGAAGGTAAATTATTAAATAGGTATTGCCCTTTAAGTAGGGTCTAATTCTTTTAAAAAAGAGTTCCTGTACTTTCAGTTGCCATTTGTGGAATATGAATATCGGTTTTCCATTCCTGGTTCATCTTCTTGATGAAATAGGCCGATAGCAGAGGGGAAGCTTTTTCTATATTCTGGTGTACAAAAAAGTACAGATTTTGAAGACCTTCTTTTTTCCATTTTGTTAAATGCTTCATCCAGTCATCCAGTCTTTTATAATCGCTTTCTGCATTCGCCCCTACATAGCGGATGAACGCGTTGGGGGTCGTAAGGCGCATGTGAAGCATATCTCTTCTTCCTGCTGTATCTACAATGATATTGGTAATATGATGGGCTTCAAAAAGCTCACAGGTTGTATTAAGGATTTCTTCGTTGGTAAACCATTCCGTATTTCTAAGCTCTATAGCCAGAGGTACTTCTTTGGGCCATTCTTTTACAAATTTTTCCAGCCTGTCATAGTCTTTAGGCTTGAAATTATCATGAAGCTGAAGAAAGGCCATCCCCAGCTTTTCATCAAAATTAATCACTGCTGAAGCGAAATGGGTAACCGGATCCGTTACATCAATCAGTCTTCTGAAGTGAGAAACCGTATTGGTGATTTTAGGGAAAAATTTAAAATTTTCGGGAGTTTTCTCCTTCCACGTTTTTACCTGATCAGGAGTAGGCATTCCGTAGAATGTAGCATTCAGTTCAATAGAATTAAACTGAGTGGCATAATAGGTCAGTTCATCTTTCGTTCCTTTAGGATAAAATCCTTTAAGATCTGTTTTATTCCATTTAGCACATCCTATGGAAATATTCTCTAAGCCTTTTTTATTTTGACTTAAAATTTCTTTGGTTCTGGAATGATCTTTTGGTAACGTAAAATCTATTGCTGAAGGATCTTCTACCTGTCCGAATTTCATATTTTAAGTTTTTGTGAAGTTAAATGATCTGACAAATATAATGTAAAACCTTAAAAAAATAAATTTTTTCTAAGCAAAGCTTCTTTTTTAAAAAGCTGTAAATCCTTTGATTTTCATCCAAATATTTTCTGACTTTCGTTTCTTTAGCTTCGTTTTTAGAAGAAAGGGGTCAGCAATGAAAAAACAGCTGAAAAAAGTACCCGTAAAAGATGTATTTTTTTCATCTTATTTATAAATTTTATGAAAATTTATTAGTGGTAATTCTCAAAATTAAAGAAATGGTCTTGATTTGATTTGTTATCCTGTTTTGGAATGTATGGTTCTGTTTTTCAGTGTTTTGTTGTTTGATAAAGGCTGTCATTATTCCTGAATAGTGACAGCCTTTTCCTTGTATATCCCATCTTTTCAGGTTAGTTTTGCAGCCCCTTAAAAACAGTGCCGATAGGTTGTGAAAAAACAATATTTATTTTCAGCATTCTCATTTTATGATGCACTTTTAAAAGTAAAATAAGATGAAAAAATAGCTTTAATCGGCTTCTGTTTTTGAGTCAGGATCTGATGAATTCTTTTGGTCGCAGAAACCTGCCACAAAAAAATATTGTGTTACCAGAGAAAAGTGATTCATACAATAAGTATTTCCAATACTGTCGTGAAAAACTCACGTGGGATAATTTACTAACAATTAGATTGTACCTTATGAAAAAACGAAAATATATTTTTAAGTCTGTCATTTCACTTCTCATGCTGTTTTGTTGGTCAGTAAAAGCTTTAGCAGCCAATTACTACTGGGTAGGAGGAAGTGGAAACTGGAGTGATATCGGACACTGGCGTACCGTTTCCGGCGGTACAGCATTGCCTACGGTAGTTCCCGGGCCTACAGATAATGTCTTTTTTGATTCTAATTCCGGTTTTACATTGGCCAGCAAAACAATTACACTGAATGTGACGGCCAACTGCTACAATATTAAGTTTTCAGGAAGCGGAGTTGCTCCGGCTTTGACCGGGAACGGTAAAGAACTGAATATCTACGGATCATCCGAGTGGCAGGCGGGCATGTCAGTTGCCGTAACTTCCATTTATTACCGGAACAAAAATACTCCAAAGACCATCAAAAGTAACAGTGTTTCAGTTACTGCTTCCAATGTATTCTTTTATGAAGAAAATAGCATCAGCCTGGCTGATGATTTTTCGGTTTCCGGAAATTTACAGCATAATGCAGGAACCTTTATCTCCGGTAATTATAAGGTAACCTTAGGAAGCTATATCGGAAATTCAGGAACTAAGACCAGAACCCTTACCATGGGAAGTTCGGAGTTCTATATTTCAGGAACTTTTTCTTCAAGAACCCCGTTACTCGTGTTGAATTCCGGAACTTCCGGAATCATTCTTTCCGGAAATAATACAACATTAGATCCTTATGAAGGACAGATATTCTATAATGTAACCTTTGAAAACAGCGGACTCAAATCCAGTTTGGGACTCAGCCAGACGGATAAAGTATATTATAACCGGGTGGAGTTTAAAGGTGACGGAAAGCTTACCAGAGATAATGAGATCAAAGAACTGATCCTTTCAAAAGGTAAAACATACAGTCTGCAGAATAATGCGACACAAACCATTACCTCTTCGCTGAAAGCTCATACACCGGATTGCGGTGCCTGGATTATGATCAATTCCTCACTGTCCGGAACGCAGGCTGGTATCGTGGCTGACGCCGGAGTCGATATTGATGTTTCGGGAGTTATTATCAGAGACATTGATGCCTCGGGGGGTGCCGCATTTACAGCCGTAAAATCAGTTGACAGCGGTAACAACACAGGATGGAACTTTCCGGTTTCAGCCAGCCAGAATTTATACTGGGTAGGCGGTAGCGGTAACTGGGATGATAAAGGACACTGGTCCCAGACCAGTGGCGGACCCGGCGGATACTGTATGCCTGGACCTACCGACAATGTTTTTTTTGACAGCCAGTCGGGGTTTACTTCTGCTTCTAAAATGGTAACCATTAATGTGACGGCCAACTGTCATGATATCACTTTTTCCGGAAGTGCTGTTGCACCTGCCTTAAGAGGGTCCGGTAAAGAACTCAATATTTACGGATCTTCAGAATGGCAGATGGGAATGTCTGTGGGCATCATGTCTGTATATTACAGAAATAGCAGAGAGAATAAGACTGTGAAAGCCAATGGAGTGTCTATGGTGGGTGATAACGTATTCTTTGATGAAGAAAATTCTATAAGCCTTTTGGACAACTTAACGGTAGCAGGTGCCTTATTTCATAATGCAGGAACACTTAATACCAATAACTATAAGCTTACACTTGGAAGCTATTACGGAGATTCCGGAACAAGATTGAGAGTTCTTAATATGGGAAGTTCAGACTTCTATATTTCAAGAAGCAGTGGAGGTAGTTTTTCTACAAACAGCTCGACCGCCATTACAGTGAATGCCGGGACCTCTCATATTCATTTTTTAGGGACAACACCTGTAATGAGTCCCTATAAGGACCAGACTTTTTATAATGTAACCTTTGAAGCAGGAACTACCGGAATGCTGGGGCAGTATCAAACGGCTAAGGCATATTATAACCGTGTAGAATTCAGGGGCGATGGAAGTTTTATTGGCGACAGTCAAATCAGTGATCTGATTTTTGCAGAAGGAAAAACATACAGTTTGCAGGATACCTCCACTCAGACCATCACTTCTTCATTGGTAGCTCACGCTTCTGATTGCGGGGATTGGATCATGATCAATTCCTCAACATCCGGTACCCAGGCAAGACTCGTTGCAGCGCATGGCGTAGCTATGGATATTTCAAGAGTAATCATCAGAGATATAGATGCATCAGGAGGAGCTGTATTTACTACATCCGGTTCTGCCGACGGAGGTAACAACACAGGCTGGAATTTTTCAACTTCTGCTGTTCAGAATCTGTATTGGGTAGGTGGAAGTGGCAGCTGGAATGATAAGGCACATTGGTCACCTGCAAGTGGCGGATTGGGGGGATTTTGTATACCCGGGCCTTTTGATAATGTATTTTTTGATGCTGATTCAGGTTTTAGTGGTTCAAGTAAGACCGTTACTCTGAATGTAACAGCCAATTGTCAAAACATAATCTTTTCAGGAAGTACTGTTGTACCAACCTTGAGTGGCAATGGCAAAGAACTTAATATTTACGGATCATCTGAATGGCAGTCCGGAATGACAGTAGGCATTGGCTCAGTATATTACCGCAATACCAGTACACCGAAAACTATAAAAAGTAATGGAGCTTCAGTCATGGGGGATGTATATTTTGATGAAGAAAGTTCTGTAAGCTTACTGGATGATTTCTCAGCTCTGGGCAAAATTAGGCATCATGTCGGAACATGGAATACAAATGACCACACCGTAACTCTTGGGGCCGGATATTTTGCGAATTATTTTAAAGCAAGACCCAAAATAGCTAATCTGGGAAGCTCAGAACTTTATATTAGCGGTGATAATGGGGCTTTTTCATCAAATGCTTCTGGGCTTATACTAAATGCAGGTACATCTTCTCTACATTTTACAGGAGGAAATAGCTTGGTAGATCCTTATACAGGGCAGACATTCAATAATGTGAGCTTTGAAGAAAGTAGTACGTCCGGTCAATTGGGAAAAGAGCAATCCGACAAAGTATATTATAATCACGTAGAGTTTAAAGGCGATGGAAAATTAATGATGGACAATGAGATCAAAGAGTTGATTTTAATGGCTGGAAGAACGTATGCCTTGGAATCTGGAAAGACACAGGCTGTTACCGATCATCTGTATGCCAGTGGAAATTCTTGTTTTATACTATTTTTAAAAAGTTCCACAGGTGGAACACAGGCAAATTTAAACGTACAGACACCATCTGCAAATTTTGACTTTGCGAATGTAAAAGATATCAATGCTTCCGGAGAACCGTTACATTTTGGAAGTAAATCTTCGAATACAGGAAATAATAATAATATTATTTTCGACCCATATAGCCCGGGTTCTTTTTCAGGGTTTGCAGGACAGAACTGGAGCTGTGCCGGATTCAACAACAGTAATCCCTCTTCCTATACATTAAGTTCAGCAGGGTTTTATGGAAATCCTTCAACTGTTTATGAGTGGACGAAGATTGATGATCCGGCACATACTGGGATCATCTCTACCAAAGATTCTTTGGATATGAGGCCTTTCGGTTACGGGGTTTATCATATTAAAGTTACCTATTCTACCGCAGGATCAGGTGATTACTGTGTGGTTGAGGAGAGTATTACTGTCAAAAAATGCATACCAAGCATGATCAATCCCGGATTACCCTTAAGAAATTATTAAAAATGGTGTTTTTTTTAAGCAATTGTCTTAGAGTAAGTTAAGAAAAAATGGCTGTTACTATTCGCGAATAATAACAGCCATTTTCTTGTACAATGCTTTGTATCCCTATATGTTTGCGGTCAATATGATCCAGGTTCAATGATTTAGAAAGAAATGATTGAGCAATAATCCTGATCTTATATTATTAAAAAAAACAAAGAATAATGAAAAGAAAAAATGTACTCTTTTTTTTACTGATCTCCAGTCTTGGATTTGCGCAGGTCGGTGTAAATACCACAAGTCCGAAAGCTACTTTAGATGTTGCTCTGCCTGCCGGATACACGTCCGGAACCAAAGCAGGGATTGCTTTCCCTCAACTCTCAGGAAATGATATCGAATCCATCGATACTACCGGACTTAAATCCGGAACCTTAGTCTACAGTACCTCGGCATCTACTGCTTCTGTTAAAGATGTTACAGGACCAGGATATTGGTACTGGAAAGATGCTACCGATAAATGGGAACCGGTACTCGTTAATGCTCCTAAGTTCTTTTATTCCCCTTCCATTCCTATCAATACTGCGGTTTCTTCAGGAACGACAGAAACGATAGATTTGTATACCAATTATACGGGACAGTTTTCTACCCCTATGGCTAGCAGTACCGGTGCATCAGGCAGTATTCCTGTTTATGCAGCCAATGCATTGGAATACTATGTCACCTGGTATGATACTTCCATTTTTGAGAACGTGGCAATTGATGCTGCAGGCAAATTAACTTACAGCGTTCTAAGTACAGCGGATACAAGCAAACCTACCTACATGAATGTCGTTTTTGTGGTCAAGTAATAATCTGTTAACAAGCATATTAACTTTAATTAATGGATTTTCATGATGATAAAACAAAAACAAAATTTTAAATACCTGCTATTCCTCTTCTTCTTTTTATTTTCGATGAAGGGATTTGCTGCCAATTATTATTGGGTAGGGGGAAGCGGAAACTGGAGTGATATCAGCCACTGGCGTACTTCTTCAGGAGGTTCAGGAATCCCTTTGGTTGTACCCGGACAGACGGACGATGTCTTTTTTGATGTGAATTCCGGCTTTACTGCGGCCAGTAAAACGGTTACCGTCAACGTTCCGGCGAATATGCGAGATATCACTTTCTCAGGAAGTGCAGTAGCTCCGATTTTTAAAAGTGTAAGTACTGCTAACCCGATTAATATCTATGGATCTTCCGTTTGGCAGGCAGGTATGGAGATAAGCAGTGTGTATATCTATTACCGGAACAGCAACAGCCCCAAAACGATCACCAGTAATGGTGTTTCCATAGGTACAGATAATGTTTATTTTGAAGAAGTAACCTCAATGAGTCTGCTGGATGATTTTTCAGTTTCCGGTAAAATAACCCATTCGGCGGGTACCTTTAATACCAACAACCATAACGTAACGGCAATGAGCTACTTCGGGGATATCGGGGGCAATCCCAGAACATTGAATATAGGCAGTTCAGATTTTTATATAACAGGTCCTATGTACGATGGGAATTTTTCTGCCGACTCTCCTGTGCTTACTATTAATGCCGGAACGTCTCATATTCACTTTACCGGTGTTACAGGATATCCCAGCGTCAAACCGTATGCCGGCCAGCATTATCATTATATAAGTTTCGAAAAGCCGGGACTGGAAGGTAACCTGGGGTATGATCAGACAGGCAAGGTCTATTACAACCGGATCACCATGAAAGGCAACGGAAAGCTGATCAAAGACAATGAGATTGGTGAACTGGTTCTGGCAGAGGGAAAGACTTATACTTTAGATGGTAGTGCTGCGCAAACAGTAACCACCAAACTGTCTGCCCATATTCCTGACTGTGGTGAACGTATGAGCATTAGCTCATCCACCGCCGGAATCCAGGCAAAACTTATCGCAGCGCCCGGAGTAACGATTGATGTTTCAGGGGTCATGCTTAAAGATATTCAGGCTTCTGGGGGGGCACAATTCATTGCCCTGGAGTCCGCAGATAATGGAAACAATACAGGCTGGACCTTTCCTGCTTCACCGGGAAAGACTTTATACTGGGTCGGAGGAAGCGGTAACTGGAATGACAGAACGCATTGGTCTGCCACAAGCGGAGGAACAGGTGGATACTGTGTCCCGGGACCTAAAGATGATGTTTTCTTTAATACAGGATCAGGCTTTACTTCAGCCAGTAAGACCATTACGGTGAATGCACCTGCCAATATGAGGAATATTACCTTTGCGGGAAGTACAGTACCTCCTGTTTTCAAAAGTGCAAGTACGCTTAACCCGATTAACATCTATGGATCTTCCGAATGGCAGACCGGTATGGAAGTATGGAGTGTGTACATGTATTATCGTAATACCAATACTCCTAAAACGATCATCAGTAACGGAGTTTCAATACGTGTTGATGATGTGTATTTTGAGGAAGAAGCTTCAATAAGCTTAGTGGATGACTATGCACTGACTTTCGGAACTCTATGGCATAATGCCGGAGTATTTACAACAAATAACCATAAAGTACTGGTAGGAGGATATAATGCGAATTCCGGATCCAAGCCCAGAACACTTAATTTGGGAAGTTCTGAATTTACCGTAACGTCAATCAACAGCGGTATTTTTTCTGCAACATCAACATTATTAACATTAAATGCAGGTACTTCCCATATCCGTTTTACCGGGAATGGAAATTGTAAGCTCTTGCCATACGCAGGTCAGCATTATTATAATGTGACTTTTGAAAATAACGGAACTGCTACTCTTGGATATTTTAATCCGACCGGAAAAGTGTATTATAACCGTGTAGAATTTAAAGATGATGGGATACTGGTAAGTGATAATGAGTTTAGAGAGCTCTTGTTTGCTGAAGACAAAACCTACAGTCTGGAAGCAGGCAAAACACAAATGGTGGCCACCCGTTTTTCAGCCCACCCTTCCACCTGTGGCGGACAGATTACGATTGCTTCTTCATCAGCCGGAACTCAGGCAAAGCTGGAGGCTGCTTCAGGAACGGTGATCGATGTTTCCGGAGCGGTGATCAAAGATATCAATGCTTCAGGAGGCGCTGTATTTACCGCTGTACAATCTGTGGATAATGGAAATAATACAGGCTGGATATTTCCTGCTTCTGCTGCCAAGACCTTATACTGGGTAGGGGGGAGTGGAAATTGGAATGACGTCACCCATTGGTCTCTGAGTTCTTCCGGATCCGGAGGAGCTTGTGTTCCCGGTCCTAAAGACGATGTCTTTTTTGATGTGAATTCCGGCTTTACTGCGGCCGGTAAAACGGTTACCGTCAACGTTCCGGCGAATATGCGAGATATCACTTTCTCAGGAAGTGCAGTAGCTCCGATTTTTAAAAGTGTAAGTACTGCTAACCCGATTAATATCTATGGATCTTCCGTTTGGCAGGCAGGTATGGAGATGAGCAGTGTGTATATCTATTACCGGAACAGCAACAGCCCCAAAACGATCACCAGTAATGGTGTTTCCATAGGTACAGATAATGTTTATTTTGAAGAAGTAACCTCAATGAGTCTGCTGGATAACTTTTCTGTTTCCGGTAAAATAACCCATTCGGCGGGTACCTTTAATACCAACAACCATAACGTAACGGCAATGAGCTACTTCGGGGATATCGGGGGCAATCCCAGAACATTGAATATAGGCAGTTCAGATTTTTATATAACAGGTCCTATGTACGATGGGAATTTTTCTGCCGACTCTCCTGTGCTTACTATTAATGCCGGAACGTCTCATATTCACTTTACCGGTGTTACAGGATATCCCAGCGTCAAACCGTATGCCGGCCAGCATTATCATTATATAAGTTTCGAAAAGCCGGGACTGGAAGGTAACCTGGGGTATGATCAGACAGGCAAGGTCTATTACAACCGGATCACCATGAAAGGCAACGGAAAGCTGATCAAAGACAATGAGATTGGTGAACTGGTTCTGGCAGAGGGAAAGACTTATACTTTAGATGGTAGTGCTGCGCAAACAGTAACCACCAAACTGTCTGCCCATATTCCTGACTGTGGTGAACGTATGAGCATTAGCTCATCCACCGCCGGAATCCAGGCAAAACTTATCGCAGCGCCCGGAGTAACGATTGATGTTTCAGGGGTCATGCTTAAAGATATTCAGGCTTCTGGGGGGGCACAATTCATTGCCCTGGAGTCCGCAGATAATGGAAACAATACAGGCTGGACCTTTCCTGCTTCACCGGGAAAGACTTTATACTGGGTCGGAGGAAGCGGTAACTGGAATGACAGAACGCATTGGTCTGCCACAAGCGGAGGAACAGGTGGATACTGTGTCCCGGGACCTAAAGATGATGTTTTCTTTAATACAGGATCAGGCTTTACTTCAGCCAGTAAGACCATTACGGTGAATGCACCTGCCAATATGAGGAATATTACCTTTGCGGGAAGTACAGTACCTCCTGTTTTCAAAAGTGCAAGTACGCTTAACCCGATTAACATCTATGGATCTTCCGAATGGCAGACCGGTATGGAAGTATGGAGTGTGTACATGTATTATCGTAATACCAATACTCCTAAAACGATCATCAGTAACGGAGTTTCAATACGTGTTGATGATGTGTATTTTGAGGAAGAAGCTTCAATAAGCTTAGTGGATGACTATGCACTGACTTTCGGAACTCTATGGCATAATGCCGGAGTATTTACAACAAATAACCATAAAGTACTGGTAGGAGGATATAATGCGAATTCCGGATCCAAGCCCAGAACACTTAATTTGGGAAGTTCTGAATTTACCGTAACGTCAATCAACAGCGGTGTTTTTTCTGCAACATCAACATTATTAACATTAAATGCAGGTACTTCCCATATCCGTTTTACCGGGAATGGAAGCTGCCAACTTTTGCCTTACGCAGGACAGCAGTATCACAATGTGACCTTCGAAAATAATGGGAGTGCAGCCCTTGGCGATGATGGTACCGGAACTGTAGGGTACAATACCATGACTCTGAAAGGAAACACCATCATAAACGGGGACAATCAGTTTAAAGAACTGATTTTAACCGGAGCTAAAAAGTATACCTTACAGGCAGGTAAAACCCAAAAAGTGACGGAACAGTTGTATGCCAACGGAAGTGCATGCTACAAACTGGAGATGGTAAGTTCAGTACCAGGGACCAAAGCATTGCTGAATGTGGAGGCAGGAGCTTCAAGTTTTGATTTTGCCAATATAAAGGATATTGATGCTTCAGGAATACCATTGCATTTCGGAGCCAAGTCCAGTGATGGAGGAAATAATACCAATATGAGTTTTGCTCCATACGATCCCGGACTCTTTTCGGGGTTTGCAGGCCAGGACTGGAGCTGTACCCGATTTAACAATACAGATCCCGCTTCGTATACCTTAAGTTCGGCAGGTTTTTTTGGAAATCCTACCGTACAGTATGAATGGACCAAACTGAACGATCCGGCCCATACCGGCGTTATTTCTACAGAAGATTCGCTGGATATGAGACCTTACGGGCTGGGAACCTATCATCTTAAGGTGATCTATTCTACAGCAGGGCCAGGCGAAAGCTGTTCACTGGAAGAAAGTGTTACCGTAGGAAGTTGTATTCCGAGTATGATCAACCCGGGACTACCGATAAGGAATTATTAGAAACAAAATAATATGGATCTCATCCGGATCCTATTGAATAATTAATGACCGTAAGATATTCTTACGGTCATTAATTTTGAGGATACTTTTGATAAAAATTATAGGTAATCCTGATTTGTATGGAAGCTGTTATCATTCGCGGATAGGGAGAGGCTTTTTATTAAATATCGTTGTCAGGATTTTAAGCCCAGACAACGATAACAATAGTTTCTAATCTCCTGCTTTCGCTTGCATACTATTAATTTTCTTCACCCGAATTCAGGTTAATGATTATATTTTTGAATTGCCTTGGTGATCCCTTTATCAATTTGGTCAACAGCCTGATCTACGGTAAGAGTCCCTGCCAGGGCCTGTGCTGCATATGTTGAAATAACCGTATCTATTTCTGTATAAGCAGAAGTGTTAGGCCTGGCTCTGCCATGAAGCAGCGAGTTGTATAGAATATCGAGATAAGGGATTTTTGTACGAACTGCCGGATCATCGTACACACTTTTGATGGCGGGTCCGGTTCCGGCTGACAGTGCCCGATGGCGTGCTGCAGCAGCACTGCTAAGGTAGTCGATTACCTTTAAGGCAGCATTGGGATTTTTCGAATAAGCATTGATCGACAGAAAATTAGAACCGATCAAACCTGTTGGATCCTGACCTTCTCTTCCAGCCCATGCAGGTAATGGGACAATCTTGTAGCTGTTCTGAGTGGAAGGGACTTCTGTATCGATACGGAATTTGGAGGCCGACCAATCGGTAAGTCCGCCTATTGATGGGGTTTTAGCAAAAAAACGGGAAGCACCGACGTTGTTTGTAAACGTCAGAGCCTGAGAAGGAATCACCTGGCTCTGAACACCACTTACCAGGAAATTGAGGACCGCATGAGCCTGAGGAGACTGGAATTTTGAGGTTTTCCCATCCGCACTGATGAGTTCTCCTCCAGCCTGATACAGAAGACTGATCACATTGGCCGTTAGCCCCACACCTCCTGCATTATAAACAAAATTTGAATGAGAAGCAGCGTTAGTATAAAGATTCTGCCATGTTGAAAATTGACCCGTGTTTTCAAAAATAGCAGGACGGTAATAGAACATCATGGCATCTGCTCTGATCGGGATAGCCAGTACCTTTTTATTCAGAGAAACAGAATTAATAATAGAACTGAAAAATTCACCGTTTCTGGTTGCTACATAAGGGGAAAAATCAAGAATCTGTTCTTTTCCGGATAATTTATAGATGGCATAAAAAGGAGTAATAATATCACAGGAACAATCTTTGGCATCCAGGCTTTTGTCGTAGGCATCATCCATATCTCCCGTGTAGGAAAAAGGTTTGACAGTAATGTGGACGCCATTGTTTTGTGCATTGAACGCATCAATCAGAGGCTGATCCATCTGTTCGATTACAGAGGCCAGCAGGGGGAGTGGACAGTAGACCACTTCACCCTTGGCAGTGGCCATCAGTGCCGGGTCAAGCGTGTTGACAGTCACGGTATCCCGGCTTCTGCATCCAACACTTACCGACAGGACCGACAGGCTGGCAGCGAGAATTCCGAAACGCAAAGGCTTGACGGGCGAAAAATTTTTCCCGGGAGCTATAACGGGAGCATTTCCGGGAATAGGGGAAGCATTGGCTAAATCCTTCTCTTTATAATCCGTACCATTGAAGCGGCGGGCGTAAACTTTTCCTGAAAAGTCTACCCCAAAACGAAATAAGATTTTGTGCATAATAAATGTTTTTGTTAGTAAAATGAATACTTTATACTGCATGTATAAAATATTGCTTTCTCAATGTATGGCTTTTCTGTTATGCATACGATAATAGTTTATGCTTTATATCAATAGCTCATATAGTAAAATGCCTATAAAATCGATTAAAATTAAATTGTTAACTAAATATCTGTATTTGGTGAAATATTTTAATTAAACAAGCGGATTGAGTTGTTTAAATCAATACTGCTTGTAGAAGGTTTCGGTCTGCTGGCTTTCTTCCTCCTATTTTTTGTAATAAGCAAATTTAACGGGCAGGCAGGTCTGGATTTTTTGAGTATATATATATCTTAATATAGTGATATATTAAGATTGTTGATTTTCATTGTTGCGAAAATGAACATTTTATACAGGGGTGTATATAATATTGATTTTTCATGGGAATCTTTTTTATTATGCCTGTAATAACAGTTTGTGCTTTATATCAAAGTCTATGCAGTATGATGCTTTTAAATTTAATTTGAATTATATTTTTAATAAAAACATTCAATTTTGGTGATGTTTTAAATAAAATCAATGGATTTAGATTGATTTAATCAATACTATTTTTAAGAGGTTTTCTGTTTCCTAACTTAAATTTATTCATCATCATATTTCTCTTTTTTGCCACAGATAGAAAACAGGTGTCTACATTCCGAATAGTGACAGCCTTTTTATTGTGAGTTTTTTTTTGGCGGGCTAGATTTGCCACTAAGCAAAAAAAAACTTGATCAAAGATACTTACGAACCCTATGGTGCAGATGACAAGTGCTCGAGAAAAACTACATAACCACGATTATTAAAATATACCGAATTAGAAAGATCTGGTTCAGGTTTTAAAATAATTGATGATGAATAGTAACAAAAGAAAAATTCCTGGCATGACTCCTTTTGAGTGGAAAGAGTTTCGATATGTTTCAGATGATGGAAATGATGGCTTCCTGAGTAAAAATGATTTGCTGCAAGAGAAAGGTTTATTTGAAAGGCTGACGGAGCAGATAGATCCGCCCATTCCCAAAGAAGGAGGCGCCTTCACAGAAAATTGCAGGCTTTGGCTTCCGTCCGGAGAACTTTTACATGCGCTGTCCTATCACGGCGATAGGGAGGGGTGGAGAAAGCAGATCGAGCAGGGGGCGAAACAGCTAGGCTTGCTAACTGGAAAAATTGTAAAAGATGAAATTATTCTTTCAGATAGCCGAACTTATTTGCTGGTACAATGTACGGTTGAATTTTATTAGACTTAGAATGATGGAATATTTTTAAATTGGTGTTTTTCTAAGTGTTCCTATACAAAGAATTTTCTCTATATTTAAGAAAACAAAGAGGATTCTCAGAAAATAGATCTGTACAACAGGCTATAATAGAACATACAGCTGCTTCCTTCCGGGGGACCAGCTTTTTTTATGCCCTTACTCCTGCTGAAAAATCCCGTTACCCCCTCCGAAGTCCTTCTACCTCGAGGGGCTTCAGAATGGCCTGGAGCGATGTTCATGGCATTTTTTGATGATTCTTCGTGCTTTTATGAACCATGATTCTGTAGAAAAGGCTGTCATTATTCCCGAATAGTGACAGCTATTGTATTGTGAGTTTGTTGGAGGTGGGTTAGTTTCGCAGGCAGTTACAGATAAAGGTAAATATAAGATGGCTCATGACTAACAATCCATGCCCTAAACAACAAAAGAAAAAAAATATGAATACACCGAACATATTAAGTGATGAATGGTATGCCCTAAGAGAAGCTGAAGAATCTCTTTTGGTCAGCAGATACAATATCAGCAGGGGGGATGATTTCATGGTCATCATCCTGTTGGCCTTAGGAACATTATCCGAACAGGCCACCGCCCTTCGGTTTTTAAAAAATGATGAAGTAGGGCTGGAGGACACTGAGCTCATCAGGATCGTTCCGGATATTATAGATATTGCCGTCGATGGGAATAGGGAGAACAGGGATATAGCAAGATCTGTATTGATAAGGTATTCATCCCATTTTTTGGTTAGCAGAGAACTCATAAAAGAGGCATTGGATAGATTGCTGAACAGATACCTGATCAGAAAAGACGAAAAAGTGTACAGAAGACTGGCAGAGTTGCTGGTTGATATGGATTGTCCGGAGTTTCTTAATAAACTGATGCTGGCTTACAAAAAAGACCACCATGAGAATATTTCTAAAATTTACAGTGACTTTTTAAAATTCATACCATAAGTAAGATGAAATTGGGTGATCTTCAAATTCAAATTCATCACCATTTTTCTGATTTCATATTCATGGAAAAGAAAAAGTAGAGAACAGCAAAAACCAAAAATTTCAGCCATGGCAGATTTCTGAAAAGCGGAAGCTCATAGTGAATCAACTAAAAAAAAATTTTGAAGTTTTTTAAGAAAATTAGTAAAAAAAACAAAAAATATTAGGGATTTATGTTCTTTTTTGATTTTAGTTTAAAATTGATTTTATTTGGTTTATTGAATTGTTTGTCAGTGTTTTAAATTGTATTAGAGGCTGTCATTATTCGCGAATAATGACAGCCTTTCTCTTGGATAGTTCACTATTTCAAATTAGTTTTGCGGTCCCTTAAAACGAGTCAATCATTATCTGAAAAATAAACACATAATTGATGATATTGATTTTGTTTATTCCGTTAAAATTCTAAACTAATGAAAAAAACAATTATTTCTCTTGTACTACTGATCTCAGGATTTAGCCTTGCGCAGGTTGGAGTTAATACACCCAATCCACAGGCCACTTTAGATGTAACGCTGCAGTCAGGATATGTTTCCGGAGGTAAAGCAGGGATCGCATTTCCACAGCTGTCCGGAAACGATATTGAAGCGATGGATATCACAGGATTAAAATCCGGAACACTGGTATACAGTACCTCTGCTTCTACAGCAGCCACCAAAGATATTACAGGAATAGGCTATTGGTACTGGAAAGATGCCACCGACAAATGGGAACCTGTCCTGATCAATGCCCCGAGGTTTTTCTATTCTCCTTCCCTGCCTATTGATACTTCCGTGGCTTCAGGATCTGTTGATCTGTATGCTAATTATACGGGACAATTTGCCACCCCTATGGCAAGCAGTACAGGATCACCTGGCAGTATTCCGGTCTATGCCGTGGATGAAATGGAATATTATGTAACCTGGTTTGACGATACCATCTTCAGCAATGTAAGAATAGATGCTGCCGGAAAACTGACCTATGACGTCTTAAGTACCGCAGATACCAGTAAACCCACGTATATGAATGTTGTTTTTCTGGTCAAATAAAAACCGGAGGAAAAAAGACATTTAATCCATAATTAATTGAATAGGATTATCGAAGCCTAAGCTTTTATCCAAAAATTAGAAATGATGACAATACAAAAACACAAATTCAAATATATATTCCTCTTCATAATATTCTTTTTGTTTTCGGTAAAAGGATTTGCGGCCAACTATTATTGGGTAGGCGGAAGTGGAAACTGGAGTGATATCGGCCACTGGAGAACCACATCCGGAGGAACCTCCATCCCTTCCGTAGTACCAGGACCCATGGATGATGTTTTCTTTGATGCCAATTCAGGATTTACAGCAGCCAATAAAACGGTTTCCGTGAATGTGATAGCCAACTGTCGCAATATCACTTTTTCCGGAAGTACGGTTGCACCCAATGTAAATAGTGATTACCAAAAAGGACTTAATATTTATGGTTCTTCTGAGTGGCAGCTCGGGATGATAGTGAATGTATCTTCTTTTTATTACAGGAATACCAATACCCCTAAAACGATTAAAAGCAATGGAGCCATCATGAGAGTTTCCAATATCTTATTTGAAGAGGAAACTTCTATAAGTTTTCTGGATGATTTTTCTACTTCTGAAACTCTTGTCCATAACGCAGGAATATTGAATACCAATGATCATAAGGTGAGCTTGGGAAAGTATGTTGGAAATGATGGAACAAAACCTAGAACGATCAATATGGGAAGTTCAGAATTTTATATCAGAGATTCATTTTCTGCCAATAAATCATTTTTAACGTTGAATTCAGGTACCTCTCACATCCATTTTTCAGGATATTCTTCTACGTTGTTCCCCTTTGCGGGGCAAACCTATTATAATATAAGTTTTGAAGGACCTGATGGAATCTTGGGATATGATCATTATAACCAAACTGTGGGTAAGGTCTATTTTAACCGTGTGGAGTTTAAGGGAAATGGAAAACTGCTTAAAAATAACGAGATTAAAGAACTTATTTTTACAGAAGGAAAAATATACAGTCTACAAAACGGATATACTCAGACTATCACTTCATCATTGGCTGCCCACTCTCCGAATTGTGGAGGCTGGATTACCATCAACTCTTCAATACCTGGAATACAGGCAAAACTGATCGCGGCATCCGGTGTTTCTATTGATGTTTCAAGGGCTATTATAAAAGATATTCAGACTTCGGGAGGGGCCGTATTTGCAGCTGCAGGTTCCAATGATAATGGGAATAATACCGGCTGGACTTTTCCTGCTACTGCTGGTCAGGATCTGTACTGGGTTGGAGGCAGTGGAAACTGGAATGATAAAACGCACTGGGCCCAGACCAGTGGAGGTACAGGAGGATACTGTGTACCAGGTCCTTCTGATAATGTCTTTTTTGATGCCAACTCTGGTTTTACAACAACCTCTAAAATCGTTACCCTGACCTCTGCATCGTACTGTCACCATATTAAAGTTTCCGGAAGTGTGGTAGCTCCTACTTTATACGGACCGGAAACTGAACTTAATATTTTTGGTTCTTCTGAATGGCAGGCAGGAATGAAAGTAGATATCCGCTACATCTATTACCGTAATAATAACAAGATCAGGACGATCAAAAGTAATGGAGTTTCAGTAGGGACAGAAGTCTACTTTGAGGAAGAAAATACCATCAGTTTACTCGATGACTTTTCGGTTTCCAGTACCCTGTATCATCAGGCAGGAGTATGGAATACAAACGGATATAAAGTAACCCTGGAAAGCTATAAAGGAGATGAGGGATCAAAGCCCAGAACACTTAGCATGGGAAGTTCAGACTTTTATATTAAAGAAGGGGATTTCTCAGCAGATTCTCCACTGTTAACTTTGAATTCCGGAACCTCCGTTATTCATTTTCTGGGACAGGTTTCTATGCTGAAGCCTTATGCAGGCCAGGTTTATTATAATGTAAATTTTGAATATAGCGGAACAGTACCTGCAAGATTTGGCTACAATCAGAGGTCTAAAGTTTATTATAACCGCGTAGAGTTTAAGTACAATGGAGAAATTAAAGGTGACAACCAGATCAGAGAACTTATTTTTACAGAAGGAAAAACATACACGTTAGCTTCTTCTTCCACACAGACGGTGACTTCATTATTCCGTGCTCATTCTCAGGGATGTGGAGATTGGGTCACCATCAATTCATCAATCAATGGTACACAGGCGAAAATCGTGGCATTGTCAGGAGTATCAATAGATGTTTCAAGGGCATTGCTAAGGGATATTCAGGCATCTGGCGGAGCTGTATTTACAGCTGTGGGATCTATGGATAATGGAAATAATACAGGCTGGACATTTCCGGTATCGGCTGCTCAGAATTTATATTGGGTAGGTGGTGGAGGCAATTGGAATGATACCATGCATTGGGCTCAGACCAGCGGGGGCACAGGGGGATCTTGTGTACCGGGTCCTACGGATAATGTCTTTTTTGATGCTAATTCCGGTTTTACAGAATCTGCTAAATTAATTATTCTGTCTTCAGGATCATATTGCCATAATATCGTATTTTCAGGAAATACAGCAGCTCCTGTTTTATCAGGATCTGGTACAGAACTTAATATTTACGGTTCGTCCGAATGGCAGTCCGGGATGAGACTGGAAATAGGTTCTGTGTATTATCGTAATACGAACACTCCTAAAACCCTGAGAAGTAATGGGGTCTCAACAGGGTCCCAGATTTATTTTGAGGAAGAAAATACCATCAGTTTACTCGATGATTTTTCCGGGTCAGACGTGCTGTATCATCTTGCAGGAACCTGGAACACAAATAACCATCAGGTGAGTTTGGGACGATATATCGGAGATTCCGGAACCCAGCCGAGAACCCTCAATATGGGAAGTTCAGATTTTTATCTGTCATTTCAGTCTTTTTCTGCCTCATCTTCTTTATTAACATTGAACTCAGGGACTTCTCATATTCACTTTTTATTTTCTTCTTCCAGGCTCCTGCCTTTTCCGGGCCAGACGTATTACAACGTAAGTTTTGAGGGAACGGATGGAAGTTTAGGTTATGCTTACAGCCAGGCCACCGCCAAAGTATATTATAATCGTGTAGAATTTAAAGGAAATGGAAGTTTTATTAAAGACAACCAGATCAAAGAATTGATCTTAACGGCAGGAAAAACGTATATTCTAGATGCTGGTAATACACAGACGGTAACGGATAAGTTATATGCCAGCGGGAATTCTTGTTTCATCTTGTTTCTGAAAAGCTCTGTACCCGGGACAAAAGCTAATCTTAATGTAATGGGAGGTTCTACTGGTTTTGATTTTGCAAATGTAAAAGATATCAATGCCTCAGGGGAAACTCTCAATTTTGGAAGTAAATCTACCAATGTGGAAAATAACTTCAATATGACATTTGATCCCTATGATCCAAGCGCTTTTTCAGGATTTGCCGGCCAGGATTGGAGCCATGCAAAATTTAAAAATAACGATCCTGATTCTTATACACTGAGCTCAGCAGGGTTCTACGGAAATCCTTACACGACCTACAAATGGTCAAAAATCAATGATCCTGCACACACGGGAACCATTGCCACAGGATCTACTTTAGATATGAGAAGTTTCGGATATGGAACCTATCATATCAAGGTAGAGTATTCAGCTCCGGGATCACCGGATTATTGTGTGGTGGAAGAAAGTATCATGGTGAAAAGCTTTGTTCCGAGTATGATTAATCCCGGTTTACCGATCAGGAATTATTAGGACTTATTTTCTGGTCAAATGTGACTTTATCAAAAAAAATAAAAATGATTACAATGAACCGCAGGATTTCCTGCGGTTTTTTTAGGTCCAAATGGATAAGTACTGCAGTATTTATTTACCAATGGCTATCCTGTTTTTAAAGAAGTCATTTGTTGAAAGGATGTAAAAGATGACTGGGATAATACTGAAATTATTCATTTTTATCCTTGTCAAATCAGGAAAAATGGTTCAGGTATTCACTCATTTATGATATGTTGATTAAGTTTTTTTTAAGGAAATGTTAAACATTCTGTTATATAATGTTAATTCTATGTTACCATACTTGATGTGGATGACGTCTAATTTTGCATCAGAATTGTAACAATAAAAAAAATCATGAAGAATAAAATAATCTGTGCCTTTGCTTTATTATCGTTTGGCTTTGCATTTTCACAGGAAACCAGTTCAAAAATTTTTGGACGGCTAAAAGGAACTTCTTCCGAAGTTACGGTGAAGGTAGTGCACATTCCTACCAACAGTACTTTTGAAACAAAAAGCAACACAAAAGGACAGTTCAGTTTAGACAATCTTCAGCCTGGAGGACCGTATTCTATAGAAATATCAGACGGATCACGGGTTATCTATTCCAATCCCGGAATTCAGCTGTCACTCGGAAACAACGATCTGCCCGTGGTGGACGTGACAGGAAATGAAAAAACCATTGATGAGGTAAAGATTACTTCCAAAAAGACCAGTGTGAAATATGGTGTGGGTATTAGCCAGGCACAGATCTCAGGGCTGCCCAATATCAACAGAGGTATACAGGATGTCACCAAACTGGTTCCACAAAGTGCCAATAATTCTTTTAACGGAACGAACTTCAGATATAATAACGTTACTATTGACGGATCCATCAATAATGATGCGATCGGTTTCAGTCCGTCTCTGGGAGGACAGACCGGAACATCAGGAATGCCGGGAAGCAGCACGCGTTCCAATTCCATCAGTCTGGATGCTATTCAGGATGTGCAGGTCTATATTGCCCCTTATGATGTTAAGCTTGGAAATTTCCTTGGAGGGAGTATCAATGCCGTAACCCGAAGCGGAAGTAATGATGTCACGGGATCTATCTATGCCTATGGAAGGAATGCCGCTATTACCGGAAACAACAGAATAGGAGACAACTCAAAAATGCCGAAAGCTTTTGAAGATGTTATTTACGGAGGGAGAATAGGGCTGCCTGTGGTAAAAGATAAAGTATTTCTATTTTCGAATCTGGAATACACCAAGAGAAGAGATCCCGTATTTTATAATGCCAACGATCCGAATGCTCTGGTGAATGATGCGGTAGCCGGGCAGATTTCTGATTTTGTACGGAATAAATACGGCTTCAATACAGGAAGCTTCGACGGATACAATAACTTCTCCGAAAGCGCCAAGCTCTTCAATAAATTGGACTGGAAAATCAATGACAAACACTCGCTGTCCATCAAAAACAACACCGTGTTTTCACAGGCTTCAAATCTGGAAAGGGATGGTGCCAATTTCAGGTTTGCCAGTATGGATTTCGTTCAGAAAAATACGGCGTCCACTACCACTCTGGAGCTTAAAAGCCGCTTTAATGACAGGTGGAATAACAATCTGGTATTGGGATACTCTTCTATTCACGATTACAGAGATCCTACTTCCGGTAATGCTATGTTTCCACAGGTAGAAATAGCCTATAACGGAGGAACGATTCTTCTTGGGAATGACAGGGAAGCTACTGTTTTCAATATGAAACAGAAAACTTTTGAGATCACAGACAATCTAACCTATAAAACAGGAAACCATACATTCCTTTTAGGAACCCACAATGAGTTGTACAATATCGATTACGGTTTTGTCAATGCTTTGAACGGAAGAATCTCTTATAAAAGTTTAAATGATTTCTATAATGGCAATCCTTCCAGAATAAGAGGGACCTATCCGTTTAACGGAGAAGGGAGGGAAGCCCTTTTTGACAATCCGTATGCACAGTATAAAGTAAATCTTCTGTCTCTGTATTTTCAGGATGAAATCAATTGGGGAAGAGTGAGGTTGTCTCCGGGAGTAAGAGTAGACTATACCGATCTGCCCAATAAACCACAACTGAGCCCGCTTGTGAACAGTTCTCCGCAGGATCCTAATTATGGGAATACCTATACGTATACTCCGCTGAGCCAGCTTACGAACAATTATCTGAATAAACCTACATTCTCTCCAAGACTAGGATTTACATATGACATTACTGAAGACCGTTCTATGGTATTGAGAGGAGGCTCCGGGATCTTTGTGGGAAGAATTCCTTTTGCATGGTTAGGATATGCTTATTATAATGATGGAGTTGGCTTTGGAAGCTATGATTACAATGCTCCGACGACAGCTCAGCTGGCTGCGAATGGAGATCCGCTGATGAGTTCCAATTTCCCGAAATGGCAGAATTCATCAAAAGTTCAGGTAGACCTTATTGATAATAATTTTAAAATGCCAAGAGTCTGGAGAAGTTCGTTAGCATTTGATTATACAAAGTCCGGATATAAACTTACATTGGAAGGAATCTATACAAAGGTGCTTTATGACCTGAAATTCCAGCAGGTGAATAAAACAGACAATGTAACCTATTACAGCTATGATGTGAATCATGAGATGCCGATTTATACGACCAATATCAACAGTAACTTTTCTAATGCCTATCTTTTATCCAATACTAAAGAAGGGTACCGTTACAACCTGACAGCGCAGCTTTCAAAATCGTATAATTTCGGATTCAATTTCTTTGTGGCGTATACCTATGGTGATGCGAAGGATATTACCAATGGTATCAGAAATTCTATGGAAAGCAACTGGCAGATGAACCAGTCTCTGACTCCTAATGACCCTAAGCTTACCACTTCCAATTTTGCCATTAAAAACAGAATAGTAGCAAATCTTGGATACGGTTTTAATGTTTCTAAGCTTAACAGACTATCTGCCAATGTCTATTTTAATGCACAGTCAGGAAATCCTTTTTCATGGGGATTCATTAACAGTACAATTGCCAATACAGGGCAGGCAGCAGGACTTGCCTATATATTCAAAGATGCAGCTGAAGCCGCGAAATACATAGTTCCTATAAAAGACGGATCTGGTAATGTCTTAGTGACTGCCCAACAGCAGATTGCAGATTATGAAAGCTTTGTGAACAATAATGATTACCTGAAATCCAGAAGAGGAAAATTCACAGAAAGAAACGGAGATGTTACCCCTTGGAATATACAGGCTGATATTAAGATAATGGATGAAATCAGACTGAGCGAAAAGTCTAAGAACAGCATCCAGATCTCATTAAGCATTATCAACTTTACCAACTTGTTGAATAAAGATTGGGGTAAGGTATATTTTGTACCTAATACCTTCAACTCTACAGCAAGTGTAGGACTTACAAAAGTGGGGAATGTGGCTTCGGGGCAGCCGGCTGCAGGAGATCCTACTTATAATTTTAAAACACCTGGTTTACCTTACACGATTGATCAGTTTGCATCCAGATTCCAGGCACAGCTGGGAGTCCGATACAACTTCTAATGATCAGTCTTTTATTTTACTTTATACAACTTTTTCAATGGACCCGGATTTTCTTTCCGGGTCTGTTTTTTTAATTTGAATCTTTTACAAGTCATTTATGAGATTTCATCCCCATAAAAAAGCACGCCATCCGGCGTGCTTTTTTATGAGGTATTTATTATTTGAAATTTATGCTTCGCAAGCTGAACAGGTTACAAAATTAACCATCATTTCTTTTGAAACAGAAGAACTTCTTTGATAGTAAAGTGTTTTTACACCTTTTTTCCAGGCTTCAATGTAAAGATAGTTAACATCTTTCACAGGCATTGTAGAAGGAATCTGAAGATTCAGTGACTGCGCCTGGTCGATATATTGCTGTCTCTGTGCTGCCTGGGAAATAATTTCCATAGGAGAGATTTCTTTGAAGGTTTTGAATACCGCTTTTTCTTCTTCAGTTAATTCAGTTAAATGCTGTACAGAACCATGGTTTAGCATAATCGTTCTCCATGTTTCCTCATTATCTAATCCTTTTTCTTCTAATAATTTAGCAAGGTATTTGTTCTTACGCATAAAGTTTCCTTTTGCTAAACCTGCTTTATAATAATTGGATGCAAAAGGCTCTATTCCCGGAGACGTTTGTCCTAAAATAGCAGAACTTGATGTGGTAGGAGCGATGGCCATGGTTGTCGTATTTCTCAAACCATATCCCTTTAATAATTCCGGCTCTCCATAGATGTTGGCAAGCTCTCTTGAAGCCTGCTCAGCCTGTTCTTTGATATGTTTGAAAGCTCTTGCATTGAATTGAGTCGCCTCAAAACTTTCAAACGGAATCATGTTTTTCTGTAAATAAGAATGGTATCCTAAAACTCCCAATCCAAGCGCTCTGTGACGCATAGCGAAGTTTCTTGCTCCCTGTAAATAGTAATTTCCTTCTGTTTTTTCAATAAATTCTGATAATACAGCATCTAAGAAATAGACAGCAAGTTTTACAGCATCTGTATCTTTCCATTCATCATACAATTCAAGGTTCATTGATGATAAACAGCAGATGAAAGATTCTTCTCTTGTGGAAGGAAGCATGATTTCGGAACAAAGATTACTTGCATTAACAGTCATTCCAAGGTCTTTGTAAACCTGAGGTTTGTTTCTGTTTACATTATCAGTAAAGAAAATATAAGGAAGACCTTTTTGCTGGCGGCTTTCTAAAACTCTTGCCCAGATCTTACGCTTATCCATATCACCGTCAATCATGTCCTGCATCCAGTAATCCGGCACGCAGATTCCTGTGAATAGGTTTTGGATAGGGCTTCCGATATCTTTGATAGATAAAAACTCTTCAATATCTCCGTGGTCAATGTCAAGATAAGCAGCAAAAGCTCCTCTTCTTACTCCTCCCTGAGAAACCACGTCCATTGCCGTATCAAACAATTTCATGAAAGAAACAGCGCCTGAAGATTTCCCGTTATCTGTAACTGCAGTACCTCTGTTACGAAGTTCTCCAAAATATCCTGAAGTTCCGCCTCCTATTTTTGTCTGCATAATTACTTCACCCATTTTGTGAGTAATTCCTTCAATGCTGTCTGGGATATGTACGTTGAAACATGAGATAGGAAGACCTCTCTGTGTTCCCATATTGGCCCATACCGGTGAAGAGAAACTGATCCACCCTTTGGTAATCATTTCCTTGAAAGCAGCCTGTAATTCCGGTTTATATAATTTTTTTGCCGCAGCAGTGGTGATTCTGTCGATAGCTCCGTCTACTGTTTCTCCTTTCAGCAGATATCCTCTGTTCAACATCTGCTCAGACTCTTCATTGAGCCACCATATATTTGAATTTTGTTCTTCCATAGATGCTATATTTTCGAATTCCGGAGTGAGGTTGTCACTCCGGAATTTTGTTTTATACTTATATTAGTGATTGTAAAATTTCTACTTTGTGGGAATCATTCAGCCCACTTTCATCTCTTAATCTTTGAAATTCTTCAAAAGATGGTACATTCAAAACTTCATGCTGCACGTCTTCATTGATATAGTTTGAATAATGTACAAAGGTAACACCATCTTCTTTTACAAAGACTTTATATTCAAAAGCAGACTGATCCAGATTTTTAAAATCATTCAAAAACTTTTGAATATTAACTTTATTGTCAGGAACAAATTCAGGCTTTACCGTGTAGGTTACTATTACATTGATCATCTTTACTATTTGTGCTTGCTGAATAGTCTGTCATTACTGTAAATGACATTTTTCTAATACGATGTGTTTTGACGCTCGCTTCGCTCGCGCCGTTTTATTAAAACAAATCGTTAGCTGTAATACTTTTATCGTGTTTTGTGTAATCTACAGGCCTTTTTGCAAAGAAATCGTCCATAGAGTTGGCAAAAACCTCCTCTTCAAACCATTTCATAGGGCGGTACTGCTCTGGAGAAACATTGTAACGGGTTTCCATATTGATTTTCTTTAAACTGTCATCAACACGGTACTTCATGAAGTTGAGAAGGTCTTCTCTGGAGAAAACATTTAATTCTCCCAGTTCAAAGATCCAGTCCAGAATCTCACCTTCCAATTCTATAGATTGATCTACAAGGGTATAGATGTCTTCGATATCTGAATCTGTTAACAGATCCGGCTGCTCCTCACGGATTTTATTGATTAAATAAATTCCTGCATTGGCATGAATTTGCTCATCTATGGAGGTCCAGGCAATAATATTGGAAACATTCTTCATATATCCTTTGAATCTTGTGAAGGATAGAATGATTGCAAATTGAGAGAACAGAGATACATTTTCAATTAAAATACTGAATAATAAAAGAGAAGAAACGTACTCTTTCGGTGTTGTGGAATTAGCGTGTTTAAGAACATTTGACAAGAAGTCAATTCTCTTTTTAACAGCAGGAATTTCTATTACCGACGAAAATTCTTCATTATATCCCAGCACTTCCAATAAACGGGAATAAGCTTCAGAATGACGAAATTCACATTCTGCAAAAGTAGCTCCTAAGCCGTTCAGTTCCGGTTTTGGCATGTGGTTGTATAGGTTTCCCCAGAATGTCTTTACAGACACCTCGATCTGTGCAATGGCTAAAAGCGCATTTTTCACAGCATGCTTCTCATTGGGTTCCAACTGCGAATGAAAATCCTGAACATCTGCAGTAAAATCCACTTCCGAATGTACCCAGAACGATTTGTTGATTGCCTCTACAAATTGAAGAACCTCGGGGTATTCAAATGGCTTATAACTTACTCTTTTATCAAAAATTCCCATATTAAATATCTTTATAATTAAATAATTTAGATCTCTGTGGATAACGTTCAGGAAATACTTAACTTTTTGTTTTTCTGCGTATTGTAAATAAAAGTTATTCACGGCTGCGATTTCGTATTTCTTGTAAAGAACTAGATACAAAGTTCGAAAAAAAGAACTGATTTTAAAAGAGGTAAATACTAATAGGTTGACTTTTAGCTGTAAAAGTTTTCCACATTTACATGAAACTGGCTCGAATAATAGGCTAGACCGCATTATTGGGGATAAAAGGATGTAAACGCCAAGTTACAATTAAACAAAAAAACGTAAAGTATTATAAATAAAGAGATATCCTGTTAAACAAAAAAATATTTGAATATATTTTCTTTCTTGTAACAATTTGAAAATATCATCTACTTATTGGGTATAAAACATACATCACTTAATGTTAGTAATTCAGGATTTACATAAGTCATACGATACAGGGAAAAGCAAGCTTCATGTTCTCAAGGGAATCAATCTGGATATTTCTGAGGGGGAATTTGTTTCCATTATGGGAAGTTCAGGTTCCGGGAAGTCTACGCTTCTTAATATTATTGGTATTCTGGATGAGAAAGATTCGGGAACCTATGAATTGGATGGTGTTCCTATCGAACATCTATCCGAAATAAAAGCAGCGGAGTACAGAAGTAAGTTTTTAGGATTTATTTTTCAGTCTTTCAACTTAATTAATTATAAAACGGCTTTAGAAAACGTAGCTCTTCCTTTATATTATCAGGATGTACCGAGGAAAGAACGTAATCTGAAAGCAATGGAATATCTGGAGAAAGTAGGGCTGGCACAATGGGCCAACCACCTGCCCAGTGAACTTTCGGGAGGTCAGAAACAGAGAGTAGCCATCGCAAGGGCATTAATTACCAATCCGAAAGTGGTATTGGCAGATGAGCCTACGGGAGCATTAGACTCTAAGACCACTCATGATATTATGAAGCTTCTTCAGGATATTAATAATGAGGGAAAAACAATCATTGTGGTCACCCACGAGCCGGATGTTGCTGCACAGACTAAAAGAAATGTAGTGCTGAAAGACGGAATCATTGAAAGTGATGAGTTTATTAAGCAGATTGTGTTATAAGTGAATACTGAATGGTCAATTTTGCTTCGCAAATGAATTTTACAATTGAGGAAGACAAATAATTTATAAACCACACACAAATGAATATGAAAAAAATAAAAATGTTTTTAAATCTGAACCATTATAAACTTGACGTTTATCAATCAGCCAGAGAATTAAGAATAGAATGTTAGAAGATTTTATCTAAAATTCCTGATCATGAAAAGTTTAATATAATTGACCAGATACGAAGAGCTTCTACTTCAGTGGTATTAAATATTACTGAAGGATGTTCAAGAAAATCTGAACTGGAAAGGAAAAGGTATTTTGAAATTGCCAGAGGTTCGGTTGTTGAGTTGGATTCTTGTTTTGATATCATTATAGAATGTAATTATATTAAATAGAGGAATTAAGAAAAATTGGAAACTTAATAAAAACAGCATTTATATTGTTAAGTAAAATGCTGAAAAAAGAGTAGAAATGTGAAAATTAATTAGGTTCGTAATTAAAGTCTTGTGAAGACTACATTGACAGCAAAGTTAATTGACTTCGAAGAAAATTGAGCGCGCAGCTAATTGACTTTTTTACAAAGTAAAAAAATAAAAACTATGTTTGACCTAGATCGTTGGCAGGAAATATTCAGTTCGATCCGCAGTAATGTACTTCGGACAGTTCTTTCGGGGTTTACAGTAGCTTTGGGACTGTTTATTTTCATTGTACTTTTTGGAATTGGAAAAGGGCTCCAGAATGCTTTCTCTGAAGGATTTTCAGGAGATGCTAAAAACCTGATTTCCATTACCACAGGGAAAACTACATTAGCTTATAAAGGATTGCAGTCCGATCGTACTGTTACGTTGAATAACAAGGACTATGATTTTCTTATTAATACTGATAAGAAGAATGTAGGTGCTTCAAGTCCCAGATATAATGCCAGCTTAATGGTGAAGTACGGAAAAGAAAGCGGAATTTATCAGGTACACGGAGCGGAACCAGGTGAGCAGATCATTGAAAACAGAAAGATGATTGATGGCAGATACATTACCTCCCGGGACTTGGCAGGAATGCAAAATGTTGCAGTAATTGGAAGGATGGTGCAGAGGGATTTGATTAAAAACGGAAGTCCTGTAGGAAAGGAGCTTGATATCAACGGAACAATGTTCAAGGTTATAGGCGTGTTTTCTGATGATGGAGGAGATTGGGATGAAAGACATATTACAGTACCTATTACAACTCTGCAGCAAATGAAAAAAGGTTCTGATACCGTAAGTATAGCCTATATCTCTTACAGTGACAAACTGACTCCTGAGCAGGCTATCAAATATGGAGATGAATTAAAAGATAGATTAAAATCAAGAAAAAATGTTTCTCCGGATGATGAAAATGGGGTACGGGTCTGGAACAATGCTAAGAATATGAATGATACATTCGTTTTTATGGCAGTACTTACAGCGATTGTAGGATTTATTGGATTGGGGACTTTATTGGCCGGAATTATCGGGATCAGTAACATTATGGTGTATATCGTAAAAGAAAGAACCAAAGAGATAGGAGTACGAAAAGCTATTGGTGCCAAACCAAGTGGAATTGTAGGCCTGATTGTTCAGGAAAGTGTCGTGATTACAGTGGTGTCAGGACTTGTAGGAGTTGGAGTAGGGGTTTTGACATTAAGCCTTATTGGCGATAGTCTTGAAGAGTTTTTCATTAAAAATCCAAGTGTGGGATGGGGAGCTATTTTAATGGCATTCATTGCACTGATTTTCTCAGGATTAATTGCAGGATTTGTTCCGGCGTACAGAGCTTCAAGAATCAAACCTATTGAAGCACTGAGAACAGAGTAAGGAATAGGCAAAAGGCGAAGAAAAACATCGTCGGATAAAACAAATTGATAGAATTCATAATTTATAACATATAATTCAAAAAGGTGAATATCATATTTAAAAAAGATACTTGGCAGGAGATCTATTATTCATTGAGGAATAATAAGCTCCGAACATTTCTTACCATGATTGGTGTAGGATGGGGGATGTTTTTGTATGTAAGCCTTCTTGGAGCAGCCAAAGGGATGGAGAATGGTTTTGATAAACTATTTTCAGGTTTTGCAACCAACTCAATCTTCCTGTGGGCACAGAAAACCTCTATTCCCTATGAAGGATTTCCGAAAGGAAGAGAAGTTCACCTGAAACTATCCGATATGGAAATGCTGAAAAGGAAAGTAACAGCCATAGATTATATATCACCGCAAAATGCCAGAGGAAGCTTTACCGGAACACCGGGAGAAGCCATGTCCAGGAATGGTAAAAACGGAACGTATTCACTTACAGGAGACTATTCTGTAGGAAATAAAATTTCAGAAAAGAAACTGATCTTTGGACGCTATATCAATGATGCAGACGTTTCCGGAAATAAAAATGTAGTGGTGATCGGCGAAGAAATTTATAAGAACTTTTTTGATTCCAAGAAGAAAGAAAACCCAATCGGACAGTCGATCAATATAAAAGGATTATTCTTTAATGTAATTGGAGTATTCCGCGTAAAAAAAGGAGGCGGATTTGAAAATGACCAGACCGCTTTTATTCCACTTTCTACTTATACGAAAGTGTATAATGCGGGAGATCAGATTGACATGTTCGCTATTGTAAGTAAGCCCAATGCCAATGTGAATTCGGTAGAAGAAGATGTAAAGCAGGTTTTGAAAACAAAGAACAAAGTTTCACCTGAAGATACTAATGCCTTCGGTAGTTTCAATTTGGGGAAAGAATTTAAAAAACTTACAGGCTTCCTTACGGGAATGCAGCTCTTAACCATTATAGTAGGAACATTGACGATCCTTGCGGGTGTAATTGCTATTTCCAATATCCTGTTGATTACCGTAAAGGAAAGAACCAAGGAGATTGGAATCAGAAGAGCATTGGGGGCAAAGCCGGCTGAAGTACGAAATCAGATTTTGCTGGAAAGTGTTGTGATCACTCTTTCCTCGGGATTATTAGGCTTTATGTTCGGAATCTTTGTGCTGATGATATTAAATGCGGTCACACAAGGACAGGATTCATTCCCTTTTTATAATCCGACGGTCAACTATGGGAATGTATTTGCAGCGATGGCGGTAATGGTGATTTTGGGACTGATTATTGGAATGATCCCTGCTCAAAGAGCGGTGAAAATCAGACCTATTGAAGCGTTAAGAACAGAATAATAGAGTAGCAAACGAAGTAAAAAGCAAATCTGTAAATAAGCAGATTCACGAATAAAAATAAAAAATAAACTATACATATGAAAAAGAAATTCACTTGGAAAAAAGCCATTTATATAGTGTTGGGGCTTTTCTTTGCAGTGGCATTGTTCTCAGGGATTAGCTATCTTGTCAAATCAAACTCTAAAGAAGGAGAGGCTTTTCTTACCCGTAAACCTACTGTTCAGAATATGGACGATAAGGTAATGGCTACGGGGAAAATTGTTCCCAAAGAAGAAATTGAAATTAAACCCAATATTGCCGGGATCATAGATAAAATCTTAGTAAAAGAAGGAGATAAGGTAGAAGTGGGGCAACTGATTGCTACCGTAAAAATTGTTCCAAGTATCTCTGAAGTGAATGCTGCACAGCAGGAAGTTCAAAATGCACAGATTCAGATCAGTAATGCACAGATGAATGTAGGGAATATGCAGAAGCAGTTTGAAATGCAAGATAAATTGTACAAACAGGGAGTAGCTTCCAAACAGGAGTTCCTGAATTCTCAGCAGCAACTGTTTTCTCAACAGCAAACTCTTAAAAATTCTCAGCAGCAATTGAATACTGCTCAGAAAAGATTACAAATCGCTAAGACAGGAGCAACTCCTGAACTTCAAGGGCAGGGATTAGCTACCACCGAGATCCGTTCCAAAGCTTCGGGTACCGTACTGGAAGTTCCTGTAAAAGCCGGAAGTCAGGTGATTGAAGCGAATAACTTTAATGCGGGTACAACCATTTGTTCAGTGGCAGATTTAAACTCTTTGATTTTTAAAGGAGAAATTGATGAAGCGCAAGCCGGAAAATTAAGTCAGGGTATGGACATGAATATTGTAATCGGTGCTTTACAAAATAAAACTTTCCCTGGGAAGCTGACGATGATCGCTCCAAAAGGAAAAGATAATGCCGGAACTATTAAATTCCCGGTTGAAGGAAACGTATACAATCCTAATAATGAATATATCAGAGCTGGTTTCTCTGCAAACGGAGAAATTGTTTTGAGCTCTCAGAAAAATGCTTTATTGCTGGACGAGTCTTTAGTGCAGTATGAAAAGAAACAAGGAAAAGATGTTCCTTATGCAGAAGTAAAGCAAAAAGACGGAAAGTTTAAAAAAGTATATCTGAAACTTGGAGCAAGTGATGGTATTAATGTTCAGGTTCTTCCTGGATCTGATATTACAAAAGACTCTGAAGTGAAAGTATGGAACCCGTCTGATAAAGACAAAGAAGAATTAAAAGAAAAGTCAAAAGCAAAATAATAAACTGACCCTATAAATTTTAAACTGTTCAATCCCGAAGATTTTTTCTTTGGGATTTTTTTTATTGATAAAATAAAGTGTAAATATGTAACGAAAATGAAATTTGAACTGTCTTATCTTTAAATTAAAACCAGTAAATATGAAAAAAGACCGTCTGATACTTTTTCTTTTTATCGTAGCAAAATTTATTCTTCAGTATTCGTTGATCAATCCGGAATATGAATTGCAACGGGATGAATATTTACATCTTGATCAGGCGAATCATTTGGCATGGGGGTATTTGTCTGTTCCGCCTGTCAGTTCCTGGATTGCCTTTTTGATAAAAGTATTGGGTAATTCTGAATTTTGGGTTAAATTTTTTCCGGCTTTATTCGGAGCCTTAACAATGGTTGTCGTCTGGAGGACTATTGAAGCACTGAAAGGTAGTCTCTTTGCGCTTGTGCTAGCTTCTTCAGGACTGCTGTTTTCAACGTTACTTCGCCTAAATATGCTGTTTCAGCCCAATTCGCTGGATATATTTTTTTGGACCCTCTTTTTTTATATTCTGATACAATATGTAAATACAGAAAAAATAAAATGGCTTTACTGGGGCGGACTTGTTTTTGGGATCGGAATTTTAAGCAAATATAATATTGCATTTCTTGCATTAGGTTTCGTTCCTGCACTTTTGATGACAAAGCAAAGGAAAGTTTTTGCCAATCCTCATTTATATGGTGCTGCATTGTTAGCTTTTATCATTATTTTACCCAATCTTCTTTGGCAGTATAACAATGGCTTTCCGGTTATCCACCATATGAAGGAGCTTGCTGAAACTCAATTGGTCAATGTAAGCAGATTTGATTTTTTCAAATCTCAGCTTCTTTTCTTTATAGGCGTAACTTTTGTGATTCTTTTTGGTTTTTATGCCCTGTTGTTTTACAAGCCATTTGAAAAATTTAGTTTTTTCTTCTGGGGATATGTTATAACGATTGGATTATTTGTCTTTTTTAAAGCGAAAAACTACTATGCAATCGGCCTTTATCCTATTTATATAGGTTTTGGCTCTGTTTATCTTGGGTATCTTCTTAAGAGTGGATGGAAGCGTTTTCTTAAACCGGTTTGCCTTCTGCATCCGTTAATTTTGTTTATTCCTATCTATAATGTTGCATTTCCCAATAAAAGTCCGGAATTTATTGCGAGCCATCCGGAAGTGTATTCCAAATTTGGAGATTTGCGCTGGGAAGACGGAAAAGACCATTCCTTACCCCAGGACTTTGCTGATATGCTGGGCTGGAAGGAGCTTGCTCAAAAAGTAGATCATGAATATGCTGGCTTATCAAAAACGGGAAATACTCTGGTACTTTGTGATAATTACGGACAGGCTGGAGCAATCAACTATTACTCAACCAAAGGCATAAAAGCAGTTTCGTTCAATGCAGATTATATCAATTGGTTTGATTTAAGTAAAAAGTATAAAAACCTTATCAGGGTGAAAGACCGCCCCGAAGACGAACTTCAAAAAACAGGATCTTTTTTTGAACATTCTAAGGTAGCAGGTTTTGTCACCAACAAGTATGCAAGAGAAAAAGGAACTGTAATTTTCAGCTTTGAAGGGGGGAAAATAGATATACGAAAAAGGCTGCAGGATGAAATGATAAAAGTTAAAAGCAGATAATATAAAAATAATTTTAAATACAAAATAGAAAATCACTATTGCAATTTAGTTGCAATAGTGATTTTTGTTTTAACTTTGCATTATCAATTATCAATTATCAATTATCAATTATCAATTATCAATTATCAAAAAACTATGGAAAATAAAAACTTTGATGTCATCATTATAGGAGGCAGCTATGCAGGATTATCTGCAGGCATGGCCCTGGGGAGATCCTTAAGAAATGTTTTAATTATTAATGACGGAAAACCTTGTAACAGGCAGACTCCATATTCACATAATTTTATTACCCATGATGGGAAAACACCAAAAGAAATCGGAGAACTTGCCAAGAAAGATGTTGAAAAATATGATACTGTTCAGTTTTATGACGGAACAGTTATCAAAGCAGTGAAAAAAGCAGCAGATTTTGAGGTAGAAACATTGTCCGGTGAAAAGTTGTACTCAAAAAAAATAATCCTTGCCTCCGGAATTAAAGATTTATTTCCTGATATTCCCGGATTTGCCGAATGTTGGGGAATCTCTGTATTGCACTGTCCTTACTGTCATGGTTATGAAGTGAAAAATGAAGTGACAGGTATTCTTTCCAATGGAGAGATGGCTTTTGAATTTTCAAAGCTGATCTTTAACATGACTAAAAATCTTACCTTGTTTACTAACGGAAAGGCATCTTTAACCAGTGAGCAGATTGAAAAACTGAATCAGAATAAGATCAATCTTAACGAAGATGAAATTGAAAGAATTGAACACGAAAATGGCAATATTCAGAAAGTAATTTTTAAGAACGGAAACTCTGTTTCATTGAAAGTACTATATGCTAAAGTTCCTTTTGAACAAAACTTCAATGCATTGGAGAATTTAGGTTGTGAACTTACGGAGCAGGGGTTTATTAAAGCAGATGCTATGCAGAAAACATCAGTTTCAGGTGTTTTTGCCTGTGGTGATAATGTGACGATGATGAGGTCGGTAGCTAATGCTGTTGCACAAGGGAATTTTGCAGGAGCTATTGTAAATAAAGAGCTTTCAGACAAAGCCTTTTAAAATTCTTTTTAGTGAAAAAAGGTTAATAAATTATTGAATTTACTTTTTATCTTTCCGCCGTATTGTGTTAAAAAATCATTTTTTCATATTATAATCTCACCGAAAATTCCGTACATTTGGGGAGGAAAATTTCAAAAACTAAAAGTAAAATGGATATTATTTTCGACCTGATTGAAAAGGAAAAACAAAGACAGTCTCATGGATTAGAACTTATCGCATCAGAAAATTTTGTTTCTGAAAACGTGATGAAAGCAATGGGAAGTGTACTGACAAACAAATATGCTGAAGGATATCCCGGAAAAAGATATTACGGAGGATGTGAAGTAGTAGATGAGGTTGAAACATTGGCTATCAACAGAGCAAAAGAACTTTTCGGAGTAGATTATGTTAACGTTCAGCCACATTCCGGTTCTCAGGCGAATGCTGCCATTTATCTTGCTGTTTTGAAGCCAGGAGATAAAATCATGGGGATGGACCTTTCTATGGGAGGACACCTTACTCACGGTTCTGCTGTAAATTTCTCAGGTATTCAATACCAGGTAGTTTCTTACGGAGTAGAGAGAGAAACAGGTCTTATAGATTACGATCAGATGAGAGAAGTTGCCTTGAGAGAAAGACCGAAAATGTTAATCGCAGGCTTTTCTGCCTATTCAAGAGATCTTGATTATGCCAAATTCCGAGAAGTTGCTGACGAGATCGGAGCAACTCTTTGGGCAGATATTGCACACCCCGCAGGTTTAGTTGCAAAAGGATTGCTTAACTCTCCATTTGAACATTGCCATGTTGTGACTACCACTACCCACAAGACTTTGAGAGGTCCAAGAGGAGGTATGATCATGATGGGTAAAGATTTTGAAAATACATATGGACACAAAACTCCAAAAGGTGATATCAAAATGATGAGCCAGGTATTAGACGGAGCTGTATTCCCGGGAATTCAGGGTGGACCATTAGAGCATGTAATTGCTGGTAAGGCAATCGCTTTCGGTGAAGCATTGGACATCCAGTTTGAAACTTATGCAAAACAGGTTAAGGCAAATGCCCAGGCATTATCAAAAGCAATGATCGACAGAGGTTTTGACATTGTAAGCGGAGGTACAGACAATCACCTGATGTTGGTAGACCTTAGAAATAAAGGTGTTAATGGTAAAGAAACAGAAAAAGCATTAGTGCTTGCTGATATTACCTGCAACAAGAATATGGTTCCTTTTGATGATAAATCACCATTCACTACATCCGGTATCAGATTGGGAACAGCAGCTATTACAACAAGAGGACTTAAAGAAAATGATATGGATACTATTGCAGGGCTGATCTCTGAGGTGGTAGATAATATCAAAAATGAAGAAGTTCTCGCATCTGTAAGAAAAAATGTTAACGAATTAATGGAAGGTAAAGCTCTGTTCAATTATTAACAGACATTACCATATTATATAAAGAATGGGCACCTGCTCATTCTTTTTTTATACAAATGGAAAAGAAATCTTTTACTTTTGAAGAAATCAGGCAGAAGGTAGTCAATTATTGTGTTTACCAGGATCGCTGCCATGCAGAAGTAGAACAGAAGATGAGAGAGTTTCTGCTTATCAACGAGGCAAAAGAAGAAATCATCCTGTATCTGCTGAAGGAAAATTATTTAAATGAAGAACGGTTTACCCGAAGCTACATCAGAGGTAAATTTTATATCAAGCATTGGGGGAAAAATAAAATTAAAATGAATCTGAAGCAAAAACAAATCTCCGAAAGGCTGATGAATTCATGTTTTGATGAGATTGATGACTCAGATTATGAAAAAACAATCAGAAAAATTTTTGAAGATTATTATTCCAGACAGACAGGGTTGAAAGAATATCAAAAAAAAACCAAAACCATAAAGTATTTAATGAGTAAAGGTTTTGAATATGAAAAAATAAATGATATTTTTGAATAAATTTTAGAAGTAAAAAAATCACGATAATAATATCACTGTATTGAAATGAATTGATCAATAGATGCTTAATGATTACTTTTTTGAATACGATAATTAAAATGAAAGCTTTTCACTAATAAATATCACTCTTTAAAGACTTTTTGTGGTATGATTTTTGTCGGTGAATTTTACTTATTAAGTGAAATTATTGAATTTCGTAAAGAAACCATCAAATTTATTTTTTGATTTCAACGTATTGAGATAAATTTATTTTATTTTTGTATGATTGTATCGAAATTATCTCCGATGGACGGGTTGATTAGATATTATATTTTAATTAAATATGGACACAAATAAAGACAATGTATAATTCTCTTAGGAAAAAAATATTTGGAGGGGATAATGTTGTCAATCTCTCAGACGTAAGATATCTTCCTAGATGGATAATACTTGTAATAGATATTATTATTCTGGTAATATCTCTATTTCTTACCACTTATATTATCGAAAAAATTACAAAACAGGAATTTATCTATCATGATGATAAAAGCATAGTATTTGTCTTTATCATTGTAGTGAATGTTGCCTTTATGTATATTTTTAAAACTTATGCAGGGATCATTCGGCATTCTACATTCATAGATCTGTTTAAGCTTCTTATCTCTTGTTTCAGCACAATGGTGGCTGTTGGAACTATAAATATGCTTTATTTCTGGACTACCGGAGGTAAATTTATCCTTACACCTTATTTGATTTTATATTTTATAATCTCGTTTATGGGGCTTTTTCTTTTCAGGCTTTATGTGAAAGAGTTTTTTCATGTAGTAAGAGAATACAGGAGAAGTGCACTGAAAAAAAGGATACTGGTTCTAGGTATTGATGAACAGTCAATTGCTATTGCAAGAGCCATTCTTGATAATCCAAGCTTACCTTATCAGGTTGTTGGTTTTTTAACCCAAAGAACAGATTCAAAAAGGGCTTCTTTACTTGGAAAGCCTATTTACGAAAAGAAAAAAATTGAAGAAAACACAAAAGAAGACCTTATTATTGATGGTGTTCTTATTGTCAAAGAAATGATGGCTAAAGATGAAGTTAACTCTTGGGTGAATTTATTTTTAGAAAAAGATCTAAATGTCTTCAAAGCACCTTCTGTACAGAAATTAAGAGATAGTGATGTAGGAGGGTCTATCAGAAGTCTTCAGATCGAAGATTTACTGAACAGAAAGCCCATTAAAATTCAAAATGAGAAAGTAAGAAGCAGGCATTTCGATAAAGCAGTACTCGTAACCGGAGGAGCTGGATCTATAGGGAGTGAAATTGTAAGGCAGGTAGCGCTTTTTAAGCCATCACTAATTGTTGTTTTAGACCAGGCTGAAACACCGCTTTATGACATTGAACTTGAAATGAGAGAAAAATTCCCTCATATCGTTTTCAAGTTTGTCTTGGGAGATGTTTCAAACCAACATAGAATGGAGCCTTTATTCCAAACGTATAACTTCTCAATGGTATATCATGCGGCCGCTTATAAACATGTACCATTGGTTGAAGAAAATCCTCACGAAGCTATTTTTGTTAATATACTGGGGTCCAAAATTATTGCAAGACTATCCAGTAAATATAAAGTGAACAGATTCGTTATGGTATCTACAGATAAAGCTGTGAATCCCACTAACGTTATGGGCGCCTCAAAACGTGCCGCCGAACTTTTTGTACAGTCACTTCAGAATGTGGAAGGTAACGTTACTAAATTTATTACAACAAGATTTGGAAATGTATTAGGTTCTAACGGCTCTGTTATTCCTCATTTTAAAAAACAGATTGAAGCAGGTGGACCGGTGACGATTACCCATCCGGATATTGTGAGATACTTCATGACAATTCCTGAAGCCTGTGAACTGGTTCTTCAGGCCGGTACAATGGGAGAAGGTGGAGAGATTTTTGTTTTTGATATGGGAGAACCTGTTAAAATTCTCGATCTTGCGAGAAGAATGATAAAATTATCAGGATTCGAACCGAATATTGATATAAAAATCATCTATACGGGATTGCGACCAGGTGAAAAACTATATGAAGAACTCTTAAGTGATGATGCAAAAACACTTCCTACTCACAATGAGAAAATAATGATCTCTAAAGATCCTTCTATGGGATTTGAAGAAATAGATATGCTTACTAAACGAATTACAAAAGCTTCTTTAAGAAGGGATAAAGTAGAGGTAGTAAGAATCCTTAAAACAATAGTGCCGGAATTTAAAAGCAATAATTCTATATTTGAAGCACTAGATAAATAAGAGGAATATAAATGTATATTTGTACAATTTAAAAATATGAAAGGGAAAATATTAGCTATATCATTAGGTATTTTATTAGTTTCTTGTAAGACAAATAAGAATGCGCAAAATGATTTAAATTATATGCAGAATATAGAGCAGGTGGCTATAGATGCTTCTGTGAAAAATTCTGGAAACACAATACAGGTTGGAGATCAGCTTATTATTCTGATTACAGCAAAAGACATGGATGTTGTAAAACCATTCAACCAAAATTATTCCTCATCCGAAACAATACAACCTAATGGTGCTGCAGGAGGAAATACTCCAGGACAGGGAACCACCAATATTTCGGGACCTACATATATTGTGGATGCTGATGGCAATATCGACTTTCCTATTTTAGGCCAACTAAACACAACGAATAAATCTCTTGTTGATTTTAAGAGTGAGCTTCGTGAAAAATTAACAAAGTATATTATTAGCCCAACTGTAAACGTAAGACTTGCTAATTTTAAGGTTACAGTACTGGGTGAAGTTAACAGACAAGGAGATTATACCATATCAAACGGGAAAGCAACGATCTTAAATGCTCTTGGATTAGCAGGTGACCTTACGATGTATGGAAAAAGAGATGATATATTAATTATAAGGTCTGAGAATGGCCAGATCACTCACGGAAAAGTAAATCTGCACGATGCCAATCTCATTAATTCACCTTATTATAATTTGAAACAAGGGGATGCAATCGTTGTAGCATCTAATAAATCAAGAAGTATTGCGGCGAAACAAAACCCCAATACAGGTATTTATTTAACAGCAATTTCAATTGGTATTACGGCAATCGCGGTAGTAATAAGTCTATTCAAGAAATAAATTAATGAACAATCAGGAATCTACTCAATTTTCTCAAACAGAAGATCAATTTAATATTAACGAGATTATAAAACCATATGTAAAAAGATGGCCATGGTTTGTGGTTTCAGCTCTTTTATTTGTAGTTGCAGCATATATTGCTTTTAAATTTATGACTCCTGTTTACAATATAAAGACTACAATTTTAATTAAAGATACTAAAAATGCCCCTACAGCAAGCACTGATGCCAGTGTCCTGCAGGATCTATCAGGCTTTGGAGGGATGAAAACCAACAGTATCGAAAATGAAATTGAAATTCTCAAGTCCAAAAGACTAATGAGAGATGTTGTAATTACTAAAAATCTTCAGGTTGATATTTTTGCTAAGGGAAAAATTATTAAAAAAGAATTATATAAGAATACTTCTCCTATAATTGTAAAAATAATTAATGAAAAGCCTCTTGCAAAATTTCCAGGTAAACCCTTAGCTGTTTCTATAAACGGGAATGAAATTAATATTACTTCAGATGAGTTAGGAAAAGGAATTGTTTCTGGTTTCGGAAAAACAATAAGTCTGCCCTTTGCAAATATTATTATTGTTAAAAATAACCAATTTAATCCAAATGAAATTAAAGATGTCAACACTCGTGATTTAGAGGTTTTTATTTCACCGATAGAAGCAAAAGTTAACAGTTTACAAAAACAGGTGGGTATTGGAGTTGTAAACAAAGAAACTACTGTGGTAGGACTTGAAATCAACTATCCTGAGACAAACAAAGCAGCAGATATTTTGAATACATTAGTGGTAATGTACAATAACGATGCGATTACAGATAAAAATCAGGAATCCAAAAAAACCTTGGACTTCATTGAAGACAGAGTAAAAAAGCTTTCTGTGGAGCTTGGCCAGGTAGAAAATGAAAAAGAAAACTTTAAATCAAGAAATAATTTAACAGATCTTGAAACAGAGGCAAAAATTAACTTACAGAGTTCTGCTGCTGCGAGAGCTAAGCAGTTAGAGGTAAATGCTCAGTTAGAGCTTACAAATTCATTGCTGAATTTCGTTTCTAAACAAGGTCAGTACCAGGTTTTACCGGCCAATGTAGGTCTTAATAATTCAGAAGCAGTCGCTGGAATAGTAAATTATAATCAATTAATATTACAGAGAAATAGATTGCTGGAATCTGCTACACCGGAAAACCCGGCAGTTGTGGATGTTACAAAACAAATTGGTTCTTTACGTACTTCAATTGTTCAAAGCTTACAGAAAAACCAAACCGGATTGGAGCTTGCCAGAGGGGAATATTTAGGAGAACAAAATAAAGTTTCTGAAAAAATTTCTAAACTTCCTTCAATCGAGAAAATGTTTAGAGGTATTGAAAGACAACAACAAATAAAAGAAAACTTATACTTACTATTACTGCAAAAAAGAGAAGAGACAGCTATTGCACAATCTATTACAGCTCCGAAAGCTAAAGTTATAGATACAGCATATTCATCGCAAAGTCCTGTCGCTCCTAAGAAAATGCTAATTATGTTAGCTGCATTTATTATTGGATTTTTAATCCCTATTGCTATTATATACTTAAAGGATCTATTTAATAATAAAATTACAACTAAGCATGATTTGGAAAAACTTATTCATGCACCTGTAATAGCAGAATTACCAAGTATCGAGAAAGGAGATTCTGAAATTGTGAAGACAAATGATATTACACCAATGGCAGAGGCATTTAGAATTCTTATTACGAATATGAATTTTATGCTTCCGAAGGACAAAAAGGGTAAAATCGTATTTGTTACATCTACAGTGAAAGGAGAAGGAAAGACTTTTGCTTCTGTTAACCTGGCCCTGACGCTTGCTAATCCTAAGAAGAAAGTGATCATCATAGGTTCTGATATCAGAAACCCTCAGTTACAAAGATATAATCCTTCCAGAAAGGGACTTACAGGGCTTACCGAATTTTTATATTCTGATAATATTGGACTTGAAGAAATTATTCATGTATCATCTTTTAATCCCCATTTGGATGTTATCTATTCAGGAATGATTCCTCCTAATCCAACAGAATTATTATCTGGCGGCCGATATGAAGTACTATTGGAAGAACTTAAAGGAATGTATGACTATATTATTCTAGATACAGCACCGTTGCTTCTAGTTACTGACACCTTCCTTATTGCTGATAATGCAGATGTTACGATCTATGTATCAAGATCCAGATATACAGAAAAATCGTTAATGGAATTTGCTAATATTAATATAGATCAGAAGAAGATTCGTAATGTTGGTTTTGTCCTTAACGATGTTAATAGAGAAAATTTAGGATATAGTAACAAATATGGTTATGGATACAATAACCACGTTGAAAAATCATGGTTTCAAAAAATAAAAAATAAATTTAGCGAATGATGAAAACATATAAAATAGCAGTTATTGGGCAAGGCTATGTAGGACTTCCTTTATCATTAGAATTTGCAGCTCATTACTCTGTATTAGGATTCGATATCAATGGGCAGCGTGTGAATCAGCTTAATGAAGGACAAGATATCACACTGGAAGCAGATATAGAAAAGCTTAATGATGGCTTAAAAAAATATAATGAATCTAATGGATCTGTAGGATATAAAGCTACAAGCGAATTGTCTGATATTGCTGAGGCTAATATTTTTATTGTAACAGTTCCTACACCAATAGATAAATATAACGCTCCAGATCTTAATCCGTTGATTTCTGCTTCAAAAATGTTGGGAAAAATTATAAAAAAGGGAGATATCGTAATTTATGAATCTACCGTTTTCCCAGGTTGTACAGAAGAAGAATGTGTGCCGGTTTTGGAAAAATATTCAGGATTAAAATATAATGAGGACTTTTTTGTAGGATACTCTCCGGAAAGAATTAACCCGGGAGATAAAGTCAACACACTTACAAGTGTAAAAAAAGTAACTTCTGGTTCCACAGAAGAAATTGCTGAAGAAGTAGACCTTCTGTATAAAAAAATTATTACCGCAGGAACCCATAAAGCTTCAAGCCTTAAAGTTGCTGAAGCTTCAAAAGCAATCGAAAATGCACAACGCGATGTTAATATTTCTTTTGTAAATGAACTGGCACTGATTTTTGACAGAATAGGGATTGATACAAACGATGTTTTAGAAGCTGCCGGCACAAAATATAACTTCTTAAAATATAAACCGGGACTTGTTGGAGGGCACTGTATTTCCGTGGATCCTTATTACTTAGCCCATAAAGCAGAACAATTAGGTTACCATCCGGATGTGATTTTATCAGGACGTCGTGTAAATGATTCAATTGCAAAATTCATAGCAGCAAAAGTGGTGAAACTTATGATTGCTAAAGGTGGAATTATTAAAGATTCACAAGCATTAATTTTGGGAGTTACATTTAAGGAAAACTGTCCAGATGTAAGAAATACCAAAGTAGTAGATATTTACACGGAGCTTTCGGATTATGGAGTTAATGTAGATATTTATGACCCTTGGGCTAGCAAAGAAGAAGTAAAACATGAATATGGAATAGACATCTTAGATGAGCTTATTGAAGGTAAGAAATATGACTCTTTGATTATAGCCGTTTCACATAATGAATTCCTTCAAATGGATCTCAATACTTTGAAGAAAGAAAATTCAGTTGTTTTTGATACTAAAGCCTGTTTAGACAGAGATTTGGTAGATGCCAGATTATAAAGATTTACAATGAACTATGATATCATAATTGTTGGAGCCGGTTTAGTAGGACTGGCTACTGCATATCAATTAAAACTTAAAAATCCAGAGTCTAAGATCTTGGTTTTAGAAAAAGAAAATGATGTATCACTACATCAGTCCGGACATAACAGTGGAGTGATTCATAGTGGGATATATTACAAACCAGGTAGTTTAAAAGCGAAAAATTGTATAGAAGGTTATAATTCTGTGATCAATTTTGCTAAAGAACATGGTATTCGCTATGATCTATGTGGAAAAATCATTGTGGCCACTTCGCAGGAAGAATTACCACTTTTAGATAATATTTACAAAAGAGGAGTAGAAAACGGACTTCAGGATCTGAAATATCTTTCAAGGGAGGAATTTCGTGAAATTGAACCTCACTGTGAAGGAGTTAAAGCAATTAAAGTTCCGCAGACAGGTATTATAGACTATCCGGGGGTTGCAAAAAAAATTAAGGAGCTCTTTGAAGAATTAGGAGGAGAAGTTAAATTCAATAACGAAGTTAGAAATATTATAAACAACAACTCTGAAATTGTTGTTAAAACTCAGATTTCTGAATTCAAAACAAAGAAACTAATTTCTTGTGCAGGGCTGTATTCTGATAAGATTACAAAAATGACCAATGAAAAGAATGATGTCATTATCATTCCTTTCCGTGGTGAATATTATAAAATAAAGGATGAAAAGAAGCATTTGGTAAAACATCTTATTTATCCCGTTCCTGATCCGAGTTTTCCATTTCTGGGCGTCCATTTTACAAGAATGATTGACGGAAATATTGAAGCTGGTCCTAATGCTGTATTAGCTTTCAAAAAAGAAGGATACAAGTTCTTTGATTTCAATCTTGAAGAAACCATGCAGACATTAATGTGGCCCGGATTCAGAAAGATTGTTGCCAAATACGGTAAAACAGGATTAGGAGAAGTTCATCGTTCGTTATCAAAATCTGCATTTACAAAAGCGCTTCAAAAACTTATGCCTGAAATTCAAGAGTCTGACCTTGTACCAGGAGGTTCAGGAGTTAGGGCACAAGCTTGTGACAGAAATGGTGGATTGATTGATGATTTTGACATTGTGAAAAATGGAAATATCATTCATGTGAGAAATGCTCCATCACCAGCAGCCACATCTTGCCTCTCCATCGGGAATAAGATAAGCGAGCTAATTGAAAACTAACATCGAAGACTAAATATAAATTTCATATGAAAATTCAAATGGTTGATCTAAAAGGTCAATACGAAAAAATAAAACATGAAGTAAATGCAGGAATTCAGGACTGTCTGGACAACACTGCGTTTATCAATGGCCCTGCGGTAAAAGACTTTCAGCTGAATTTTGAAAAATACCTGAATGTAAAACATGTCATCCCGTGCGCAAACGGAACAGATGCCTTGCAGATTGCGATGATGGCACTGGATTTAAAGCCTGGAGACGAAGTAATTTGCCCGGCTTTTACTTATGTAGCTACTGCTGAAGTGATAGGCCTTTTAGGCTTAAAGCCAATCATGGTAGATGTAGATGAACATACTTTCAATATTGAATTGGAAGGACTTGAAAAATATCTTACTCCAAATACTAAAGCCATCGTTCCCGTACATTTATATGGACAAGGAGCTGATATGGAAAGAATTCTTGAATTTGCAGAAAAACATAATCTTTTTGTTATTGAAGATAATGCTCAGGCAATCGGATCTGATTATACATTTACAGATGGAACAGTTAAAAAAACCGGAACCATCGGACATATAGGATGTACATCTTTTTTTCCATCCAAAAACCTGGGCTGTTATGGTGATGGAGGAGCTTTAATGACGAATGATGATGATCTGGCAATGAAGATAAGAATGATTGCCAACCACGGCCAACAAAAAAAATATTATCATAAAGTTCTGGGATGTAATTCCAGATTAGATACCATTCAGGCTGCAGTTTTAAAAGTGAAATTAAAGCACCTTGATGAATACTCTACAGCCAGAAATAAAATGGCAGCATATTATGATGATAACTTACAATCTGTTGCAGAAATTCAAATTCCGCAAAGAGCAAAAAATTCAACACATGTTTTTCATCAGTATACATTAAGGGTAAAGAGCGGAAGAAGAGACGAATTACAACAATATTTGGGTGAAAAGAATATTCCAAGTATGATTTATTACCCTCTGCCGTTATATAAGCAGGAAGCTTTTGCACAGTATGTAGAACCTAATTTTATATTACCCGTTACAGAACTCCTTTGTTCAGAAGTGATTTCTCTCCCTGTTCATACAGAATTTAATCAGGAAGATGCAGATTTTATTATCTCAGAAATCAAGAATTTTTTTAATAAAAATAAGTAATCAACTATAAAAGAATAAATATGTCGGATTTTTTTGCACACGAAACGGCAGTTATTGATGAAGGCTGTAATATAGGAGCCGGAACAAAAATTTGGCACTTTTCTCACATTATGCCAAATTGTACTTTGGGAGAAAAATGTAATATTGGCCAAAATGTGGTCGTTTCACCAGGTGTCATTTTAGGAAAAAATGTAAAAGTTCAGAACAATGTTTCTATATATGAAGGAGTAACTTGTGATGATGATGTATTTCTTGGCCCTTCAATGGTTTTTACTAATGTTATTAATCCTAGAAGTGCTGTTAACCGAAAAAGTGAATATCTTAAAACACATGTTGGGACAGGAGCGTCAATTGGGGCTAACGCAACAATAGTCTGTGGTCATAACATTGGAAAGTTTGCTTTTATCGGAGCTGGAGCTGTGGTTACAAAAGAAGTTCCCGATTATGCGTTAGTGGTAGGAAACCCTGCAAAACAAATAGGATGGATGAGCGAATTCGGACATCGTCTGAATTTTGATGGAGAAGGAATTGCTGTATGTGAAGAAAGCGGTGAAAAATATAAATTAGATAGTAATCAAGTTTCAAAAATTTAATATAGAATGTCTGAAAAAATAAAATTTGCCGTTGTAGGCTGTGGGCATATCGGAAAAAGACATGCAGAAATGGTGTCGAGAAATGCCGAATGTGAATTGGTGGCTTTAATTGATGTAAAAGATAAATCCTCTTTAGGAATTGAGAATTATGAGGTGCCGTTTTTTACGTCATTAGATGGATTTCTTAATTCAGGGATTGAAGTAGACGTTATCAATATTGCTTCACCAAATGGTTTTCACTTTGAACAGTCTTATAAAGCAATATCAGCAGGAAAACACATAGTGGTTGAAAAGCCGATGGCACTTAATAAACAACATGCCGAAAAGCTTATTTTTCAAGCCTTACACAAACATAAGCAGGTTTTTGCGGTAATGCAGAACCGTTATTCTCCTCCTTCTGCATGGGTGAAGGAAATGGTAGAAAGCGGAAAACTTGGTAAAATATTCATGGTGCAGCTTAACTGTTATTGGAATCGTGATGACAGATATTATAAGCCGGAATCTTGGCATGGAAAATTGGAGTTGGATGGAGGTACTTTATTTACACAGTTCTCGCATTTTATTGATATCATGTATTGGCTATTTGGCGATATTACCAATATCCAGGCTAAGTTTGCAGACTTTAATCACAAAGATCTTACAGATTTTGAAGACTCAGGTTTTGTAAGTTTTGATTTTGTGAATGGAGGAATGGGATCTATTAATTATTCTACATCCGTTTGGAATCAGAACCTTGAAAGTTCAATGACTATCATTGCCGAGAATGGCGCAGTGAAAATTGGAGGACAATACATGGATAAAGTGGAAGTTTGTAACGTAAAAGATTATGTAATGCCGGAATTACCACCTACAAACCCAGGTAACGACTACGGTGCATACAAAGGTTCCGCTGCTAATCACCATTACATTATTGAAAATGTTGTGGATGTGATTAAAGGGAGAAATACGATTACTACAAATGCTCTGGAAGGATTAAAAGTTGTAGATATTATCGAAAGAATTTACGAGCTGAAAAACTAGTAATGGCAGCAAGCAACAATTCTGTTGTGGGAAAATGTAATAATTAAATAGAATGGTTGAAAAAATATTAAGTCTGCTAAAAAAGCCTGCAATTTTATATTCAATTGCCAATATGCTTTTTTTGTCTACTATTTTTTTAGCAGATGTTATCGTTGCAAGAACCTATTCTTTAGAACAGGTGGGTGGTTGGAAACAGCTTATATTACTTGTACAATTTACTGCTACACTCTTATCTTTTGGATTTATTGAGGGGTTTAGATATAACATTGCTAAACATCACGATAAAATAAAAGAACTTTTAGGAACAACGATATTTATTTTTATATTAATAAGTAGCGTTATTTTTATATTTTTAAGTATTGATACTTTTTCAAAAACATTCGGAGAATTATTAGGGATAAATGTTATAATAAAAGCGGGTTTTTTGATTCCGCTTCTATATTTCTTACTTTCGGCTAATGGCGTTTATTTGCAGATTTGCCTATCCATAGGTAAAATTAAGGTAATATTAATTTCAATGGTTGTTTTCTGCATTGTATTGGCAGCTACTCTTTTTACATTTTTGATAAATGATATTTTTGATTTTCAACTTAATATATTTTTACCTTTTTTATTAGCATTGGGTCTACAGTTAACTACTTATGTGGTTATTCTTAAAATTTATCCACAGATTAATATGAGTAAAATAAATGTTTCTATGATGCTTAAATATGGTTTCCCATTATTTATAGCTACTTATTTAGGAATGTTTACTTTGCATATAGATAAGGTCATTATTAACAAAATCGGAGGATTAAGTGAATTCGCTATTTATTCTATAGGAGCACTGGAAATTCCTTTTGCAGGATTAATAACAAAATCAATAGTAAGTGTCAGCTATCCTATCATTGTAAAACATGTCGAAAATGATGAGATTGATAAAGGGACAGATATTTGGCTTCATGATATTAAAAAAGCATCCTATTTTATTTTTCCTTTAGTCTTTGCATGCATATTATTTTCTAAACAGATTATTTTAGGATTATTTGGTGATAGATATGCTGCCGCTGTTCCCGTATTTGAGGGATACTGCCTAATATTACTTTGGAGAAATGCTACATATGGCACTATCTTGTCGATTAAAGGAAAGACAAATTATATTACTCTTGTATCTTTAATATCGCTGTTGGCAAATATTATTCTTATTTATTTTTTCTACCACATGTGGGGAATTATGGGTATTGTAAGAGCTTTATTTTGCTCAGTTTCAATTTGGAATCTTACTAGCTTATATTTTGAAAAGAATTTGAAAAGGTATTTCTCTTTATATAAAGATAAGTGGATGTTTGGATTAATATTAGCCATTTTTGTATTATATTTTTTCAAACAATGGTATCATTAAGTAATGGTAAGCAATGATCAGCATTATTATTTCTTGAATACAATCAGATTTTATAATTATAAAATTTAAAAACAAAATCAAATGTGTGGAATCGCAGGAATTATAAGTCAAAATAGAGAAATTTTAACTTACCAGCAATTAAAAAAAATGACAGATGCCATTGAGCATCGTGGACCAGACGGAGAAGGGCAATGGATCAATGATAACAACGGAGTAGGACTGGGACATAGGAGACTATCTATCATAGATCTCTCCGATGCCGGTAGTCAGCCAATGCATTATTTGGACAGATATAGCATCGTTTTCAATGGTGAAATATATAATTACATAGAAATTAGAGAATTTTTAAAAACAAAAGGATACACTTTTGTTTCAGATTCCGATACAGAAGTATTGATGGCTAATTTCGATTATAAAAGAGAAAAATGCCTTGAAGATTTTGATGGTATGTTTTCATTTGCTCTTTGGGATAAAAAAGAACAGATTTTATTCTGTGCTAGGGATAGATTTGGTGAAAAACCATTTTTTTATCACCAGAGTAATAATAACTTTTATTTTGGATCGGAAATGAAAGCTCTTTGGAGTGTAGGGGTTCCAAGAGAAACCAACAATAGAATGCTGTTCAACTATTGGCATTTCGGATATATTAATAATTCAAATGATCTATCCGAAACGTTCTATAAAAATATATTTTTGCTTGAACCAAGCCACTATATGATTGTAGATCCCAATGGGAAAATAGTAAAAAAACAAAAGTATTGGGATATTGATTATAAAAATCAATTAGATACAATTGATTTTAATGAGGCTAAAGATACTTTCTTCAGATTATTTGAAACCTCTATAAGCAGAAGACTTCGTTCGGACGTTGCAGTCGGAACAAGTTTGTCCGGAGGTCTGGATAGTTCTTCAACAGTTTGTATGATTAATCATATGAAAATTAATAATGTTGAGCAAAAGACTTTTTCCGCCCGTTTTCCCAATTTTATCAAAGATGAATCTGTTTATATCGATAAAGTTTTAAACAGTGTAAATGCAAAGGGAATAAGCTGTTTTCCAACTATTGAAAGCATGGTTGCCAATGTTCAGGAAATTATTCATCACCAGGAAGAACCTTTTGGAACATTAAGTATTGCAGCTCAGTATGAAGTAATGAAATTGGCGAGAGACAATAATGTTATCGTTTTATTAGATGGGCAGGGAGCAGATGAATACCTATGTGGATATCATGGACTAATTGATTCTTTCTTTATCGAATTAAAGAAAAAAGACAAAAAATTATATAAACAGCAATTAGAGATCTATAAGGAAGTACATGCTTCCAATCAGATTAATAGCATTTCTAGAAGATTAAGAATGAGTTTCCTAAAGGAAAAACTTTCTGATGCTCAGATCGATAAATTGTTAGGAATAAAATCAGGAATAGATAACTTTACCAAAAAGGATGCTAAAAAAGATCTTTATTCTAAATATAAAAACGAACAGTTCGAAAGAAAATACAGTGCTACATCATTAAATGAAATGCTTTATCACGCAACATTCAGAGGCGGTTTGCAAGAATTATTAAGGTATGCAGATAGAAACTCTATGGCACACTCTTTAGAAGTACGACTACCGTTTTTATCTCATGAATTAGTAGAATTCGTGTTTACTCTACCATCTACATGTAAAGTAAATAATGGATTCTCTAAATACATACTTAGAGAAGCAATGAACGATGTTGTGCCAAAAGATATCGTTTGGAGAAAAGATAAAATAGGTTATGAACCACCTAATAAAAATGAAGTAAACGGAGTTCCGTTGAAAAATTATTTGATCAATGAATTTAAAATTTAATATTTAGATTCTATATCACAAAACTTTCAGTAAGTCTTCAAAAACATTAGAAAATACAACTATGAAATTATTAACAGTGCTGGGGGCACGTCCACAATTTATAAAAGCAAGTTCAGTAAGCCGGGAAATAAAAAAACATTCAGAAATTGAGGAAATAATAGTACACACTGGGCAACATTATGATACTAATATGTCTGACATATTCTTTGAACAAATGCATATTCCTAAACCAAATTACTTCCTTGGAATTGGTGGAACCACTCACGGAGCGATGACGGGGCAGATGATTGAGCGTATTGAAGAAATTGTATTGAAAGAGAATCCAGATGTCATTATGGTATATGGGGATACAAACTCTACTTTAGCAGGAGCAATAGTCGCATCTAAATTGAACATCAAATTGGCACACGTTGAAGCGGGCTTGAGAAGCTTCAACATGAAAATGCCAGAAGAGGTGAATAGAATATTAACGGATAGAGTTAGCAATTACTTGTTTTGCCCTACCAATAAAGCCATTGAAAATTTACACGCCGAAAATTATCAAAATACCAATTGCAGTATTATAAAAAGTGGAGACGTAATGCTTGATGGAGCTTTGTTTTATAAAGAAATAGCAACCCAGCCAAATTTTGATGTTTCAGGAAATTTTGTACTCAGTACAATTCACAGAGCTGAAAACACAAATGATATCAGTAGATTAAGGAATATTATTGAATCTATGGATGCCATTGCTGAAGATACAAAAGTGATTTTACCTCTACATCCCAGAACAAAAAAAATCATCCAGGAATCCGGAATACCCGTAAAGAATATTACAATTGTTGAGCCGGTAGGATACTTGGATATGGTTTGGCTTTTGAAAAATTGTACTCTTGTAATGACAGATAGTGGTGGTCTTCAGAAAGAGGCTTACTTTTTTAGTAAACCATGTGTTACCTTAAGGGATGAAACAGAATGGGAGGAATTGGTTGACGTAGGAGCTAATATCTTAACAGGAACAGATAAAAATAAAATCCTTGATGCGTACCATATAAGTAAGAATAAGGAAATTGTATTTTTAGATACCCTATATGGGAAAGGAGATGCAAGCAGTATAATTATAAAAGAACTTTTAAAATGAAAGTATGTTATTTGACTTGGGGGGAAACTCCAAGATCATATGGAGTCTTTGGGTCACAGGTTTTAGGACAGTTTGTGGCTAATACGGATGAAATAAAAAATGGCAGTTTTTATTTTATTTCCGGTGTACCCGTTATTCACAGTGGGCACATTAGGGAAAAAGGGAAGTATAAAGAAGAGATTCAAAAAGTTAAACAGAAATTAGGAAAAATAAACTTTATAAGTACACCCATTTTCGCAGTACAGTCTGTAGCATATATGCACAGATTTTTGTTTAATTTTTTATTTCACGGAGCAGAATCATTCCTTGCCAAGCATCTCAAATCTATAAAGCCTGATATTATACATTGCAGAGGTTATGGTGCAACATGGTTGGCTCTGAAAATAAAGAAAAAATATAATCTTAATTATAAAGTCATATTTGACGCCAGAGGTCTTTTTCCGGAAGAATATGCACTTAAAAATAAATATACCCAGCCTAATAAGAACTATTTATTTTTAAAAAAAATGGAAAAGCAGCTTCTTACTGAAGCTGATGTTACCATTGTAGTTTCGGATACCATGGCCCAATCTTACGAAGAAATTGGAGCTAAGTCAATAGAAAAAATATATTTAAGTGTAGATACGGAAAGCCTGAATTCTACTGCAGGCAATTCAAACAATGAAGTGGTCTATTGTTATCTGGGTGCCTTAACTCAGACAACTTGGCATACCATAAATGATCTGTTGGAACTGTATACGGAATTACGAAAGAAAACACCCAACTGTAAGCTGAAAATCATTACCACATCCTCGCACGAAGCTATAAAAGAAGTTTTTGCAAAAATTCCTCAAGACGAAATTATACTGACTTCAACCAAAAATACCAATGAATTGAAAGAAGAGCTTTCTGATGTGAGTTTCGGATTGCTGCCTTACCGCAAGTCTACTTCATCTTTTGAAGATGCTGTGGGGTATAGTATTTTAGGAACTAAAACTGTTGAATTTACTGCAATGGGGATTCCCGTTATAGTAAATAAGGAATGTGGAGGAGCTTCTGTTTTAACAAAAAAATATGATCTTGGCATTACATACAGTCCAAAAACATTTGAAGAACTTACTGTAGAGAATATCAATAGATATATAAACGATGGAAAAGCAACAGAACGTAGTAATGTAGCGAAAGATCTGTTTGACTACAAAAAAAACGCTGAGAGATATAGAAAATTGTATCAAAAATTAACCGGAGTATAAAATATGTTAGTTTCAAAATTTGGAATACGTTCAGTTTTCTTTTTTATCTTTTTTTTAGTAATAGGTAGACTATATCTTTTTCCATTTGGTGATGAACCAGATTTTGAAGCGCGTGCTTATGAATTGGTAAGAGAAAGTAGACAGCCTTTTTGGACTCCCTATTTTTACTTTGATTCTATACTGAGAACTTTTACATATTACTCTTCATGTTATACAAATAGTACACTGTTTTCTTATTTTTCCAGTATAGATGACAAAACATGTACTGAAGATGTTATGCAAAGTTTGGGTAGAATTGCAATCACTATTTTTTCGATGTTGCCATTTTTATTTGCCGTTATTTTCAGAGAAACGACATTCAAAATAGTCAACGGTTTAGGAATGAAATTCTCAATTGAAGAATGGAATTATAGATTAGATGTTTTATGCCTAGTATTGGTCTTTTTAGGGTTTGTATTTCACGTGGGGGTTTTAGGTTTAGAACAATTTGTATTGGTCTTAACGATACCTATATTTCTTTTTTGGGGGAGATGGCCTATCATAGTAGCTATGATTATACTAATCTCGTTCCTTGATTTGGGTAATTCTACGGTGATTGCTACTTTTGTTAGTATTACCTGTGCTTTTTCCTACCTTGATAAGCGTAAAATCATTATTGCAGGTATTGCTCTTGTATTTGGAGCCTTGATTTTAGGAATCAGCTCATTGTCATATATATCAAATATAGGATTCCTTTCTGATAAAGCCAATGCAATGTTACAAGGAGAAGAAAAATTGGGACTCCGTAATAAATATCCAATATTTTTGCGACCAATCATTACCTTTATGACAGGTATTTTTTTGACACCATCAGGAGTTAAAGTGATACCAGTTTATATTTTGTATGGGATTGTAATAGTAAGATTGTTTATTCAAAAAAAGACATCTTCTATTCAGGATAAACATTCTTATCAAAAATTTGTCTTTATTTCAGGAGTAATTTCCGCTACCTTATTTTTTATATTCATGGTACCAAATTACTCAAATGCTAAATACTACATATTTATGTTACCGTTTATTTTCTACTCTATTTTAAATAAAACGAACAAAAAAAGTATTTTCAATTTTATAATAGTAATGAATTTTATTATATATCTGCATCTGTTTTTTTATAAGTTATAACTGCCACAACAAATTCAGATCAATGAAATATCATTATTAAATAAGCGAATATGTCAATAATTAAGATTCTTCTCGCAACGTATAACGGAGAAAAGTATATTACAAGTCAAATTAACTCCATTCTTAACCAAAATGGAGTTGAGGTGGATATTGTAATAAGTGATGATAGCAGTAAGGATAAAACCATTGAAATCATTTCCCAAAATTATCCCCAAATCAGGATAAACCAAAATATTCCGGGAACAGGTTCTGCAGCAAATAATTTTCTGAAAATGGTTGATAATTTGAATTTTAATGAAAATTTTGATTATGTTGCATTTTGCGACCAGGATGATATCTGGTTACCGGAGAAGATGGAATCGGCAGTCAACTTCCTTAAGAAAGAAAATGCACAGTTATATTGCTCAAATCTTACCAAATGGGAAGAATCAGACAATTCTTTAAGTGTATTGAAAAAAGATTTCCCCAAAAAAAAATATGATTATCTTTTTGAAGGTGGTAGCGCTGGCTGTACTTATGTTTTCACTAAAGATTTTGCTTTAAATCTTCAAAAATTTCTAAAAAAAGCAGATAATATAAATTGGAAAGCATTTTCACATGATTGGCTGGTATATTTCTTTGCAAGAACGCATAAGTATAATGTTGTTATAGATTCAAATTCTTATATACACTATAGAATCCATGCTTCTAATGTTCATGGCCATCTAAATAAAATGTCTTTCAATACGATCAAAGAAAAATCATCAGAAGTATTGAACGGGTACTACCAAAAACACATTCAAAATTATATACAATATATCGATAAGGATACAGAAGAATATAAAATTTACGAACAATTTTTGGGGAGTTATTTTCAAAGAAATTTTACAATATTAAAATATAATACGCAGTTAATGAGGGACAATAAAAAATTGATGATTTTTGTTGTACTTAATTTATTAAAATTTAGATAGATTATTCATGTATAAAAATTTTATAAAGAGGATAATAGATTTTGTGAGTGCCTTTTTGGGATTCCTCATTTTAAGCCCTATTTTTATAATTGTAACGATTGGGTTATATTTTGCAAATAGCGGGAAACCCTTTTTCTTTCAGAAAAGGCCCGGAAAAAATGGAAAAATTTTTAGTATTATCAAGTTTAAAACAATGAATGATAAAAAAGACCCTCAAGGGAATCTTTTATCAGATGCAGATAGACTTACCGCGATAGGATCATTCGTAAGAAAAACGTCATTGGATGAAATACCTCAGTTGATAAATGTTTTAAAAGGAGATATGTCCCTTATTGGACCACGCCCTCTTTTACCAAAATACTTATCTTTGTATAACCAATTTCAAGCGAGAAGGCACGAAGTAAGACCAGGAATCACGGGCTGGGCACAGGTAAATGGACGAAATTCTATTTCCTGGGAGAAAAAATTTGATTATGATGTGTGGTATGTTGACAATATTAGTTTAGGCTTAGATATAAAAATTATTTTATTAACAATAAAAAAAGTCTTTAAATCTGAAGGGATTACTCAGGAAAATAATGCTACGGCAGAAGAATTTAAAGGATCAAAATAAATATGGGAGCACAAATAAAAAAAATAGAATATGTATTTCCTGAAATTGTAGTTACCAATGAAGATCTGAAAAAAGATTTTCCGGATTACGATTTTGAAAGGTTTGAAGAGAAAGTAGGTATTCAAAAAAGATATATTGTAAGCGAAAACGAAACCGGTTTAGATCTTGCTGAGAAAGCATGTAATAAATTGTTTGAAAGTTTTGATAAGCAAAAGATAGACTACATTCTATATTGTACACAAAGTCCCGAATACTTTTTGCCAACTACAGCTTGTATTCTTCAGGATAAATTAGGTTTAAGAACAGATATAGGTGCATTGGATTTTAACCTAGGATGTTCTGGTTTTACCTATGGAGTGAATTTAGCAAATGCTCTTATCTCTTCAGGTCAGGTAGAAAATGTCTTATTGGTTACTGCCGAAACCTATTCAAAATTTATACATCCGAAAGATAAAACAAACAGGTCTATATTTGGCGATGCTGCAGCTGCAACACTTATCAGTAAAACTGAAAATGATAATATTTTAAAGTTTAAATTTGGTACGGACGGTTCTGGGTACGATAAATTGATTATCAAAAACGGTTGCAGTAGATTTCCTTTAGATCCTGGCGCAGAAGAAATTGAGTATGGCACTGATAATGTATATACAGATAATCATTTGTATATGAACGGTCCTGAAATTTTTAACTTTACGACCAAAGCCATTCCTAATTTTGTGAAAGAAATTATGCAAGAAAATAGGATGGATATAGGGCAGGTTGATCAGTTTGTTTTCCACCAAGCCAATTCTTTTATGTTAGATTTTCTCAGAAAAAGAATTAAAATAGATAAGGAAAACTTCTATAATGATCTTTCAAACGGGGGAAATACAGTGTCATGTACCATCCCGATTGCTTTAAAAAGATATACAGACAGTCTGGATGAAGATAAAGAGCTTACCCTCGGAATTGTAGGATTTGGGGTAGGGTTATCTTGGTCAGGCGGAATAATTAAAATAAATAATAAACTTTAAGAATATAATATAATGAATATTGCAGATTTTACATCACAATTACAGGAAGAATTAGAATTGGAAATTGATTTGACTCCGGAAACGGATCTTTCTCAATTAGAAGAATGGGACTCTATGGCAGCGATGATCCTTATCGGTTTTGTATCAGATAACTTTGGAGTATTGTTAAACGGTGATGATATTGCTAAAATTACAACAGTAAATTCTTTAGTTGAAAAAATCGGAGAAGATAAATTTGATTAATTATGTTTCAGGAGTTTAATAATGTTTCGATAGATTATATCAGTTCCAGTGTTCCGATTCATACAGTAGGGAATTCTTTTTTTTCAACATTGTTAACAGAAAAAGAAATAAGAGTTTTTGAAAAAACAGTTGGAATCAAAGAGAGAAGATGGGCTCATAAAGATGTGACAGCATCAGATCTGGGATTTGCAGCTGCAGAAGAAATACTAAAGCTGGTTGACAAAAATGAGATTAAAAGTCTTATTTTTCTTTCACAGACCTCAGATTACAAAATTCCCTTTACATCCAATATTCTGCAAGACAGATTGGGATTACAACAGGAAATTTTATGTTTTGATATCAATGCTGGTTGTGCAGGTTTTGTTCAGGGATTGAGCACGGCTTTTTCCATTGCTTCCACTTTAAGAGAAGGAGAAAAAGTATTATTGATCATCGGAGAAACCCTGTCAAAGATTTTGTCACCTACTGATAAAAGTACCAACATGCTGTTTGGTGATGCTGCCTCCGCTATTTTGGTTTCAAAAAGAGGGAGTGCCGATAAGTCATATTTCAATTTCTTTTCAGACGGAGCTAATCATGAAGCTATTATAATTCCTGAAGGAGGTTATAGAAAAAGTATTACAAAAGATAGTTTTGATTCTGAAAATGAATCAAATCTTTATCTCAATATGAATGGAGCAAAGGTTTTTGATTTTACATTAAGAGAAGTAGCTCCTAGTATTAAAAAAATTCAGGAGGAATCATCAGTAGACTTATCGGAAATTGATGGTTTCTTCTTTCATCAGTCCAATAGATTTATCATTAAGCAGATAAGCTCTATATTGGGAATTGATACTCATAAAGTCCCGATAAATATTGAACGTTTCGGAAATACAAGTGGAGTAACCATTCCGTTGCTGATCACAACTAATTTAGATCTGCTTACTAATAAAAGCAGAGTTCTATGCAGCGGCTATGGTTCAGGCTTGTCCTGGGGAAACTGTATCATTAATTTATCAGAAACTAAAATTTTACCATTAAAAGAAATATAAACATGAAAGCATTAATACTTCCCGAGCATTATTACAGAAATGATGTTTTAGAAAAAGAACATGAACTTTTGTTTCAGCAAACTTGGTGCTTTGTAGGTTTTAAATCTTTTTTAAAAGAAGAAGATGATTTTATCACTCAGGATATCGGAGGAATTCCGGTAGTTGTACAAAACTGCAGAGGTACGATAAAAGCATTTAAAAATATCTGTTCACACAGACACTCAATTATTCAAGTTGAGCAGTCTGGTAACAGGCCTTTGATGTGTCCTTATCATGGATGGGCATACAATGATAAAGGAATTCCGGCAGGAATTCCGAAGAAACCTTTATTTAAATTCACCAAAGACGAGCTGGAATGCTTAAAACTTAAAGAATATAAAGTAGATTTTTGTGGAGAACTTGTCTTTGTTAACCTTTCCAATGATCCTTCAGAATTGAAAGATTTTATGGGAGATCTTTTCGAAGAGGTTGAAAAAATGAGTAATAATTTTGGAGAATTGGTGGATGTTAATGACATGATCATTAATGCCAATTGGAAAATTTTAGTTGAAAATACTTTAGAAAGTTATCACGTAAATCTTATTCATGAAGAGACCTTTAAAAAATTAGGTGCTGGAGGAATGGAATTTACTTTCATTAAAGAACACTCTGTTTGGGATGCAACTCTTCTGGCAGGCGAAAATGAAGGTAAAAATGCTAAAATTCATTCACCTTATCAAAACCGTGAATACAAAATTTCTGGATATAAGCATCTTGTTGTATTTCCTAATGTTTTGATTTCAAGTACCTATGGTGTTTCTTTTAATTTATCATATATTACTCCCATTGACAGTAATTCGTCAAAATTTGTAAGCTATGTTTTCTTGACAAAGAAAGAAGACGAAAAAGTAAATCCTACTTTAGAAAAAATTTATAAAGAGTCACTGGTAAGTTTCAACAGAAAGGTTTTTGATGAGGATAAAACAATTTGTGAAAAAGTTCAGATTGGGGTGAAAAAATCGCCTTTTACCGGAGAATTAAGTGATGAAGAAGCAAGGGTGTGCGAATTTCAGAAAAACTATAAAAAATACATTGATTAAATGAATATTATTCTTACCGGAGCTACTTCAGGAATTGGCTTTGAAACCATGAAAGATCTTGTGAAGGACGGCCATAAAGTAGTGGCTGTAGCACGAAATTTTGAAAAAATTCGGGATTTTTTAGATGAGGCTAAAGATAATGTTGTTTGCTGTCCTTTAGATTTATCAGAAGTTTCAGAAATTGAAAATTTATTTAAAAACTTAGACTTTTCTGAAAAATTCGATGCGCTCATACATTGTGCAGGAATGGAAGAAACAGTTCCCCTTACATTATACAATCCTGAAAAAATTGAAAGGATATATAAGCTTAATGTATTTTCGGGAATCGAGTTATTAAGACATTTCACAAAGAAAAAATATAGTAATGAAGGAGCAAGTGTAGTTTTCATGTCTTCAGTAATGGGAGTGTTGGGACAACCTGGAAAAATAGGTTATTGCTCTACAAAATCGGCCGTAGTAGGTTTGGTAAAGTCAGCTGCTTTGGAATTTGCAAAAAGAAAAATAAGAATAAATGCAGTGCTTCCTGGTGTTGTTGATACTCCGATGACACAAAATCTTTTCTCTCAATTGAGCGAAGATAACGTAAAGGATATTTTAGAAATGCATCCTCTTGGAATCGGAAAAACAGAAGACGTGGTTCCTACAATAAAATTTTTAATATCTAGTGGTTCAAAATGGATTACAGGTCAAAATATAATAATCGATGGAGGGTATTCAATACAGTAAAGAATCTGTAATTATTGGAGCCGGAGGCTTTGGAAGAGAACTTTTGAGTTTTATCAATCACTCTCGCAAATTTAAAGGCAATGTTCCAAATATTGTGGGATTTGTAGATGATAATCTGACTGCTTTAGATCCATTTAATCTTGATCTGAAAGTAATTGATTCTTTATCTAATAATGATTTGAACAGGTACGAAAGTATCTTGTTGGCAATTAACAGCTCTGAAGTTAAAAGAACTATTTTTTCTAATACTGAACCTTCAAAAATACAGGGTTTTGCTCACCACACTTGTATTTTTGGTGACAGAGCCAAAATAGACCAGTCGGTCGTGTTGTTTTCAAATGTTTTAATATCCTGTGATGCGGAGGTGTCAAAAGGGGTATTTATCAACTGCGGAAGCCAGATTGGACATGATGTTTTTATAGACGAATTTACTAATATCATGGCAAATGTAGATTTAGGAGGAAACTGTCGGATTGGAAAAAATGTATTGATAGGAACAGGTTCTACAATCTATCCGGGAGTAAAAATTGCAGATAATGCTATTATCGGAGCTGGAAGTGTAGTTTTCAGAAATATTAAAGAGTCTGGAACCTATGTAGGTAATCCTGCAAAAAAAATATTTTAATGACACCAATGAGAAATGTATTTCACAAACTCAAAGTATTTGATAAGTCATTTTTGACTGATGATGCTGTACTATTGACTTTTGATATAACCGAAGAGCTTAAGAATTCTTTTGTTTTTGAATCAGGTCAATATGTTACTTTGAAATCTGAAATCAACAATGATGAAATCAGAAGATCTTACTCAATTTGTACAAGCCCTGAAGAAAATAGTCTTTCGGTGGTTGTAAAAGCAATTAATGGTGGCGTATTTTCAACTTTTATTAAAGACCGCATTGAAGTTGGAGATTATTTAGATGTAGGCTTACCCGAGGGCCGGTTTGTTTATCATATAGCAGATAGCTCTGCCAAAAATATTTTTTTAGTGGCTGCGGGAAGCGGAATTACCCCCATTATTTCTATTGTTAAAAACATTCTGAATAATGAACCGTTAACTAAGATTACATTACTTTTTGCCAATAAGCAAATTGAGGATACTATTTTCCGTGATCAGCTGAGCTCTTTGGAATCTCAGTTTAAGGATACTTTAAAAGTAATTTACATCTTTAGCCGGAAAAAATATGATAATCATTATTTTGGGCGAATTGATCATGATTTTTTACAGACTAAAATTCATCAGCAATTCGATGTGAAAAGTTTTTCAGAATTTTATACCTGCGGGCCCGAGGAATTGATTAAAACGGTTCATGATTACCTTCTTTCTATTAAAATTCCAAAGGAAATCATTAAAAGTGAACTTTTTTATTCTTTAGAAAATGAAGTTGGGATTGAAGAGATCATTTCTGAAACCGTAAAATCTGGGGAGACTAAAGTTGAAGTAATTATTGATCAGGAGTCTCATTACGTAACTGTTGATCATAAGAAAAACCTCCTTGAATCTTTATTGGAGGTAGGTTTGGATGTTCCATACTCCTGCAAAAAAGGGAATTGCAGCAGTTGTGTAGGAAAAGTAATTTCAGGAACTGTGAATATGAAAGAGACTGATGTTTTAATGGACTACGAAATTGAAGATGGTTTTATTTTAAGCTGTCAATCCGTTCCCACTTCGAAAGAATTAACCATTTCATACGACGAATATTAATAAACTATTATGAATTCAAAAATCTGGTTATCCTCACCACATATGGGAGGTAATGAACAAAGATATATCAACGAAGCCTTTACAGAAAACTGGATCGCTCCATTAGGACCTAATGTAAATGGCTTTGAAGAAGACTTAGAGAAATTTTTAAATAAAGACGTGAAAGTCGCTGCCTTATCAGCAGGAACAGCGGCAATTCATCTTGCTTTGATTGAAGCTGGTGTTCAATATGGAGATGAAGTGATTTGTCAGTCTATGACATTTTCAGCATCTGCAAACCCCATAGCTTACTGTGGTGCAAATCCTGTTTTTGTTGATAGTGAAGAAGAAACTTGGAATATTTGTCCAAAAGCTTTAAGAGAAGCGATTGAAGACAGAATTCTAAAAGGCAAAAAACCGAAGGCCATTATTGTTGTTCATTTGTATGGGATGCCGGCAAAAATGGATGAGATTACTGCTATTTCGAAAGAATTCGGAATAGATCTGATTGAAGATGCAGCAGAAGCTTTAGGGTCAACATATAGAGGCCAGGCTTGTGGAACATTCGGACGTTTCGGGGTTCTGAGCTTTAACGGAAATAAAATTATAACCACTTCAGGAGGTGGTGCATTGGTAAGCCACACAAAAGAAGATAAAGATAAAATAGTGTTCTTATCCACTCAGGCACGTGACAATGCACCTCACTATCAGCATTCTCATATTGGGTTCAACTACAGAATGAGTAATATTGTTGCCGGAATAGGAAGAGGTCAGATGGAAGTGTTAAAAGATCGCGTTGAAGCGAGAAGGGCAATGCATGACTTTTACGTTGAGATTTTTAAAGATATTGATGGGGTAGAGGTATTCTCTGAACCCAATTCATATTTTTATTCCAATCACTGGCTTTCTGCAATCATTGTCAATCCAGATATTACAGGAAAAAACAGAGAAGACCTAAGATTTGCATTTTTAGAAGATAATATAGAATCAAGGCCTCTTTGGAAGCCGATGCATCTACAGCCTGTTTTTGAAAATACACCTTACTATGGTGGGACTGTTTCAGAAAAACTTTTTGACAATGGGCTTTGTCTTCCTTCGGGATCTAATTTGTCTGATAAAGATAGAGAAAGAATAGCGAAGGTAATCCATACCTTCTTCGAAATATAATATCGATCTGCTTTATGAATCAGTATAAATATTGGAAAGTGATTTTTGACTTAGTTTTTGCAGTTATATTGCTCATCTTTCTTATGCCTTTACTGATTGTTTTGTTTGTTATTACAAGCTTGGATACTTCTTCAAACGGAATTTTTTTCCAAAAAAGAATAGGGCAGTACGGAGATCCTTTCATTATTTTTAAGTTTAAAACAATTCATGAGAAAACGATGATCTGTTCGGCAATAGGACAGCTTCTCAGAAAATTTAAACTGGATGAGCTTCCTCAATTATTTAATATTTTGAAAGGGGATATGAGCTTTGTAGGACCCAGACCTGATATTGAAGGGTATTACGATAGGCTTGTGGGAGCAGATAGGGAGGTTCTGAAGCTGAAACCCGGCCTCACCTGTGAAGCAAGCATAAAATATAGAAATGAAGAAAGCCTTTTGAAAATGCAGAAGGACCCTTTAGCATATAATGATGAAATATTATTCCCAAATAAAGTAAAAATGAATCTTGAGTATTTGGAAAATATGTCTTTCAAAAACGATATAAAGATTTTATTTAGAACATTAATAACCATATTAAAATAGATTTTTTTCCCGATCATGAAAATTAAAGAAACCCCGCTTAAGGATTGCTATATCATAGAGCCCACAGTTTTTGAAGATGAAAGAGGCTACTTCTTTGAAAAGTTCAATGAAAAAAAATTTGAAGAACTTACAGGAATGAACGGCCATTTTGTTCAGGACAATATTTCCAAATCTTCTTATGGTGTATTAAGAGGATTACATCTCCAAAAAGGAGAACATGCACAGGCAAAACTGGTATCCTGCCTTGAAGGAAGTGTTTGGGATGTAGCGGTGGATCTGAGAGAAGATTCATCTACATTCGGACAATGGTTCGGAATTGAGCTGACTGCTGAAAACAAATTGCAGCTGTACGTACCCAGAGGCTTTGGACACGGATTTGCTGTATTGAGTACCCATGCTGTATTTTCTTATAAATGTGATAACTTTTATAACAAAGAATCTGAAGGCAGCGTGAAATTCAATGATCCGGATCTTGATATTAACTGGAAGGTTGATGAAAAAGATGCCCTACTTTCAGAAAAAGATCAGAATGCTCCCGGATTCAAAGAAAAAAACTTTTAAAGTATATCCCTGAAAACCACTTTTATAAAGTGGTTTTCATTTTTTTGATAGTAACTCTTCAATATTTTGTATCTTTGCAGACTCAAAATCAAAACGATGCGTACAAAATCTGTAGGGAAGAAGAAAATCAATGTAGTTACTCTTGGATGCTCCAAGAATGTATATGATTCTGAAGTATTAATGAGCCAGCTGAAAGCCAATGGTAAAGAAGTGGTTCACGAAGACCGTGGGGATATTGTAGTGATCAATACCTGCGGCTTTATAGATAATGCTAAAGAAGAATCAATTAATACAATCCTTGATTATGTAGAGGCTAAAAACAGAGGTGAAGTTGAAAAAGTATTCGTTACTGGCTGTCTTTCTGAAAGATATAAGCCGGATTTGATAAGAGAAATTCCTGATGTTGATCAGTATTTTGGAACCAGAGATCTTCCCATCCTGTTAAAGCACCTTGGTGCTGATTATAAACATGAGCTGGTAGGTGAAAGATTAACGACCACTCCCAAACATTATGCTTATCTTAAAATTTCAGAGGGTTGTGACAGACCATGCTCTTTCTGTGCAATTCCTTTGATGAGAGGTGGACATATTTCAACACCTATCGAAAAATTGGTTTCTGAAGCTCAGAAATTAGCAAAAAAAGGAACTAAGGAACTTATTCTTATTGCTCAGGATCTTACCTATTATGGCCTGGATATTTATAAGAAAAGAGCATTGGGGGATCTTTTGAAAGAACTTGTAAAAGTAGAAGGAGTAGAGTGGATTAGACTTCACTATGCTTTCCCAAGTGGCTTCCCTGAAGATGTGCTGGATATTATCCGTGAAGAACCTAAAGTTTGTAACTATATAGATATCCCTCTTCAGCACATCAACTCTGATTTGTTGAAATCAATGAAAAGAGGAACTACCCACGAAAAAACAGATGCATTGTTAGGAAAATTCAGAGAGAAAGTTCCCGATATGGCCATCAGAACAACTCTTATTGTAGGATACCCGGGAGAAACAGAAGAAAGATTCCAGGAACTTAAAGATTGGGTGAAAGAACAGAAGTTCGACAGATTAGGCTGCTTTACCTATTCCCATGAAGAGAATACCACTGCTTATGTATTGGAAGATGATATCCCTCAGGAAGTAAAAGAAGCAAGAGTAGAAGAGATCATGGAAGTGCAGTCTCAGATTTCATGGGAGAAAAACCAGGAAAAAGTAGGACAGGTCTTCAGATGTATTTTTGACCGTAAAGAAGGAAATTATTTTATAGGAAGAACAGAATACGATTCTCCGGATGTAGATAATACAGTTCTTGTTTCGGCGGAAGATACATACATTTCTATAGGTGATTTTGCAGAGGTTAAAATTACCTCAGCAGAAGAATTTGACTTATATGGAGAATTGATATAGTTAAGAGCTTATTAATCAATATGAAGTGATGGTTAGAAAATAAGATGTTAATGAAATTTAACATAATTATCTTATTTTGTGAAATCTTTATGTAGTTATAATTCAATCGATTAACATTTTGTGGTATTAAGAATTTTTAATTTTCTTTTATAAAGTGTATAAAATAGAAAATTATATCTTAAATTTGCATCGTAAGCAATTTTGTAAATCATGTGCTTCCAATAAGTTATTTATTGAATTTGAGCTGAATTCAAACAGAATATTTATAATTTTTTGATTATTTTTAGCTTAAATATAATAATCCCAAGTTGGGATGCATTTTCCTTGATTAGGAAACGATGACGCAAAATAATGATGAAAAATAATGTAATTAAAATCTTTAAAAACTTATGAAAAAAATTTTATTAACAGCAACAATGCTGGTTTGCCTTTCGGCGCTTTCCAAGGCTCAGCAAGGGAGAGTGGGGATTAACACAACCACACCTGCCGCAACTTTAGACGTAGTAGCTACTACTACTGATAATACTAGACCTGATGCTTTGTTAGTCCCTCGTTTAACAAGAGCTGAATTAGAAGCCAAAAACACAGCCTATGCAGACGGTGCCGCAACTCCAAGTGCTCAGAACGGAGCCCTTGTTTTTGTAACTGCTTTAGGTGGTAATGGAACAGGTAAAACTGTAAATGTTACAGCAACTGGGTTTTACTACTATGACGGTACATCTGGTAACAATGTATGGAAAACATTAGGAGGTGGCGCAGTTACCCCTACAATTCCTACTTTCAGAACTATTGCCGGTGCAGCAGTTACGACTATTAATGCTTCTGATGTTGGAAATATTGTAGTTATTACTGGAACTGTAAACGGTGATATCCAATTGCCTGCTCCTACTGTAAGTATGCTTGGTAAGAAATTAACATTAATTTCAACAGGAAGTGGTGTGCAGACTTTGACAACACTTAACTCTAACTATTTGACAAATACTCTTTCAAGTATTCAACAGTATGCAACAGAGCTAATTACTGATGGGACTAATTGGTATTCGTTAGGTGGACAGTAAACACAAATTATAAAAAATTTATTAAATTAATTACAAATGAAAAAATTACAATATATAGTAGCTGCATTAGTTCTATCATCTTTTGGTAATATGGCGTTTGGGCAAATTAAAGGTAATCAGGGATATGCCGGTTCAGCTATTCCTTCTTCTTCAGCGTTTTTAGATGCTTCAACTACAAATACAGTCAATAATGCCAACTATGGTAAAGGGATGATCTATCCTAGAGCTGACTTAAGTGCAATGACATTGTCAAACCAGGGTACTTTATATAATACATCAAACAACCCCAATAGATTTGATGGTATGATTGTATATAATACAGCTACTACAGGTGTTGCTGCTTCAGGTGCTACCCAAGGTACTCTTTCAAGAGGATTCTGGTACTATGATAATAGTAGTGCTTCTCCAACAGGAGGTACTTGGAGACCATTTCTAAGTTCTGCTACAGATCCTAAATTTAATGTAACAAATGCCGCTACTGGAACAGCTACCAACACATTAGTTGACGGAACTCAGGTATATGCTGTTAAAGGTCAATTTACAACAGCAGCTGGTTCTACCGCTGTAACTATTACTCCACCTACCGGTATTACATCCATGTACGGTATTACCATCTATAAAAAAGCAGGTACAGGTACAGGTAATGGTAATAAAGTGGTTTATGCAAGAGATTTATATTCATATGACATTGCTACTGGTGCAGCTGTTACTGGCTCTCAAAGTATTTCTGTAGTGTATCCACAGGATACCTATGAATATATATTAGAATATTTAAAATAAAATAATTTTATTTAATTACATATAAAACCAATGATTTACTCATTGGTTTTTTTATTTTGTGCTTGATACCAAAGGATATTTCTTTCGCATCTTTAGGAGCAATCGTAAATAGAAATTATCTAAAAAGATGGGTTAATCTGGATCAGGTGCAAAAGTTGGGGGCTAAGCAAAAAGGTTGGTTAATCTGAATAAAAAAAATGATCTGTCCTTCACCCCTCTGAGCTGCACCCTGAAGTTCTTGATTTTCGCGTTGAAAGATTCAGCCGCTGCGTTAGTGCTTCTTTTATCAAAATAATTTAGAATATCTCTGTAATGGTGCATTATGGTCTTTCTTAAGGTGGAAAAAGAGGTAAAACCTGCTTCTTCAACCTTTCTAAACCAATGCGCAAGTTTAGTCATAGCCACAGATTTTGTAATAGGCTGATTATAGATCTTTCTAAGGCCATCGGTTAATCCATACGCTTTTTCCAGATCAGGATATTGAGCAAAAAGGATGGAAGCTCTTTGCCTCTGGGACAGCGTCCATTTTTCCCGGCTCTTGTAAAGCAGATACCTGCTTCTTGCCAGAAGCTGTTTTCGGGAATCTCCATTTTCAAATACTTCTGTCTTTAAAATTTGCTCTTCAGAGGCTTCTTCAAGAGTCTTATTTTCCATTTCAAGGGCTTCCCAACGATGTTTGATCCTGATTTCCTGAAGGGCTTCCAGAGCAAGCTTTTGAACATGAAAGCGGTCGATCACCTGTACTGCATTAGGAAAGCATCTTTTAGCAATACGCTTCATGGAGCCCGCCATATCCAAAGTTATTTCCTTTACCTTCATCCGAAGTCTCCTGCTGATTTTTAAAAGATGCGCGATGACAAAATCACTCTGAGTCCCTTTTATAATTGCAACAATACTTCCTTTTCTCCCTTTGGCTCTTTTGGAGGTAAGAACGGTATACAGTTCTCCATCAGATAAAGCAACTTCGTCTAAGGACAGGGATGCTGAGAGATTTTCAGGATAAATGATCCAGTCTTCTGCGTGAGGTTTTTGTTCCCAGCTATAATATTCGCTGAGTTTATTCTTGTATTGTCTCTGGAAGGTCTTACCCTTGATACCAAAAAATTCTGCTATAACTTTGAGAGGAAGAGCTTTAGTGTCTGCTAATTTTTTTTAAGAAGACCGCAAATTCATTTGTCATGCGCGTTCCCTTAGCTACAACCTGCCAGTTTCTTTGAAGGATTTCTCCTGAAGACTTATCGGTCCATCTTCTTCTTTTCACGTGAAGCTTTACGATTTTACCCCTTAACGGGTAATCATCTACAATAATTTCAGGTAAAAAGCCTTTTGATTCCAGCAGTCTTTCTTTAAATTCCTCGGGAATACTGCTTTTTTCTTCAAAATAAATATGAAGTTCACCAGAATATTCTTCTGCTTTGAGGATATCAAAGTGTTCAACTAGAAATTCTGGAAGTAAAAATTTAAGAAGGTCGTAATCGCTTAGCATAAGACAAAGATACAACCACTAAACATTCCCCCCAACTTTTGAGACTGATCCGTTAATCTGAAAGAATATTCTATTTTTCACTCCTTCGGCTTCTGGTATGAAGTTTTTGGCTTTAACATTAATGACTTTGACGTTGCCTTTGCACTTCTGTTATCTGAATAATTTGATATAGACCTATTTCATAAAACAGTAGTAATATAATAGCTTATTTTAACTGTGCGATTTGTCATCCTGTAGAGCACTTGATACCTTAAAATAACTTTATACAGATCTCTTCAGATTACACCAGGTTGTGTTATTATTTTAAACATTCTTAAGAGGTCATGCTTTATAAGCAGATAAATTGGTCTGAACATTCCACAAGTTTTGCTTTAAATCTTATAATTTTTAGAAATAAATAGATTATTTTTGTTTCAGTTCTTTTAAATAATCATTTAATAATAAAATTATTTTTATTCTGGTAGTAATTAAAGTATTCAGATCAATGTTAAATTGATTTTTATAAGCAGGTATTTATAACTTTAAAAGGCTTCTGTCAGAAACTTTCTTCGGATATGAGTTCTTAAAGCTTTTATTATTTTGGGTGTGATTTTTTGACAAATTAGTGATTTTTCAATTTGCGTAAAGTGTTGATTTTCAGAATATTTAATATCTTGAATTTTTAAATTATGCAGAGATTAGTTAATTATGTTAACATTTAAAGCTTTTTTTTAACACTCTTTAACAATGTGCTTTAAAGCCCCTATTCATAGGATATCACAAGGTTAGTTAAGATATCTTTAATGTTTTGTTAACATTTTTTAACAATTTGAATAGCGACTTAAAAAGATTCCTGATACATTTGCTCCGTCAAAACCAATAAAAGTTCAAAATGATGAAAAGATTCATTCTCGTAATCATAATGATGATTTCAACCTTAGGTGTTTACTCGTTTACAAGTAATGCCTTAGATGCGAAAAAAACAAGTTATGCATCGTACTACCACGATAAATTTAATGGTAGAAAAACCGCTAGCGGAGAAATCTTTGATAACTCAAAGTTCACTGCAGCAAACAGAACGCTTCCGTTTGGAACAAACGTTAAGGTAACGAACCTTAAGAATGGGAAAGAAGTAATAGTGAGGATTAATGACAGAGGGCCTTTCCATTCATCAAGATCTTTAGATATGTCTAAAGCAGCGTTCGATGAAATCGGGGATATCAGTCATGGTACAATTCCGGTGGAATATGAAATTATCGATTAAATTTATGATTTAAATTAAAAAAGCCAGCTGATTCAGCTGGCTTTTTGTTGGTATATACTTACCTGGTATTATAAGTCTAATTCAAGCATGGCGGGACAGTGGTCGGAATGCACAGCCTCTTTTAAAATAACAGCCCGGCTGAGTTTGTCCTTTAAGGTGTAAGAAGCGAAGTTGTAATCTAATCTCCAGCCTTTATTTCTGGCCCGGGAATTCTGACGGTAGCTCCACCATGTATAATTTTCTGGTTCATTGTTAAAGAACCTGAAACTGTCAATAAGTTCACATTCATTGATGAAATTGGTCATCCATTCTCTTTCCATAGGAAGAAATCCCGAAACATTTTTTAAACCATCAGGATTATGAATATCGATCGCTTCATGACAGATATTAAAATCACCGGATATAATGAGGTTAGGAATTTCTTTTTTTAAATTCTTAATATACTCCAGAAAGTCATGGCAAAACTGCATTTTAAATTCCAGCCTTTCAATATTGGACGCAGACGGCACATAAACAGAAATAGCAGAAAATCCGTCAAAATCAGCACGGATGATTCTGCCTTCATTATCATAACTTTCAATACCGCAGCCGTACTCTACATGATTAGGCTTTACTTTGGAGGCGATTCCTACCCCGCTATACCCTTTTTTAACCGCTGAATGCCAGTAACTGTGATATCCCAGTTTTTCAAGGCTTTCGATATCTATCTGGTCGTTTCCGGCCTTGCTCTCCTGAATGCAGATAATGTCGGGATCAGCAGTCTTCAGCCATCCTAAGAAATCCTTAGTAAAAGCAGCTCTGATTCCGTTGACATTGTAGGTGATTAATTTCATAAATAAAAATAAATTTTTTCAAATGTAGGAAAATTAAAAAGCCGGTTCTGAATTTCAAAACCGACTTTTTAACTTTTAGTAAGATATTTTATTTTTTAAAAACTACCTTACCATCTTTTGTTAGTTCAATTTCCTCTCCCTTTCCTCTCAGTTCATAATGATCATTCTTATACCAGATTCCGGAAGCCGGTTTTTGCCCCTGTAATTCAATCGTTTCTTTGTTAAAAACTATTGTAGCTGTATTCTTGGTATTATTGAAAGTCATATCCAGCGTTTTTCCACTACTGTCTTTTGCTGTACTTTTTACAATATCCTCTTTAGTAGCAGAAGTGTTTGCTGAATCAGCCGGCTTGGATGAAATACTGTCTGTAACAGTAGGAGTAGCGGTTGCACTTTTTTCTTTATTACAAGAAGTTAAAAATAATGCGGTCAGCGCTGCTGCGATAAAAATACTTTTTTTCATAGGTTTATATTTATTTAATGGATGTATTTAATCATGCAAAATAAGTGCCTTAAAAAAAGCGGAAAAAATCGATCGATTTTTTCCGCTTTAAACCCAGAATTAAATAAACTATGAAAAAAACTACTTGGGTTCTAAAATACTGATAGGAATAATACATTCTTCCAGTGATATTCCACCATGTTGATAGGTTTCTTTATAGTAATTTACAAAATGATTGTAGTTTTTAGGATAAGCCAGGAATATATTGTTTTTGGCAAAAATATATTTTGAACTTAAATTTCCTTTTGGAAGAAATAATTTCTCAGGATTGGTAATAGCCCATACATCACTATCATCATAAGTTAAACTTTTTCCTGTTTTATATCGGATATTGGTAGACGTTTCTCTGTCTCCCACTACTTTGCTCGGCTTTTTAACATATACAGTTCCGTGATCTGTGGTAATAACGAGTTTATACCCATTTTCAGCCGCTGTTTTAATAATCTTTAATAGCGAAGAATTCTCAAACCAGTTTAAAGTCAGGGAACGGAATGTCTTATCATCACGAATAAGCTGATCTACGATGTGATTATCCGTCTTGGCATGTGAAAGAATATCAATGAAGTTATAAACAATAACTAAAAGATCATTGTTTTTGTGCTGATTGAAATCATCATAAATCTTTCTTTCAAAATCGGCATTCAGTACTTTAAGATACTTCATGGATTTTGACCCAATACCAATTCTTTTCATCTGGTCTTCCAGAAAGTCACGCTCAAATTCATTCTTATTTCCTTCTTCATTATCATTAAACCATTTATCCGGGAAGCGTTTTTCAATTTCAGATGGCATTAAACCTGCAAAGAAAGAATTCCTTGCATATTGCGTAGCCGTAGGAAGGATACTGTAATAATAATCTTCAGATATCTTATTATAATACTTGGTAAATAGCGGTTCAACCATTTTCCACTGATCATAGCGGAGATTGTCTACCATTAATAAAAGAACCTTGCCTTTTTCAACCTCTGGTTTTACTTTTTCTTTGAAAAGCGTGTGGCTCATCATAGGTTTGTCAGAATCCGTAAGCCAATGTTCATAATTTTTTTCAATAAACTTTGCAAACTGAATATTAGCTTCCTCTTTCTGTGATTGCAGAAGATCAGCAAATTCATTATCTGCTACTTTATCAAATTTAATTTCCCAGCTAAGAATTTTTTTATAATATTCTGCCCATTCCTGATAAGTTCTTAAATAAGAAAGCTCCATAGAAAGGTTTCTGAATTCCTGTTGGTACTGTAAAATAGTTTTTTGCTCCACCAGGTTATCCTGCTGTAGGTTTTTCTTTAATGAAAGTAATATCTGATTCGGATTTACGGGCTTTAGAATGTAGTCAGCAATCTGCGAACCGATAGCTTCTTCCATAATGTGTTCTTCCTCACTTTTGGTAACCATTACTATTTTTAAGGAATTGTCTTTCTCCTTAATCATAGGAATAGCTTCTAAACCGGAGATGCCGGGCATATTTTCATCAATTAATGTTAAAGCAAATTTCTCTGAATCCATAAGCTCCAAAGCCTCGTTCACATTATTGACAGGAGTTACCTGGTAACCCTTTTTTTCCAAAAATACGATATGAGGTTTTAGTAAATCTATTTCATCATCGATCCATAATATCTTTTCTGACATAATTTATTTTTTACATGATTATTCTATCAAAATGTTGACCAAATCCTTCTAAAATCTCACAAAATAGAAATATTAAAAGTTAAATATTAGTTAAATGGAAATGCCTTGCAGCAGATTCCGTTTTGTAATACTCAGTTATTGGTTTTTATATATAACAAAGCCCTTTCCAGTACTTCATCTTTTCTTTTTTTAATCCCTTCTACAGTAGGTTTTACTGTAATATCAGGAATGATACCGATTCTCTGTGTTTCTTTTCCGTCAGGATAATAAGCACCTAGTCCCGTTAAGCGGGTATCGAGTCCGGCAATTTTAAATGAAATAATATCCCCATTTGCGCCGGAAGTATTGCTTCCTATTACTTTGGCTTTTGGATGCTGCTTGAACATCATTGCCGTTGTCTCTGCCTGGCTCTGGGTACTCTCATTTACCAAAACGATGACATTGCCTTTATAGTATTCCGGGTTTTTTCTGCCAATACTGTTGGTGATACTGTAAAACTTACCAGGATAAGCTGTGTCCGGAAAATTAAACTGATAATAGGGCGTAGATTGTGGCAGCAAAAGAAAACTTAAAGGTCTGATGGTTTGCTTTGGATAATTCCTGAGATCAAAAATAATAGATTTTGACGATTTCAAATTAGTGTACATTTCGTCCAGATCTTTTTTTTCAATAGTTCCCATATCTACGTAGCCGATCTCTTTCTTTTGATCGATAAACTTCCATTTATCCGAGGGTATATTTTTTTCAGAAACAATATCTTTTGCGAAATAAGTTTTGGAGATGACCTCCAGGTTTTGGCCGTTTCTTTCAATTTTTAAAGAAAGTGAATCTTTATTACTGAGCAGAAATAGATTTTTTGCTTTGTAAACTTTACCCCAGGAATTGGAGGCTGGAATATACTTTCCGAAACTGTTCACCATTTGCGGAATGGTTTTCCCATCAATATCATAAATAACGTCTCCAATATATAAAGGGTTTTTCTCATGAAGTTTATTGGAGTAGATTTGGGTGACTACCAATTTCCCTTCCGCATATGAATATTCTACCGGGACTTTTCTGTTGCCGTATTGGCTGCGACTTATGAGTTTTGAATGGA